>JAYTFS010000088.1:0-36714 GCA_043734185.1 Pseudolabrys sp. | reverse complement strand
CTCGTTGTCGCTGCGCACGCACTGCCAGACCTCGGGCTGGTCGTTGGCGGCGCAGGACGTGTTCAACAATGTGCCGCGCACGATGATCGAGGCGATGGCCGCAACGCAGGGCCAGACCCAATCGCTGCACACCAATGCACTCGACGAGGCGCTCGCTCTGCCGACCGATTTCTCCGCCCGCATCGCCCGCAATACGCAGATCGTGTTGCAGCAGGAAGCCGGTGCTACCCGCATCGTCGATCCCTGGGGCGGGTCTTTCTTTGTCGAAAAGCTCACTTACGATCTCGCGCGCAAGGCTTGGGGCCATATCGAGGAGATCGAGGCGCTCGGCGGCATGACCAAGGCAATCGAGGCCGGCATTCCCAAGCTGCGCATCGAGGAAGCCTCCGCCAAGACGCAGGCACGCATCGATGCCGGCGTGCAGTCCGTCATCGGCGTCAACAAATATCAGCCGACCGACGAGGCGCCCATCGACGTGCTTAAGGTCGACAACAGCGCCGTGCGCACCATGCAGCTCGACAAGCTAAAGCGGCTGCGCGCCGAGCGGGATCCGGCAAAGCTGCAAGAGGCGCTCGACGCGTTGACCCGCGGCGCTACCGGCAACGGCAATCTGCTGGCGCTGGCAATCGACGCCGCCCGGGCGAAGGCGACTGTCGGTGAAATCTCGACGGCGCTGGAAAAAGTCTTCGGCCGCCACCGCGCGGAGACCAAAGTCATCACCGGAGTCTACAAACGGGAGGTCGGCACGACCGTCGCCGTCGAAAGGTTGCGCGTCGCAGTCGAAGCCTTCAAGGCCGCCGAAGGGCGCCGCCCGCGTTTGCTGGTCGCCAAGATCGGCCAGGATGGCCACGATCGCGGGCAGAAGGTGATCGCCTCGGCTTTCGCCGATCTCGGCTTCGACGTCGATATCGGGCCGCTGTTTGCAACGCCGCAGGAAGCCGCCCGCCAAGCGGTAGAAAATGACGTCCACATATTAGGGATTTCGTCGCTCGCCGCAGCGCATCTCACGCTGGTGCCGGAACTCAAGGCCGAGCTCGAGAAGCAAGGCCGCGACGATATCATGGTCGTGGTCGGCGGCGTGGTGCCGCAGCAGGACTACGAGGCATTGCGCAAGGCCGGCGCCGAGGCGATCTTCCCGCCCGGCACCGTGATCGCCGAAGCAGCGGAGAAGCTCCTCAAGACGCTGCACCACCGCCTTGGCCACGACCAGCGGGCGGCGGAGTGAAGGCGTCCGCGTTCGTTCGTCCATAACCCTTGCTGGAACTGCTCGGCGTCTAGATGGCACCACTCACCATTCTCGTCACCGGCTTTGGCCCGTTCCCCGGCGCGCCCGTCAACCCGACCGGACCGCTGGTGAAGAGCCTCGCGCAATGGAGGATGGGGAGCGCGAAGATCGTCACGCATATTTTTCCAACAAGCTACGCAGCAGTCGACTGCGACCTGCCGAAGCTGATCGCGCGCCACCGCACGGACGCGCTGCTGATGTTCGGGCTAGCGACCAGAGCCGTCACTTTGCGCATTGAGACCCACGCGCGCAACGCGCTGTCGCGGCTGGCCGACGCCGGCGGATTTGTGCCGCGTCTCGAATGGATCGCGCCCGGGCGCGGCGCCTCGCTTTCGTTGCCGACGCCGAGCCGCCGGTTGCTCGCCGCCGCTCGCGCCACGGGCATGCCGGTGGCTCTCTCAAACGATGCCGGCGACTATCTGTGCAATTATCTGTGCTGGCGGGCGGCGCTGGCGGCGCGAAAGGCCGGCGGCCCGCGTTTGGCAACTTTTATCCACGTGCCGCCGGGCCTTAATGCCGGAAAACTTGCCCGCACAGGGCGCGCTCTGCTCAAGGCGACGGCGGCAGTGTTTCGTTGATGGCCGAATGTTAATGATGCCGCCGCCTCGTTTAGGCCGGAAACCTTCCCTATCTAGACGCCATGTTGGCTCGCCCCAAATCTTCCCGCCCCATGAAGCGTTGAACCCTCATCATGCTCGCCATCTTCGCGTTATTTCTTGCCCCCATTCTCGCCCGTGCCGCGCTTTATGCCGCCGGCGGCGGCCCGCGCTCGTGGCGCGACGCCGACTGGTCGAGCACCGGAGCCTTGCCGCACGCCGCAATCTTCGAGCCGGCACGGCTCGTCGTGTTCACCGGCACCACCGGCGGCTGGAAGGGCGTGTTCTCGGTCCACAGCTGGATCGTCTACAAGCCCGCTGGCGCGAAGGAATGGACGCGCTACGACGTCGTCGGCTGGGGCAATCCGGTGCGCACCAATGGCTGGCCGGCGGACGGGCGCTGGTTCGGCAACATGCCGGTGGCGATCGCGGATGTGTCGGGCGCGCAAGCCGAAAAGCTCATTCCCAAAGTCGAGGCCGCCGTGCGCGCCTACAGCTACAGCCGCGCCGGCGATTACCGCATCTGGCCGGGGCCCAACAGCAACAGCTTCACCGCCGCCGTGTTGCGCGCCGTGCCGGAACTGCGCGTGGCGCTGCCGCCCAATGCGGTCGGGCGAGATTTTCGCGACGGCTTTTATGCAGGTTTGACCGACAGTCGTACCGGCTATGAACTCAACTTCGGCGGCATCGCCGACATCAAGGTCGGCTGGATCGAAGGCATCGAGGTCAACCTGCTTGGCCTCGTCGCCGGTATCGACCTGCGCTATCCCGGCGTGAAGCTGCCGGGTTTCGGCCGTATCGGCATTGAATCGCCGGTCACCACCGCCTTGGCGAAATAACTCATGACAATTTAGCCGTCACTGCAGGCGAATGAGCACCAGCCCGCAAACGATCAGCAGCGCCGCAGCGATCCGCACCGCGCGCAACGGCTCCTTCAATATGACTACCGCGATGACGGCGCCGAACAGCACGCTGGTTTCGCGCAGCGTGGCGACAATCGCGATCGGCGCGACCGTCATTGCCCAAATCGCGATCCCGTAGGACAGCAACTGCAAGGCGCCGCCGGTAAAGCCGCGCCGCCAGTAAGTTTGCATCGCCGGAATGACATCGCGGCCATCGCGGTAAAGCGCATAAGGCACCATCACGATGCCGATGCCAACGAACAGCCAGGCCGAATAGGCATTCGGATTGGCCGACAATCTTGCGCCGATACCGTCCACCACCGAATAGGCGCAGATCGTGAGCGCGGTGAGCAAGGCGAAGCCGATGGCGCGCCGGTCGATTTGAGCCAATTCACGGCCACCATGGGCCGAGAGCATGAAGACGCCCGAAACCAGCGCGACAATCCCGCCCCACCCCATCAGGCTGAAATGCTCACCAACCAAAAGCGTGGTCGCGGCGGCGGTCATCAGCGGCGCCGAGCCGCGCGCGATTGGGTAGACCTGCCCGAGGTCGCCGGTGCGATAGGCTTCGATCAACGCGGCAAAATAGACCAGATGAATGATGACCGAAGCGATCAGCCACGGCCAGGCGGCCCAGGCTGGCAGACCAACCAGCGGCAAGAACGCGAGCGCCACCACGCCGGAGCCGATAGAAATCAACGTCGTGGTCGAGAGCGGGTCGAGCCCGACCTTGATCAGCGCGTTCCAGCCGGCGTGACAAAGGGCGGCGAACAGGACTGCGAGGAAAACGAAATTTTCCACGCCGGTTGCCGTCAGGCCCTGGCGGCGGCGGGCGCCCACAGCTTGGGACCCGCGCGCGCATATTGCACCGGCCGCGCCACATCGGCGCCGAGCGCCTTGGCCGCGTGCCAGCCCCAGTGCGGATCGTCGAGGAAGCAGCGCGCCATCGACACCATATCGGCCTGGCCTTTGGCCACGATCTCCTCGGCATGGTCGGGCTTGACGATCAGCCCGACGGTGCGCGTCGCAATGCCCGCTTCTTTTTTCACACGCTCGGCGATCGGCACGTTGAAGCCAGCTTGCGTCGGATTGTGAATGCCGCCAGCCACGCCTCCAGACGACACGCAGATGAAGTCTATCCCTTCGGCCTTGAGCGCCTTGGCAATATTGACCGCGTCGTCGGGCGTCAGTCCGCCCTCGCGCCAGTCGCTGCCGGTGATGCGCGCGCCGAGCGGCACACCTTTCGGCACCACCGCGCGGGCGGCGCGTGCAATCGACAACGGAAAGCGCAGGCGGTTCTCGAACGATCCACCATATTGATCGGTGCGCTTGTTGGAAATCGGCGACATGAAGCCATGCGCCAGATAGCCGTGCGCCATGTGCAGTTCGATTTCGTCGAAGCCGATGCGCAGCGCCCGTTGTATCGAAGACACGAAAGCCTTTCGCACGCGCTCCATGTCGGCCTCGGTGACTTCGCGTGGCGTATGCCAGTTCTCGCCGAACGGAATTGGCGAGGCGGCAATCGTCTGCCACGGATCGGCGTCGGGGCTGAGCGGGCCTGCGCCGTCCCACGGCTTTTGCGCCGAGGCCTTGCGCCCGGCATGCGCGATCTGGATGCCGAATTTGGCGCTGCCGGCGCGGCGCGCGCTTGAGATCACCCGTGCCAGAGCCGCTTCGTTGTCGTCGGAATAGAGCCCGAGGCACCCGTGGGTGATGCGGGCGTGGCGCTCAACATGCGTGGCTTCGACGATGACCAACGACGCGCCGGAATTCGCCAGCATGCCGAGATGCATCAGGTGCCAGTCGTTGGCGCAGCCGTCGTCGGCGGAATACTGGCACATCGGCGAGACGACGATGCGGTTGGCAAGCTCCAGGCCGGCCAGCCGGTAGGACGAGAAAAGCGCGCTGCTCATGGGATCACACAACTCGGGTGGGAGAAGAGATGGAAGGGTCTAGCTCAGGTGCCGCGGCGAGCGCAAACCGGGAAAAGTTTATGCGGCGCGGTTGAACCGGCGCTCGCGCGCGGTCCGCTGCTCGGCCAGAACACGACCGGCCAATGTCTTGTCGGCAAGGTCGGCCCAGTCTTTGGCTGCCTTGATCACGTCGCGCATGCGCGAGCCGAAACTCTCTTCCGTGTAGTAGCGCTTCCAGCGGCCGCTGCGATAAAGCTCGGTGAAATAGGCAAGCCGGCGATCGGCCAGATCACTCCATTTCTTGGAGATTTCATCGGGGCGCGGCGCGCCTGGCGACTTCGTCATGGGCGGTTGACAGGCTCCGTATCGTCAAATGCCCGGCCGCGACGAGGCCGGTGACGATCAGCGGTTGCACAAAACGCCGACGCACTGAATGTGGATAACTCTTGCAGTGTAAGCTGATTCGCCAATGATTAAAAGGGGCTAGCGCCCCCTTACAATCGGATCCGCAATTTATTGGCCAGTTCGCCAATGATGCCGCGGCGGAACAACAGCACGCAGGAGACAAAGATGATGCCCTGAATGACCAGCACCCACTCGCCGACGATCGAGAGCTTGTACTGCATCAGCAGGATCACGAACGAGCCGACGACCGGCCCGAATATGGTGCCCAAGCCGCCAACCAGCGTCATCAGCACGACCTCGCCCGACATGGGCCAATTGACGTCGGTAAGCGAAGCCAGCTGCAGCACAATCGCCTTGGTGGCGCCGGCCGCGCCCGCCAGCGTCGCCGACAGGACGAAGGCGACCAGCTTGTAGCGGTCGGTCTTGTAGCCAAGCGAAATCGCCCGCGTCTCGTTCTCACGGATCGCCTTGAGCACTTCGCCGAACGGCGAATGGATGATGCGGTAGATGAACAGGAAACCGCCGAGGAAGACCACCAGCACGACGATGTACATGTTCATCTCGCTGCGCAGATCGAACAGGCCGAACAGATGGCCGCGCGGCACCGCCTGTATGCCGTCCTCGCCGCCGGTAAACTTCGCCTGCAGCGCGAAGAAATACATCATCTGCGCCAGCGCCAGCGTGATCATGGCGAAATAGATGCCCTGGCGGCGGATCGCCAGCGAGCCTGCCAGCAGCCCCAGAATGGCTCCCGTTGCCGTGCCGGTGAGGATCGCAAGCTCGGGCGGGAAACCCCAGGCCTTGGCGGAATAGGCAGCGAGATAACTCGCCCAGCCGAAATAGAGTGCATGACCGAAGGACAGGAGTCCGACATAGCCGATCAGCAAATTAAACGCGCAAGCAAACAGCGCAAAGCACATCGCCTGCATCAGAAACAACGGATAGGTGAAGAACGGCGCGACGATCAACGCCGCGACCATGACGACGAAAGCAATCGTCTCGCTTTGCCTGCGCAACGCCGACGGCTTTTGGGCGGCTGGATCGGCAACCGGGTCGGCGATGCGCTGTTCCATCACCCTCTCCGCCCGAACAGGCCGGCCGGCCGCACCAGCAGCACGATCGCCATGATGACAAAGATCACGGTGTTAGAGGCCTCAGGAAAGAACACCTTGGTCAGGCCCTCAATCACGCCGAGACCGAAACCGGTCACGATAGCGCCGAGGATCGAACCCATGCCGCCGATCACCACCACCGCGAAGACGACGATGATCAGTTCCGAGCCCATCTGCGGCGAGACGTTGTAGATCGGCGCCGCCATCACGCCGGCGAAGGCCGCGAGCGCCACGCCAAAGCCGTAGGTGAGCGTGATCATGCGCGGCACGTTGATGCCGAAGGCGCGCACCAACTGGGGATTCTCGGTGGCGGCGCGCAGATAGGCGCCAAGGCGCGTCCGTTCGATCACGAACCAGGTGCCGAAGCAAACCGTAAGCGAGGCCACAATCACCCAGGCGCGGTAATTGGGGAGAAACATGAAGCCAAGATTGCGGCCGCCTTGCAGCGATTCCGGCACGACGTAAGGCAAACCGGCGGAGCCGAAGAAATTGCGCGCCACACCTTCAAAGATCAAGGCGAGGCCAAATGTCAGCAACAGGCCGTAAAGATGGTCGAGCTTGTAGAGCCATTGCAGCATCGTGCGCTCGACGATGATGCCGGTGATGCCGACAATCACGGGCGCCAGGATCAGCGCCGGCCAATAGCCGATGCCGGAAAATTGCAGCAGCAGATAGGCCACAAACGCCCCGAGCATGTATTGGGCGCCATGCGAGAAATTGATGATGTTGAGCATGCCGAAAATCACGGCAAGGCCGAGGCTCAGCAACGCATAGAACGAGCCGTTGATCAGCCCGATCAGAAGCTGGCCGAACAGGGCATTCGAAGGCACGCCGAAGATTTCAAACACGCAAAGGCTCCATCAGGCGAAGGGGCGGACCACAGGTCCGCCCCTCCCCGATTGTCGTAACCGATCAGCCGCTGACCAGCGGGCAACCGCCTTCCTTGAGCGGACGGAAGGCTTCGTCCGCCGGGATGGTGGCGCGCAGGGTGTAGAAGTCGCCGGGATATTTCGATTCCGACGGCTTCTTCACTTCGAACAGATAGGCCGGGTGAGTGACGCGGCCGTCAGCGCGGACCGCGCCCTTGCCGAACAACACGTCGTCGGTCGGCATGGACTTCATCTTGTCGACAGCGGCTTTGCCGTCGTCGCCAGGTGCGCCGGCGGCGCGCGCCTTCAGATAGTGCAGGATGCCGGCATAGACGCCGGCATGGATCATGGTCGGAAACTTGTTGGCCGCGCCGCGTTCCGCGGTCCAGCGCTTGGTCCAGGCGCGGTTGGCGTCGTTAGCGTCCCAATACCAAGTCTCAGTCAGCGCCAGGCCCTGGGCTGTCTGCAAGCCCAGTGCGTTGACGTCGCTCGAGAACACCAGCAACCCGGCGAGGTTCTGCCCGCCCTTGACGATGCCGAATTCAGACGCCGCCTTGATCGAGTTGATGGTATCGCCGCCGGCGTTCGCCAAGCCGATCACCTTGGCCTTGGAGGTCTGCGCCTGCAGCAGGAACGACGAGAAGTCGTTGGTGTTGAGCGGGTGACGAACCTTGCCGAGCACCTTGCCGCCATTTTTCTCGACGACCGCGATGGTGTCGGTCTCAAGCGCGTGACCGAAGGCATAGTCGGCGGTGAGGAAGAACCAGGTGTCGCCACCGGTCTTGACCATCGCCTTGCCGGTGCCGTTGGCCAGCATCCAGGTGTCGTAGGTCCAGTGCACGGTGTTGGCGTTGCATTTTGCGCCGGTGAGGGTCGAAGCCGCAGCGCCAGAGACGATGAAGATCTTGTTCTTCTGCTTGGCGATCTCGCTGACCGCGAGCGCGACGCCCGAATTCGGCACGTCGATGATCATGTCGACTTTGTCGACATCGAACCACTGGTTGGCGATCTGTGAGCCGACGTCAGGCTTGTTCTGGTGATCGCCGCTGATCAGCTCGACCTTCACGTTGGGATTGGTCTTGGCGAAGTCGGCGACTGCCATTTTGGCAGCGGTGACCGAGCCGGGTCCGCCGATGTCGGCGTAAAGGCTCGACATGTCGCTGAGCACGCCGATCTTCACGGTCACCTGCTGGGCGTTAGCCGTACCGCAGGCGAGAACGGCAGCAAGTGCCGCCAATACTAAGGTCTTCCTCATAAGTGCATTCCTCCGTTTTGTTTTGGGTAGTTTCGATCAGACACCGAGATAGTCATGCAGTTTCTCGACATTGGCTTCCAGTTCTGAATTGGCGAACTGGTCGATGATACGCCCATGTTCCATGACGTAATAGCGATCCGCAACGGTTGAGGCGAAGCGAAAATTTTGTTCCACCAGCAGGATGGTAAAACCCTGCTGCTTCAGGGCGCGAATGGTCTTGCCGATTTGTTGAATAATGACGGGGGCAAGACCTTCGGTTGGCTCATCTAACAGGAGCAGCCGCGCGCCGGTGCGCACAATACGGCCGATCGCGAGCATCTGCTGTTCGCCGCCGGAGAGCTTGGTGCCCTGGCTGGAACCCAATCGCTCTTTCAAGTTCGGAAACAATTCGAAAATTTGATTGAGCGACAGGCCGCCGGGCTTGACCACGGGCGGCAGCAGCAAGTTTTCTTCGACGCTGAGACTTGCAAAGACGCCGCGCTCTTCGGGACAAAATGCAATGCCAGCCCGCGCGATATGTTCGGAATTAAGCCCGATCATCTCGCGGCCCTCGAAACGCACCGAGCCGGTGCGGTGGCCGACCATGCCCATGATCGATTTCAGCGTCGTAGTCTTGCCGGCGCCATTGCGGCCGAGCAGCGTGACCACCTCGGCCTCACGCACGTCGAAATCCACGCCGTGCAAAATATGCGACTCGCCATACCAGGCCTGCAGGTCCTTGATCGCGAGCAGCGGACCGGTCACGTCAAGCATGCCCCGTCCCCATATAGGCTTCGCGCACTTCAGGGTTGCTCGATACCGTCTTGTAGTTGCCTTCCGCCAGCACGCGCCCGCGCGTCAGCACGGTGATCGTGTCTGACAGGTCCGAGACGACAGAAAGATTGTGCTCAACCATCAGCACGGTGCGATTGGCGGACACCCGCTTGATCAGTTGCGCGATACGATCGATGTCTTCGTGTCCCATGCCGGCGGTCGGCTCATCCAGTAGCAGCATTTCCGGATCGAGCGCCAGCGTGGTGGCTATTTCGAGCGCGCGCTTGCGGCCATACGGCAACTCGACCGCGGCCCAATCGGCAAATGACGACAGACCGACATCCGCGATCAGCTCCAAGGCCCGTTCGTTGAAGCTGTCGAGCACGGACGTCGAGCGCCAGAAATCGAATGATCCGCCGCGCGCGCGCTGCAAGGCGATGCGCACGTTTTCCAGGACGCTCATGTGCGGGAACACGGCCGAAATCTGAAACGAGCGCACCAAGCCGAGTCTTGCCACATCGGCCGGCTGCATCGCCGTGATGTCCTGGCCTTTGAAAACGATACGGCCGCGGGTGGGGCTGAGGAATTTCGTCAGCAGATTAAAGCAGGTCGTCTTGCCGGCGCCGTTCGGCCCGATCAAGGCGTGAATGGTCCCGCGCTTGACGCGCAGGCTGACGCCGCCGACGGCGGTAAATCCAGCGAATTCCTTGGTGAGATCCTCGGTTTCGAGGATCGTGTCATCACTCATCACGCGGCGTTCCCTGGGCTCTCATTCTCTGGATGTTTTCACATTCCGGCAAGAGCTTCTAAGGGGCTGGTATTCCATATAAAACGACGATTGGAAATACGACTTTTGCGGGTTAACTGCTCACACATAAGGCAATTCGCACGTATCAACCCGATTTGAACCGCTTGCACAGCGCGTCGGCGTTTTTTGCGAGCAGCCCGACATCGGCCCCGACCGCCACGAACAGGTAACCCCAATCGATGTAGCGGCGGGCCTCCTCCTCATTTCCGGTCAGCATGCCGGCAGGCTTGCCCACTTTCTTGAGCCGGTCGACGGCGTCCTTAATCGCCTTCTGGACTTCGGGGTGCTGTGGATTACCGAGATGACCGAGCGAGGCGGCGAGGTCAGACGGTCCGATGAAGACGCCATCGACGCCGTCGACTACGGCAATCGCTTCGAGGTTCGCCAATGCCTCACCGGTTTCGACCTGGACCAGCACGCATACCTCGCCGTTTGCCTTGCCAAGGTAGCCGGGCGTGCGGCCGTAGCGGCTGGCGCGCGCAGCGACCGAAACGCCGCGAATGCCGTGCGGTGGGTAGCGGCAAGCCGCTACCGCGGCTTTCGCCTCCTCGACATTCTGCACGTAGGGGATCAGTACCGCCTGCGCGCCGATATCCAGCACGCGCTTGATCAGGACGGCGTCGTTCCAGGCCGGCCGCACGATCGGCGTCGCCGTGCCGGCTTGGAGCGCCTGCAACTGTGTCACCAAATTCGGGATCTCGTTCGGCGAATGCTCGGTGTCGAGCAGAATCCAGTCATAGCCACTGTCGCCGACGATTTCGGCAGCGATGTTGCTGCACAGGCTGAACCATAGGCCGATCTGCAGTTTTCCGGCGGCAAGGTCGTGCTTGAAGGCGTTGCGTTGCATGGTCGAGACTTTCTCTAGTTTTTGCGCATGATCTTATCCGAAAACCGGTGCCAACTTTTCGGGATCATGCGCTAGACGAATTGAATGGCGATGCCGCCGAGCGGGCCGAAATCGGCATGCAGCGTGTCGCCTTTTTGCGCGAACACGACGCGGGTGAAAGAACCGGCGAGCACGAGATGGCCCGGCTCGAGCGCGGTGCCGACGCTGCCGAGCTTGTTGGCGAGCCAGGCGACGCCGAGCGCGGGGTGGCCGAGGACGCCGGCGGCAAGTCCGGTCTCTTCGATTTCGGAATTCTTGTACATGATGCCGCCGACCCAGCGCAGATCAACGTCCAGCGGGCCGACCGGGCGTCCGCCCAGCGCGATGCCGGCGGCGGCGCCATTGTCGGCCACGGTGTCGGTGATCTTGCGCTGATCCTGCAAGCGGGCATCGACGATCTCGATCGCCGGCACGACATATTCGGTGGCGCGCAGCACGTCGGTCAGCCCGATGCCGGGGCCAAGCAGACGCTTGCCCATGACGAAGGCGAGCTCGACTTCGACGCGTGGCTTGCAGTAGTCGGCGTGCTTCACCTTGGCGCCGTCGGCGATCATCTGGTCGTCGAGGATGAAGCCGAAATCCGGCTCATCGATCATCGAAGAACGCTGCATGGCCTTGGACGTGAGGCCGACTTTGTGGCCGATCAGCTTGGCGCCTGCGGCAATCTTGCGGTTGGCCACCTCGGTCGAGATTGCGTAGGAATCCTCAATGGTGATGGCCGGAAAGGTCACGGATAGCTGGACCGCCTGCTTGCGCTCCTTTTGCGCAGCCATCAGGATATCGGCGCACTTATTGCGGTCGGCTTGCGATAACATAAGACGTTTCCTTGGATTTTCTTCCCGTTTGCGGAATGGTTTTTGCTAGGTTTTAGTCCGCTAGACCTGCATGGAGCATGACCCTTTGCTACCGATCAAGCCCCTGTCAGGCCGTAAATCGATTTAGGAGCAGCGCTTGGCGTTCGACACCATTATCCGCGGCGGCACCGTCGCCACAGCCTCCGACACGTTTTCCTGCGATGTCGGCATCAGCGGCGGCAAGGTTGCAGCGCTTGGCGCCAACCTCGGCACCGCGGCCGAAATCGTGGATGCGGCCGGCATGCTGGTGCTGCCCGGCGGCATCGACAGCCATGTGCATCTCGCCCAGCCATCCGCGCCGGGCATCATCATGGCCGATGATTTCGCCTCCGGCACGCAGGCTGCGGCCTTTGGCGGCAACACGATGGTGCTGCCCTTCGCACTCCAGCAGAAGGGCGAGAGCCTGCGCGAAGTTGTGAAGCAGTATCACGCCAAGGCGGACGGCCAGTGTTATGTCGATGTGTCGTTTCATCTCATCATCACCGACACTACCGAGAGCGTGCTGGGCCAGGAACTGCCGGCGCTGGTGAACGACGGCTACACCTCGTTCAAGGTGTTCATGACTTATGAAGGCATGGCGCTGTCCGACATGGAAATGCTCAAGGTCATGAGCGTCGCGCGCGAGACCGGCGCGCTGGTCATGGTGCACGCCGAGAATTACGACGCCATCCGCTTTCTCACCGACCGGCTTGAGCAGGCCGGCAAAACCGCGCCGCATTTCCACGGCACTTCCCGACCCATCCCCGTTGAGCGCGAAGCCACGCACCGCGCCATTTCACTGGCCGAACTGATCGACGTGCCGATCATGATCGTGCACGTGTCCAACGGCGAAGCGATGGAAGAAATCGCGCGCGGCCGCGCGCGTGGCCTCAAAATCTACGGCGAGACCTGCCCGCAATATCTGGTGCTCACCGAAAAAGACATGGAAGGCCTAAACATGGAGGGCGCGAAATATGTCTGTTCGCCGCCCCCGCGCGACAAGGCCAGCCAGGCCGCGTGCTGGAGCGGCATGCAGCAAGGCATTTTCACTTTATTTTCGTCCGACCACTGCCCGTTCCGCTACGACGACCCGAAAGGCAAGCTCGCACCCAAGGGCAAGACCAGTTTCCGCTGGGTGCCGAATGGAATTCCGGGCGTCGAAACCCGGCTGCCAATCCTATTCTCGGAAGGCGTCGGCAAAGGCCGCATCACGCTCAACGAATTTGTCGCGCTGACCGCGACCAATCACGCCAAGACCTATGGCCTTTATCCCAAGAAAGGCACCATCGCGGTCGGCAGCGACGCCGACATCGCGATCTGGGACCCTTCACGCAAAGTAAAAATCACGCAGAGCCTGATGCATGGCGGCTGCGACTACACGCCCTATGAAGGCATCGCGGTCACCGGCTGGCCGGTGTCCACCATGCTGCGCGGCAAGTTCATCGTGCGCGACGGCAAACTCGTCGGCAAGGCCGGCGATGGCGCCTATGTGGCGCGCGACAAATCGCCGCTGGCCGTGCCGCGAGGCAACGCCTGACTTAGTGCTTGAGCTTCGAGCCGATCTTGAAGCTGGCTTGCGTCTTCTGCTTGACCTCATCGACCGTGACGCCGGGCGCAAGCTCGATCAGCGTCATGCCGCCGTTCTTCTTGTCGATGTCGAACACCGCCAAGTCGGTGATCACCATGTCGATGACGCCGGCGCCGGTGAGCGGCAGCGTGCACTTGTGCAACAGCTTCGGCTCGACGCTGCCGTCCTTGGCCTTGGCAGTGTGCTCCATGATCACGACGACGCGCTTGACGCCGGCGACAAGGTCCATGGCGCCGCCCATACCCTTCACCATCTTGCCGGGGATCATCCAGTTGGCGAGGTCGCCGTTCTCGGCGACCTGCATGGCGCCCAGGAGCGCGATGTCGATGTGGCCGCCACGGATCATGGCGAATGAATCGGCGCTGGAGAAATAACTGGTGGTCGGCAGTTCCGTGACGGTCTGCTTGCCGGCATTGATGAGGTCGGCGTCTTCCTCGCCCTCATAGGGGAACGGACCGAAGCCGAGCATGCCGTTCTCGCTTTGCAGCTGCACGCTCATGCCTTTGGGAATGTAGTTCGACACCAGCGTCGGAATGCCGATGCCGAGATTGACGTAAAAGCCATCGCGCAATTCCTTGGCAGCGCGTTCGGCCATCTGATCGCGGGTCCATGCCATGACTGAATTCCCTTAAGCCCTTTTCCGCACGGTGCGCTGCTCGATGCGCTTCGCTGCGGTGGTATGAATGATGCGTTGGACGAAAACGCCCGGCGTGTGAATCATGTCGCCGTCAAGTTCGCCCGGCTCGACGAGATGTTCGACTTCGGCGACGGTGATGCGGCCGGCGGTGGCCATCATCGGATTAAAATTGCGGGCGGTCTTGCGGTAGACGAGGTTGCCTTCGGTATCGCCCTTCCAGGCGTGCACCAGCGACAGATCGGCGACGAGCCCGGTTTCCATGATGTAGCGTTCGCCGTTGAAGACGCGCTCTTCCTTGCCTTCAGCAATGAGCGTGCCGGCGCCGGTCTTGGTGAAGAAGGCGGGAATTCCTGCGCCCCCTGCCCGGATACGCTCGGCCATCGTGCCCTGCGGGTTGAACTCGATCTCGAGTTCGCCGGCAAGGTATTGCTGGGCGAACAGCTTGTTCTCGCCGACATAAGACGCGATCATCTTCTTGATCTGCCGCGTCTCCAGCAGCAAACCCAAGCCCGCGCCGTCGACGCCGGCATTATTCGACACACAAGTGAGGTTTTTGACGCCCGTGTTACGCAACGCGATGATCAGCGATTCCGGCATTCCGCAAAGGCCGAAACCGGCGGCCATGACCATCATGCCATCTTTGCAAAGGCCTTCCAGCGCCGACTTGGCGTCGGGGTAAACTTTCTTCATGCAACTCCACCACTCTCCCGGACAGACATAGCTTTACATAGACTGGACTTGCCGCACAACGAAAGCCTAGCGCGGTGTCACATCGGTGACAGGATTGCGCGGCCGTTGCGGGGTTGTAGGCGGCGCCGAAACGACAGGCGGCAGTGTCGGGGCAGCGGTCTTCTGTGACAAAGATGTCGGCAGCGGCAGGTGATGCGGATAATAGGTATAGGCCACGAATAGCGCCACGAAGGAGGCCGCCGATAAAAAGGCGGCGATCCCGCGATGGTTGAACGACAGCAGGTTTCCAAGGCCGGTGGCGACGAAAACAAAGACCGCCAGCACGGCGACATAGAACCAATCCACTTGTGCCAGATCGATCGGCATAGATCCTTATCCCCCTCGACGCATATTTCACGGGCATTCTAGCGCAGACCCACCATGCGGGTCACCTCGGCTGCGTTATTTCCCAACCCCGGTTTTCCCACTATACCAGCGCCGCCATGCCGAACCTCATCATACTCACCGAAGTCCAGGAAGCCATGCGGGCCCGCTACAAGGCCATGCTGCTGGAACGGTTTCCACAACTGACAATCCATGTAGTCGGCCATCACAACGATGTCGGCCCCTATATCGCCAATACCGATATCTTGCTGTGTTTTTCGCCGCCCATGGCCGACCATGTGGTGCGGGACGCGCCGAAACTGAAATGGATCCAGGCCCTCGGCACCGGGGTCGACAATATCGTCGACCTGCCCTCGCTCGGCAAAGAGGTCGTGGTCACCAATATCCGCGGCATCCACGGCGCGCCGGTCTCGGAAGCCACCATTGCCTATATGTTGTCGCTTGCCCGCGACATGCCGCGCTCGACCCATGCCCAGGACAAAAGCACTTGGGAACGCTGGCCGGCGCGGCTGCTCGACGGCAAGACCGTCGGCATTCTCGGCGTCGGACTGATCGCGGAATATCTGGCGCCGATCTGCAAGCAGTTCGGCATGACCGTCATCGGCATCAGCGGCTCACCGCGCCCGGCCAAAGGCTTCGACCGCATCGTGGCACGCGCCGATTTGATGAAGGTCGTACCGGAACTCGATTATCTGGTGGCGTTGGCGCCATTGACGCCCGAGACGCGCGGCATTGTCGGCGAAAAGCTTCTCGCCGCCATGAAGCCTTCCGCCTATCTCGTCAATGTGGCGCGCGGCGGCGTGGTCGACGAGAAGGCCTTGATCGCGGCGCTTGAGGCTGGCCAGATTGCAGGCGCGGCCCTCGACGTGTTCTCGGAGGAGCCACTGCCCTCGACCAGCCTATTGTGGAAGACGAAGAACCTGACGATATTCCCGCATCTCGGCGGCTATTCGCATGGCTATGAAGACCGCGCCATGCCGACCATCGAAGGCAATATGCGAAAATTCTTGAGCAAAGACCTCAAGAGCATGATCAACATCGTGCGCAAGCCTGCATCCTGGGGAGGCTGAACTTGTCACTATCCGAACGCCTGAATACGCCGATTTCCACCGCCGAACTCGAGCGCCGCTGGAAGCTGGTGCGCGCCGCGATGGCCGCCGCGAAGGTCGATGTCCTGCTGATGCAGAACAACAACGATCACATGGGCGGCTACGTGCGCTATTTCACAGACATGCCGGCGACCAACGGCTACCCCAACACGGTCGTGTTCCCGCGTGACGATGAAATGACCGTGGTGTGCCAGGGACCGTTCGGCGGCACCGAGACGACCGCGCAAGGCGATCAGAGCTGGCGCGGCGTCAAACACATCATGACCACGCCGAGCTACGCCTCGGCGCATTACACCAAAGACTACGACCCCGAGCTTGCCGCCAAGGCACTGGAGCCGTTCCGCAATGGCACCATCGGCTATGTCGGCACCTATCAGATGTCCTACGCCATGCTCGACTTCATCAAGCGCACATTTCCGAAGGCGCGCTACGTTGACGCTTCGGATCTGGTCGACAAGATCAAGGTGATCAAGAGCGCGGAGGAACTGGAGCTGGTCAAGCGCGCCGCTCTCATGCAGGACGGCGCGATGCGCGCCGCCTTTGCGGCGGTCAAGCCCGGCATGCGCGACACTGAAGTTGCCGCCGCGGCGCAGCAGTACAGCGTGAGCCACGGCAGCGAGAACGGCATTTATCTCTGTGCGTCGATGCCGCTCGGTCAGCCATCGAAATTCGCCAACAAGCATTTGCAGAACCGCGTCATCCAGAAAGGCGATCAGATCGCCTTGCTGGTCGAAGATAACGGCCCGGGCGGCATGTACACCGAGCTTGGCCGCTCCTGTGTCGTCGGTGTGCCGGTGCCGCAAGCAATGAAGGATGAGCTAGCCTTCTGCATCGAGTCGCGAAAGATGACCCTCGACCTGCTCAAGCCGGGCACGCCGTGCAAGGCGGTGTGGGACGGCTTCAATGCCTTCATGCGCAAGAACGGGCGCCCGATGGAGGCGCGGCTTTACTGCCACGGCCAGGGCTATGACCTGGTTGAGCGGCCGCTGGTGCGCAACGACGAGCCCATGGCAATCGAAAAGGACATGAATATCGTCGTGCACCCGACGTATATCCATGCCGGCTACCTCAACTGGCTGTGCGACAACTACATCATCGGCGGCAACGGCCCCGGCGACCGGCTGCACCAATTCCCCGAAGAGGTAATTGAGGTCGGCTAGCACCACCTATCGTTGGTCTTGACCGTTGGCGCTGGGAGCGCAAAGGTTTTCTCTTCAGGTGGAGGAAACGATGAAAAGAACACTTATTGCGTCGGCATTTGCCGGCTTGTTGGCGCTGACCGGACCGGCCGGCGCGCAGAATTTCCCCGATCATCCCGTCACCATGGTCATTCCATTCGCGGCCGGTGGACCGCAGGACACCATTGGCCGCGTCTTCGCCCAACGTATGGGCGAACTGCTTGGTCAGACCGTCGTGGTCGAAAACGTCGGCGGCGCCGGCGGCATGACCGGCTCCAAGCGCGTCGCAGACGCCGCACCCGATGGCTACACCATGATCCTCGGTAGCGTCGGCACGCACGCGCAGAACCAGACGCTGTACAAGCACCCGCTTTACAATGTGGTGACGGATTTCACGCCGGTCGCGTTTTTGGCGGAAACCCCCATCGCCATCATCGCGCGCCCGGACTTTCCGGCAAACAACTTCAAGGAATTCATCGCCTATACCAAGGCCAATGGAGCCAAGATGCAATATGGCTCGGCCGGAGCAGGCTCGGCGACGCATCTCGCTTGCGTGGTGCTCGACAGCGCGATGGGCACCAAACTGGTGCATGTGCCATACAAGGGCACCGGACCAGCCATGCAGGACCTGCTCGGCAGCCGCATCGACTTCCTGTGCGACATCATCGCCACCGCCAAGCCGCAGATCGACGGCGGCAAGGTGAAAGGCATCGCGATCATGACCAAAAATCGCTCGCCCGTTCTGCCCAACCTTGCCACCACCGGCGAACAGGGCCTCGACGTGCAGGCCTATACCTGGAGTGCGCTGTTCCTGCCCAAGGGCGCGCCGGCTGACATTGTGAAAAAGCTCAATGCCGCCGCTGCCGGCGCGGTCGAAACGCCTTCGGTGCAGGAGCGCATGAAGGGTCTTGGCGCCACCGTCGCCACCAAGGATCAGCAGAGCCCGAAATGGCTCGCCGATTTCGTCAATAGCGAAGTCACCAAGTGGGAAGCGCCGATCAAGGCCAGCGGCGTCATCGTCGAATAGCGCCTCTTCCTGCCCGATGAAACGCCGCGGCTTTCGGGCCGCGGCGTTTTCATTTTGGAAACTTATTTCGGCGGGTCGATCAAACTGACGTGAGCGGCAACGACACGCCAGCCTTCGGAAAATTTCACCCAGGTCTGCATCTGGCGGCCGATTTTTCCCGCCGCCGACGGGCGCTCGTAAAGCGTCGAGGCCGTCGCAAATTCACGGCCATAAGTAGTGATGACGGTTTTCGAAATTGTTCGTCCCAGGCCGACCGGCGAGCGCGCCACGCGAAACGACTTGATCTCTGCATAGCCATAGAGATTTTCCGTCGCGCCATAGCGGATCGTGCGCGGGTCATCGCGGAAGATTTTGTTGAGCGCCTCGACGTCGTTGCTCACCAAAGCCTTTTCATAGGCGTCAAAGCAGGCCCGCACTTCGGCCACGACCTCCGGCAGGTCGATTTCCATTTTATTTCTCCCTAAAGATTCGGTTTTGGGGCGACACAGACGCCCATTTTTTCCAGCGCATAGGCAATGCGCAGACCGATGTCCTCGCGCCACGGCGCGGTGATGATCTGCACACCGATCGGCAGCGGCTTGAGCGGCACCGGCACCGCCACCACCGGCAGGCCGATGAATGAAATCGGCTGGGTGTAGATCCCCATATTGGCGCGCACCGGCAATTCGACGCCACCGAGCATGAAAGTCACTTGCCCGAGCTTGGGCGCGGTGACCGGCGTTGCCGGCGCCAGGATCGCGTCGCAATTCTTGAACAATTCCACCACGCGGTCGCGATACCAGCGGCGGAAAATCTGCGCCTTCACCACCAGCGTCGACGGCACCATGGCGCCGGCCAGCAGACGGTCGCGCACCGCCGGATCGAATTCAGTCGCCTGGTTGCGCAGTCGGTCGAGATGGAGCGCCGCGCCTTCGGTCGTGGTGATGACATAGGCCGCGGCCCGGGCGCGATGCGCTTCGGGAATTTCGATTTCGGTGCGCGCGCCGAGCGCCTTGGCGACCAGATCGAGCGCATCATGCGCCTCGCGGGCGCCGCCTTCGCGGAAATAGCCACCGGCCGTGACGATGCGAAGGCCATCAATGCCCTTTTGAAGCTGCGGAAAGGTCAATTCAATCCCGCGATCGACGCAGGCCGCATCGCCTGGATCGGGACCCTGCATGGCGTCGTAGCTCAACGCCAGATCGCGCGTGCAGCGCGCGAAAGGACCCAGATGATCGAGGCTCGCCACGAACGGAAAGCTGCTAGCGCGCGTCAGGCGGCCATAGGTCGGTTTGATGCCGAAAATACCGCACAGCGACGACGGCACGCGAATGGAGCCATTGGTGTCGGAGCCGAGCGCCAGCGGCACCATGCCGCCGCCGACCGCGGTTCCAGAGCCGCCGGACGAACCGCCGCTCATGCGCGTGAAGTCGTGCGGATTTCGCGATGGGCCGTCATGCACGTTCTCGCCGGTGAAGTCGTAGGCGTATTCGCCCATGTTGAGCGCGCCGACCAGCACCGCGCCGGCGGCTTCCAGCCGCGCGATCAGCGGCGACTCCTTTTTCGCCGGCGGATGGGTGCGATTGATCTTGGAGCCGGCGACGGTGGCAATACCCTCAATGTCGAACAGGTTCTTGACCGCGAATGGCACGCCGGCCAGCGGCAATTTCGATTTGTTGGGCGCAGCATCAATCGCCTTGGCGCGGGCGCGCGCGCGCTCGACCGTGATGGCCGTGAAAGCATTGAGCGCCGGATTGCGTTCTTCGATGCGGGCAAAGGCATCGTCGACCACGTTCAACGCCGACGTCTTGCCTGAGGCAACCGCCTTGGCGATGTCGGACGAACTTGACCAGGAAAAATCGTCCGCCATTTCAGACCTTGTAGACCGGCGCGGGTTCGGTGGTGTCCGGCAGCTCGAAGTCCGCGACCACGGTGGCGAGCCGCAACGTGACCTCGAGATTGGCCTTCACCGCGGGCAGCCAGTCCGGCTCCACGGGCAGATCGAGCGCGCGCGCGGCGGCGGCGATGTAGTCGTCGAGCGGCGAGCCTGCCATGATGAATGCGTCCTTCTCAGTCCTGTAGAAGCAAAATTGCTGCCAATGGCCCGCAGGTCAAGCAGGCAAGCGAAAGCGCCCGTATTCTTTGCGGTGCCGCGTACGCCGTCTTCCCTTTATCTCCCCCTCGTAAAAATCGAGGGGATGGAGCACCGATTGGCGCGTCCATTCCTTATGTGCGCGCACCGTTTCCGGAGCGCGGCGCCTCTCGGCGCTCCATCGCGGCGATTTCTGTCCCCAGGGCCGCGTTTCCTGCTTTCCGTCCCGGTTTCTTCTCTAGGCCGCAGCGCCAGTTCGCCTCATCGGCTTGTCGCGCTTTGGCCCGTCCGAAACCATGTGGGACAGTCCCAGTCCAGCGAAGCTCCTCGCGGAGCGGCCGTAGTGCCGCCCGAGCGGGGTCCGGGGCCTCCCGAGTGCGTGGCTGCGAACCACGCCCGCAGGCGCCGCATCCGATCCCGCCAACATAACGCCTCATGAGGGCGCCCTCGGTGGACCGGACAAATAGGACTATAATCCTCATAGGATTAAAGTCAAGTCCAGATCCGCCCTCATCCTGAGGAGGGCGCGCTTCGCGCCCGTCTCGAAGGATGGCGCGGCCACCCGATCTCGGGTTTACCCGAGATCGGCATGTTAAGTGCGCCATGAGGCCGTTAGAGGACCGCCTCCGCCACCCTTTTCCCAAACGCATCCGTGCCGAGCTTGCCGCCCATGTCGGGCGTGCGGCCATCCGGCGTGGCGATGACGCGGTCCAGCGCGGCCTCAATCGCAGCCGCGGCCTTGACGAATTTATCGTCGCCGCGCCGCTCGCCGAGCCAGGC
The DNA here is from genome assembly GCA_043734185.1 of Pseudolabrys sp. Taxonomy (GTDB): domain Bacteria; phylum Pseudomonadota; class Alphaproteobacteria; order Rhizobiales; family Xanthobacteraceae; genus Pseudolabrys. Next base: position 15,633 of record JAYTFS010000088.1, on the reverse strand, counting down.
CAATAGCATCGCCGCCGAACCGATCAGCGAAGCAGGATTAGCGATGTTCTTGCCGGCGATGTCGGGCGCCGAGCCGTGCTGGGCCTGCGCCACCGCATATTGGCTGCCGGCATTGAGCGAAGCCGCGAGACCCAGGCTGCCGGAGATTTCGGAAGCCTCATCCGAGAGAATGTCGCCGAACATGTTCGTCGTGACGACCACGTCGAACTGGCTGGCGTCGCGGATCAACAGGGCCGCCATGGCGTCGATGATGCGCTCTTCGTATTTGACGCTCGGGTAGCGCGCGGCGACCGCGCGGGTGCATTCGAGATAAAGCCCGTCCGACACGCGCAGCACATTGGCCTTGTGCACGCAGGTGACTTTTTTGCGGCGCTGCATCGCCAGCTTGAAAGCGCTTTCCGCAATGCGCGTGGAGCCTTCGCGGGTGATCTTGCGCACCGCCAGCGCGAGATCCGGCGTCGGCATGAATTCTCCGGAACCCATGAACATGTTGCGGTCGGCGTAGAAGCCTTCGGTGTTTTCGCGCACGATGACCAGATCGACGCTTTTGCCGCAGCGGGGCGGAAAGCCTTCGCGCGAGCGCGCCGGGCGGATATTGGCGTAAAGATCGAGCCGCTTGCGCAATTCGCCGGACGGGTTGAGGCCACCCTCGGCGCGCGGCGGGTAATCGTTGTGGGACACCGGCCCGAGCAGCACGCCATCGACGGCTTTAGCGGCGGCTTCGACGGCATCGGGAAATGTGCTGCCGCTCGCCTTGTGCGCGGCCCAGCCTACCGCGGCATTCTCGAACACAAGACCCAGCGCGAACTTGGCGTCGGCTGCACGCAGCACGGCCAGCGTGGCCGCGGTGATTTCAGGGCCGATGCCGTCGCCCTCCAGCACCAGAAGGCGCAATCCGGCTTTAGCGTCTTTTGCGTTCATTTCAGTGCTTCTCCCGACAGCCATTCTGCCGCGTTTACTTTTTAGCGCAGATGCGCACTATCCGTCCCGGATAAAGTGCCGGGGACTGCGATGACTGTCGATTTAGAAAAATTCGTGCTGCGCTCGACGCCGACCTCGCCGTTCGGCCGCAAGGCGCGCATGGCCGCCGAGGTGCTGGGTTTGAACGACCGCATCACGATGGTGCCGGGCGATCCGCTCGACGAAAAAGACACGCTGCGCCAGCAAAACCCGCTCGGCAAAATGCCGTGCCTGGTTACGGCCGACGGCACTGCGATCTACGACAGCGGCGTCATCATCGAATTCATGCAAGATGTCGCGGGCGGCGAGCAGATGTTGCCCGCAAGCGGCCCTGCCCGCTTCAAGGCGCTGACACTGGCGCGGCTCGCCGACGGCATCACCGAAGCTGCATTGCTGGTGGTCTATGAGGGCCGTTTCCGCGACCCCGGCACGCAGTCGGAGCGCTGGCTGGCGCATCAGCGCGGCAAGATCACGCGCGCGCTTGATGCCTTCGAGGCGTCGCCGCCGGAGTCCGCGAAAACCGATATCGTGGCGATCGGGCTGTCTTGCGCACTCGGCTATCTCGACTGGCGCAAGGCGGTCGACTGGCGGCCAACGCATCCAAAGCTGGCGGCGTGGCTTGCCGCATTCGCCAGGAATGAACCGGCATTCGAGCGCACGCGCGCGCCGAATTCCTAAGGAGCGATCATGGCCGTACAAAACGCCGATACGCCCGCCGACCCGCCCTATTGGACGGCGACGCCGTCGAAGCCGAAGCTGAAGCTGCCGCCCGGGTCGTCGGATTCTCACGTCCACATCTTCGGGCCGCGCAAACGCTTTCCTTTCGCCGACGGACGCAACTACACGCCGTCGGACGCGACCAAGGAAATGCTGTTCGCGCTGCATGCTCGGCTCGGTATCGAGCATTGCGTGATCGTGCAGCCGAATTGCCACGGCTACGACAATACGGTCACCGAGGACGCGATTGCCGCGACCGGCCAGGCCTATCGCGGCATCGCGCTGGTGCATACGGATGTGACCGGTGCCGAGTTGAAACGGCTGGCGGCGGCCGGTCTGATCGGCGCGCGTTTCCACTACATGCGGCATCTGTCCAAGGGCGCGACGATCGACGACGCCGTCGCCCTCGGCAAGCGGCTTGCCGATATAGGCTGGCATCTGCAGGTCCACATGGAGGCGAGCCTGATCGCCGATCTGTCGCCCACCATCAAGCGTTCGCCGGTGCCGGTGGTGATCGACCACATGGGCCGCGTCGATGCTTCGCTCGGCATCGAGCAGCCGGCCTTCCAGGCGCTGCTGAGATTGATGGACGACAAGAAGGTGTGGGTGAAGGTGAGCGGCTGCGACCGCATCACCCGCCAGGGTCCGCCTTATGCCGACGCCATTCCCTTCGCCAAGAAGCTGGTGGCGGATTTCGGCGACCGCGTAGTCTGGGGTACCGACTGGCCGCATCCCAATCACACACATGTTCCGGACGACGGAGTTCTGGTGGATATCCTCAGCCAGATCGCGCCCTCGCCCGCGGCGTTGCAGACGCTGATGGTCGATAATCCGCAACGGCTCTACAAATTCGCGCCGGCCCGAAAGCCTGTCGCATGACCGGACGCCTGCAAGGCCGCATCGCGCTCATCACCGGCGCCGGCTGCGTCGGTCCCGGCTGGGGCAATGGCCGTGCAACTTGCGTCAGATTTGCCGAGGAAGGCGCCAGGATTTTTGCCGTCGACCGTGATCTCGACAGCGTTACCGAGACCGTCGAGCGGGTGAAAGCCGCTGGCGGCGAAATCGAAGTGATGCATTGCGACGTCACGAAAAATGACCCGGTCGCCGGCGTGGTCGCGGCCTGCCTCAAGCGCTACGGCCGCATCGATATTCTCGTCAACAATGTCGGCGGCTCGGCTGCCGGCGGGCCGGTGGAAATGGCGGAAGAAGTCTGGCAGACGCAGATCGCCTCGAACCTCACCAGCGTGTTCCTCACCTGCAAGCACGTGCTGCCGGTGATGGAAAAACAAAAAGGCGGCGCGATCATCAATCTCGCCTCGACCTCCGGCATTCGTTGGACCGGCGCCGCCCAAGTCGGCTACGCCGCGACCAAGGCCGGCGTCATCCAGCTCTCGCGCGTGGTGGCGGTGCAATATGCCGACAAGGGCATTCGCGTGAACACGGTGGTACCAGGGCAACTGCACACGCCGATGGTGGAGGCGCGGCTCGCCAAGCAACGCGCCGGCGGCGACGTCGAAAAGCTGCTCAAGCAGCGCGTGGCCCGCATTCCAATGGGCTTCATGGGCGATGGCCGCGATACCGCCAATGCCGCGCTCTATCTGGCCTCCGACGAAGCGCGCTTCGTCACCGGCACGGAAATCATCGTGGACGGCGGCATGACCGTGCGCTGCGGGTAGCGGTTGCAAATCGGGACGGAATCTCTTAATCTGTTATTTGCCGTCACAGAGGAACAAGTCATGAGCCGAATTCTGGCAATAGCCGTTGTCTCTGCGGTTGTGCTTTCATGCGCGGTGTCCAGTCCGGCATCCGCGCGCGACGATGGAGCGGTAGCAGCGGGCGTTCTGGGTGGCCTCGCCGTTGGGGCGATTATCGGGTCGCAGGCGGCGCCGCGGAATTATTACTCGGGGCCGGCTTATGTCGACCAGCCCGTCGTCTACGAGCAGCGCGAAATCTATCGCGAATGCCACATGGAGCGGGAGCAATTCGTCGACCAGTACGGCTACATGCGGACGCGCCGGATTCGGGTCTGCGACTGACCGTAGCGCGCTTATCCTTGCAGCCCGCCGTGCATCGTGCCGGCGGGCTTTTTGCTGCAATCCTGTCTTAACGATCGCTTTACCTCGTTCGCAAGGCCCCGGGACAGCGTTTACGACCGATTAAGCGGGTGGGTAAAAACTGATGCAATGGACCGGGAAACAAACATAGCGGACCAGTTGACGCGCTTTGGCATGGCGCTCGCCGTTGTCGGTCTCTGCGCGGCGTGCCTGTATCAGTTCAGCGGCTTTGCGAACTATTCAGCGCCGGGCAAGCCGGGCGTCGTCTTCCACTACAGCCGATAGTCCTCGTCAGCGATTGAGCCACCGGCGCGCGAAGCCCATCAGGCCTTGCGGCAGGAAGATGATCATCGTGATGAAAATAAAGCCCAGCGGGATCAAATAAGGGAATTGATCGCCGAACATACGCGACAGCAATTCGCGCAGCAGCAGGAAGAACCCGGCGCCGACGATTGGGCCGACCAGCGTGCCGATGCCGCCCATGACGTTGAAGATGACGGTTTCGCCCGACACCAGGAAATAGACGAAATCCGGCGCCGCGAATTTGTTCTGGATCGCGTAAAGCACGCCGGCCAAGCCGGCAAAGGTCCCCGACAGCATCACCGCGACGATCTTGTAGCGCTCGACCGGGTAGCCGATGGCGCGGGTGCGGAATTCGTTCTCGCGGATCGATTGCAGCACCATGCCGAACGGCGATTGTGTGATGCGCCGCAGGATCAGGTAAGACCCCGTCACTACCGCCAACACGAACCAGTGCAGCGTCGTTGAGTCGAAGGGCGCGGAGAAAACTCCCGGGATCGAGAACCGCGGACGGGAAAAACTCAGGCCGTTTTCGCCGCCGGTCACCTCGGTCCAGGTAAAGATAATGACGTAAAAGATTTGCGAAAATATCAGCGTCGTGATCGCGAAATAGATGTCGCGCAAGCGGGTCGAGAAGTAAGACACGAACACCGCGACCAGCATGGCGGCTACGAGACCGAAAATAAGGGCGAGCCACAAATTGGGCGGGCTGAACATCAGGATGGCAGCAGCCGCGCCATACATGCCAAGGCCGAAAAATGCCGAGTGGCCGAACGAAATCATCCCGGTGTAGCCGATCAGAATGTCGGACGACATGGCCAGAAGGCCCCATATCAGAATTTCGGTGAGAAAGCGGCGCCAGAATTCCGGCAGCACCAGCGGCGCAACGATCAACAGCGCCAACACGACGCTGAACGCGATCCAATACGTTTTGTTGGAATGTCGGGTCATTTTGGCGTCGGTACGAACAGGCCGGTCGGCCGGAACAGCAGCGTAAGGATCAGCACGACGAAGGAGACGATCACAGCCTGTGACGGGTTCACCCAGATCGAGGCGTAGGATTCAAGTAGGCTGATCAGGATGGCGGCTGCAATCGAGCCACCGAGATTGCCCATGCCGCCGACCACCACCACGATGAAGGCCTTGAGCACCCAATCGAGCCCCATGGCGTGGTTGACGCCGACCAGCGGCCCAAACAGCACGCCGCTCGCCGCCGCCATGCCGGCGCCGATGGCGAAGACGCCGGTATAGACCCAGGGCACCGGAATCCCCATCGCCTGCGCCATGACGCGGTCTTGCGTCGTGGCGCGGATCCAGACGCCGAATTTTCCGTATTTCAGGAACAGCCAGAAGCTGCCGATAATGGCGGCTGACAGCGCGGCGATCATGAGCCGGTACCAGGGATATTCCAGATAGAAGAAATTGAAATGCGCGGTGATCGGCTCGTTGATCTTGCGCGACACCGGGCCAAACCACCACAATGCAAAGTTCTGCAACACCAGCGACACGCCAAAGGTGGCGAGGATGGTGTTGAGCGGATCGCGGCCGATCAACGGCCGCAGCGTGATGAACTGAATGGCGGCGCCAAGCGCCGCGATGATCAGCGACGCCATGATGAGCGCCAGCCAGAAACTGCCCGTGCTCGCCAGCACCAGCACGCCGATATAGGCGCCGAGCATGAACAATTCACCGTGCGCGAAATTCACCACATCCATGATGCCGAAAATCAGCGTCAGGCCGGACGCCACCAGCGCCAGGATCATGCCAGTGACGATGCCGTTCATGGTCTGGATCAGGATCTGATCGTAGGGAATGGACTGGAGGAAGTGCATCACCGCATCCATGGTCACACCCCCAGATATTGTTTGATGACCGGATCGTTCACGCTGATATCGCAGGCGGCGCAATGGTGGCGTACGCTGCCTTTTTCCATGATGTAGATGCGCTGGCTCGATTCCAGCGTCAGCGGCACGTTCTGCTCGACCAGCAGGATCGCGACGCCCTCGTTATGCAGCACGTTGATGATTTCCCGGATCTGCGAAACCATCCTGGGCATCAGCCCTTCGGTCGGCTCATCGAGCAAAATGATCTTGGGCTCCAGCATCATGGCGCGGGCAATCGCCAGCATCTGCTGCTCGCCGCCTGACAGCGTGCCACCGGCCTGGTTGCGCCGCTCGGCCAGCCGCGGAAAAAACGTGAATACCTTGTCGAGCAGCGCGGCCTTGCGCTCCTCGGTCACGCCATTGCGATCCAAGCCCGTGCGCAGATTTTCCATGACGGTCAGCAGGCGAAAGATTCGCCGGTCTTCCGGCACATAGGCGATGCCCAGGCGCGCCAGCTTGTGCGCGGGCAATCCGGTGACCGATGCGCCATTGAGCAGCACCTTGCCGCCGCTCGGCTGCACCAGGCCCATGACGGTCTTGAGCGTCGTGCTTTTTCCAACGCCATTGCGCCCGAGCAGGCCGACCACCTCGCCCGGGCCAATATGCATCGAGACGCCATGCAGGATGTGACTCTTGCCATAAAAAGTGTGCACGTCCTCGACCTGGACGAGCGGCTGCGCAGTGGTGCCGGCGGCGCTCATGTCTTGAGATAAACCTCCAGCACCTTGGGATTTTCCTGGATTTCTTCCGGCGTGCCCTCGGCGAGAATGGCGCCGTAATGCAGCACGGTAATGCGGTCGGCCAGCTCCATGACCACTTCCATGTCATGCTCGACAATCAGGATGGTCAGATTCTCGCCGATGCGCTTGACCAGCTGCATGGTGTCGTGGGTCTCAGCCGCGCTCATGCCGGCGGTCGGCTCATCGAGGCAGAGCAATGATGGCTCCGTCGCCAGCGCGATGCCGATTTCGAGGTTGCGCTGTTCGCCGTGCGACAGATTGGCGGCCAGTTCACCGGCCTTGCTCAATAGGCCTACGGAATTGAGCGCGATTTCGGCTTTCTCGTTGATGTCGGAGAAGGCGCTGTGATGCGCGACCATATTCCAGGCATGCCGGCGAGATTGCGCGGCGATCCGCACATTTTCCAGCGTCGTGGCGTTCGGCAGAATATTGGTGATCTGGTAGGAGCGCGCGATGCCCTTTTGCGAGATCTTGTTGGACGGCAATCCAGTGATGTCTTCGCCGTTGAACAGGATTTTCCCGCTGGTCGGGCGCAATACGCCGGTCAAGCAATTGAAAAAGGTGCTCTTGCCCGCTCCGTTCGGCCCGATGATGGCGCGGATCTCGCCGGGTTGAACCTCAAAATTGACCTGCGATAGCGCGGTCAGTCCGCCGAAACGCACGGTCAACAGTTCGGTCTTCAGGATAGGCACCGACGACGCTCCCCGGCTTTGTACCGGGGAGCGCAGATCGGCAGATGGTTGCGTGCTCACTTAGGTGGAAGCGAACTTGCAGGCCGGCGGAACGAGCGTCTTGTCGCCCGCGACGGTCTCAAGAAGATTGTGCTTGCCATCCTTGATGTCGAAGATGAACTGGCGGATGAAGGCTTGGTGATCTTCCTTGCGGATAACGCCGCCGCCTTGCGGGAAGTCGTCGCCTTCCTTCATCACGAGACCTTCGAGCGCCTCGATCAGCTTCATCGTGTCCTTGCGGCCTTCGAATTTCGACGCCACCATACCAAGCTTGAGCGCGTTGATCGCCTCGTAGTTCGATTGCACATAGCGGTCGGGCAGCGGGCCCGACGGATCGACCTTGAGCAGCCGCGTCTTGGCTTCGTCGAAGAACTTTCTGTGATGCGGCGTGTCGAGCGGGCCCTGGAACACCGGAATGTAACGGTTGACGCCGACGAAGCCTTCGATCTTGTCGCCGAGCGCCGGCAGGTTGACCGCTTCGGCGATCGCACCGTCGCCCGCCCATTTGTACTTCTTGGTGAGGCCGAGATCGTAGGCCTGGTTGCCGATGGTGATGCCGTCCTTGCCGAAGAAGATGCCGAAAATCCCGTCGAAATTTCCGGTGACCTTGGAGAGGAACGGCGTCATGTCGGCCGTGCCCAATGGGATGCCGGTCGTCTCAACGACCTCGCCGCCCAACTTCTTGATTTCCTGGGCGTAAGCGTCGCGCGTGGACTGGCCCCAGGAATAGTCGGCATAGAGGATGTGCCACCTCTTGCCCATCTTGTTGATCAGATAGGGCGTGATCGCCACCGCCTGGGCCGGCGCAAATTCGTAAGTCCGGAAGCTGTAGCGGTTGCACTTGGTGGTGGTCAGCGTGGTGTCGAGACACACGCTGATCATATTGACGACCTTGTTGTCTTCGTACAGCGGCATGCAGGCCAGACAGATGTTAGAGAGGAAGCCTCCGACATGAACGTCGATGAGGTCTTCGACCAACAGCTTTTCCGTCTTGCGGCGCCCGACGTCCGGCTTGGACTCGTCGTCCGCTATGACCACTTCAAGCGGCCGGCCGTTGACGCCGCCCGCCGCGTTGATGCGGTCGATGCCCATTTGCAGGCCGACCACTGCGGTCTTGCCGCCGAGCGCGCCCGCACCCGAGAGCGGCTGCAACGAACCAATCTTGTAACCTTTGGCTTGGCCGAATGCGGCCTGCCACGGCGCCGGCACCAGCATCATCGCGCCAATCGCGCCGCCGCCCCAGCCGACGAAATTGCGGCGCGTAACCTTGCCGCTGTACCAAATGTCTTTTGCCCAGGCTTCGTCTTTCCATTTCTCAGTCATTGCCGTTCCTCCCTCTGGATTTCGATTGAAAGAATTGAATGACGCGGCGCCCACGCGGCCGCGCAAACCCGTTTGATCTCTCCCCTAGCGGCCCATTTTTAGGGCTCTTGGCGCAATTCGTCCCACAAGCAAACGCGATCCGGACCTAAGATTCAACCGGAATTTCGGCGCTTCCGGATCGCTGCTCGCCGATTGTGCAGCCGGCGGGCAATGCTAGGCTGTGGCAATGAGCACTCGGAGCGGCATAGACGCGGGACAAAGCGGCTTGGGCGCGCGGCAGGCGATCCGCGCCGGGACACATATCGGGCCGACATCGGGACTGGCGCCGGGCTTCGTGCAGGGCAATCTCGCCATTCTGCCGAAGGCATTGGCGGCCGATTTCCTGCAATTCTGCCAGCTAAACCCGAAACCTTGCCCGCTGATCGGCAGTTCGGCGCCCGGGGATTGGCGGATACCGGCCTTGGGCGAGGATCTGGACATACGCACCGACCTGCCGCGCTACCGCGTCTGGAGGCGCGGAGAACTGGCCGAAGAGCCGCAAGACGTGCGCCACGTCTGGCGAGACGATCTGGTGAGCTTTGTTATCGGCTGCAGTTTTTCTTTCGAAGAAGCACTGATGGCCGACGGCATCGAGATGCGTCACATCACGCTTGGTCAAAACGTGCCGATGTACCGCACGTCTATCGCCACCAAGGAGGCCGGCCCCTTTCACGGGCCGATGGTAGTGTCGATGCGGCCGATGTCACCGACCAACGCCATCCGCGCGGTTCAGATCACGACGCGCTTTCCGGCGGTGCACGGCGCGCCGGTGCATATCGGCGAACCGGAGATGATCGGCATCAAGGATTTGGCCAAGCCCGATTACGGCGACGCGCTGGAAGTGCGCGACGACGAGATTCCGGTGTTCTGGGCTTGCGGCGTGACGCCGCAATCGGTGATCGCGACCGTGAAGCCGGATTTCTGCATCACGCATTATCCCGGCAGCATGCTGGTGACCGACCGGAAAAACACCGAGTTTGCGATTATGTAATCAGGCCGCTTGGCTGGCGGCGTTCTTGTCCAGCAGCCCCGCCTCGATCAGCGCCGCGCGAATACGCGCGATCTCGGCGCGCTCCAATTTGACCAGCGGCGGGCGCACCACCGCGCGCGGCAATTTGCCGAGCAGCACCAGCGCTTCCTTCATGCGGTTGTGCATGTCGACGAAGGGATCGGCATAGAACACGCGCGCCGTCGGCGCGATGCGGTCATTGAGACGCTTGGCTTCCTCGAGATCGTCGGCCTGCATCGCGCGGAACATTTTGGCCTGCAAATCGGCGATGACGCTGCCGGAGCCGGACAGCAAGCCGTTCGGCCCGAGCGCCAGCGAGGCAAACAGCCACGAACTATGCGTGGTAAGCACGTTGACCGGCCGCGACAGGTTTTGCAGCGTGCGGATGTGCCATTCGTGATGCGCCACATTGCCGATCCAGTCCTTGATGGCACGAATGGTCGGCACCTGCTCGCACAGTTGCAGCAGAGTCTCTTTCGGATAGCCCTGCCAGGTCGCCAGCGGATACTGGAACACAATCAGCGGTAAATCAGTGGCGTCGGCGATGCGCTTGAAATGCGCCAGCGCCATCGCGGCATTCTGCCCCAGCGTGAACGGTGCCGGCGGAAACACCAGTAGCGCCGAAGCGCCGCCTTGCGCCGCCATCTTGGCGAGACGCGCGGCCTCCACGCTGCCGTCAGCCCAGATGCCGTTGACGATTGCGAGCTTGGCGCCGATCTCGTCCTGCGTGATGTCGAGCACGCGGCGCTGCTCGTCGAAGGTGCAGGACGCCACTTCGGTCGAATGCGCGTTGATGGTGACGGCGGAGAGGCCTTCGACGCTTGCGACATCGCGCAGATGCTTGCAGAAATTAGCCTCGTCGATGGAAAGATCGTTTTCAAACGGCAGCAGCACCGCCGGGATGACGCCGTGCGGAACATAGTTTGCATGCCGTGGCATGGTGCGTCTCCTTTAAACCGGCTTCACGTTATCGGTTACCGGCGAGGTTACCACCAAAAATACCAGGTCGACGAGTCCGGTATTGGATATCGCGTGCGGCACGCCGGGCGGCAGGAAAATGAAATCATGCTTGCGCACCAGATGATCCTTGCCGTCGATATGCATCAGGCCCTCGCCTTCGATGACGTGATAGACCTGCTCCTGCACCTTGTGGCTGTGCGTCTCGACATAGGCCTTGGGCTGATACATCGAGATGCGGTAGTCGATGTGATGCGAGCCCGCGGTATCGGGCATCACCAAAGGCTTCGACAACGCGCCGCCGAAGTGGTTGGGAAATTCCAGCCACGGCACTTCCGCGATGTTGCGGATGAAAGCCTTGCGGGGTTTGGACATTACTTGACCGGCGCTGCGTCGGGGATGAAGCGCTGGCCGAAGGCCGGCTCTTTCCACGGCGTCGGCGGCAACTGCCAGGCGCCGGTAGCGGGCGGCCGCACTTCGGCGTCGACGTGCACGTCGATGACGAAGGGCTTGTTGGCCTTGATGGCGTGTTCAAGCGCGCCCTTGAAGTCTTCCGACTTGGTGACGGTGATGGCTTCGACGCCGGCCGCGCGCGCCCAGGCGGCGAAGTCCGGATTATACGGTTTCTGGTTGGGGCCTTCGTGAAACATGGTGCCGAGCTCGCGGCCGCCGAACATGCCCAATTGAATATCGCGGATCGAGACCCAGCCGAAATTATTCCAGATCACCCAGACCACCGCGATGTTGTATTCGACCGCCGTGCAAAGGACATGCGGCACCATCGTGAAGCAGCCATCGCCGGCGATCGCCACCACCGCACGGTCGGGCGCGGCAAGCTTGGCGCCCAGAGCGCCGGCCGCGCCGAAGCCCATGCCGGAAAAGCCCCAGGAATTGAGCATGTTCTGCGGCCTGCGCGCCTTCCAGAACTGCATGTACCAATTGTGATTGACGCCGACGTCGCAGCACAGAATGGCGTCCGGCGGCATCACCGCCTGGCAATCCGCCACGATGCGTTCGGGCCTGATCGGCGAAGCGTGAATGTCGAAATTGGCGGCGGTGAATTTCTCCCACTCGCCTTGCCATTTCTTGATGCTGGCGAGCCAGGCTTTCAGGTTGTTGCCGCCGCGCTTATGGCCGCGCTTTTCCACTTCGGTCAGCACCTGGCGGATGAAGGTGCGAGCGTCGGCGAGGATGGCGATGTCGGGCGGATAATTACGGCCCAGTTCGGTAGAGTCGATATCGACATGGATGAGCTTGCTGGTGGGGAAATTCCACGAATAGCCCGGCAGCCATGACGAGGCCGAGCGGTCGTCGAAGCGCGCGCCGATCGCGATCACCACATCGGCGCGCCGTCCCGCTTCGTTGGCCGGATAGGCGCCGTTGCGGCCGATGAAGCCGAGCGACAGCGGATCGTTCATGTCGAGCGTGCCCATGCCGTTGGGCGACGAGATCACCGGGATTTGCAGTCGATGCACCAGATCGGTCAGTTCCTTGGAGGCTTCGGCGAGCGTCACGCCGTGGCCGACGAAGATCACCGGCTGCGAAGCCTTCAGGATCATATCGACGCACGCGGTGATTTCTTCGGGCGAGGCGCCGCTGCGCTGCGTGCCGAAGGGCGGCGCCGGCTTTGGCACCTCGACGTCGTCTTCTTCCTGATAGACGTTGAACGGCACGTCGACATTCACCGGGCCGGGCCGTCCCGACAGCATGGTCGTAGTTGCTTGACGCAACGCCAACGGCAGCATGTCGACGCGCGTCGGCTGCCAACTGCGCTTGACCACCGGGCGGATGATGTTGGGGAAGTCGGCCTGGTAGTGCTTGTTGACCTCCTGGAACGGGCTGCGGTTGAACTGCGAGGTCGGCACGTTCGAGGTGATCGCTAGGATCGCGGAGGAGTCGGTAATCGCGCAGGCGAGCGGCATCACGATGTTGCAAGAGCCGGGCCCGCAGGAGGTCAGCGTTGCCACCGCTTCGTGGCGCACGCGGAAGTAAGCGTCCGCCATGTGGCCGGCGACCTGCTCATGGCGCGGCGATACCATCTTGATGCGGTCGCGCGCCGCATACAACGAGTCGAGCATGCCGACATTGCCGTGACCGCAAATTCCGAACACGTAGGGAATCTTGCTGTCGACCAGAAATTCGGTGATGACGTCGGCACCCTTCATACGCGGCATATGTCTTCCACCTGTCGAGCTTGCTCGCGCACTTTCACCCTGTGATAAAAGGTTCAAAAGGCGCTTGAAACCTTGCGTTTTTGCGATTGCGATAGTGCGCGGGAGACTTTACCCGTATCACTGCCGTCACGACAATACACTCTAACCGCGCGAGCCCATGAAAGCAGCCCCGTTCGAGTACTCCCGCGCAGCCAGCATCGAGGAAGCTTGCGCGCTGCTTTCGGCCGATGAAAACGCGCGCGTCATCGCGGGCGGGCAGACGCTGGTGGCGATGATGGCTATGCGGCTCGCGCGCCCCACTCGGCTGATCGACATCAACCGTATCGCCGCGCTCTCCTATATACGCGCCGAGGCCGACACCATCGCTATCGGCGCCACCACGCGGCAATGCGTGGTCGAGCGCGACGCGCTCGTCGCAAAGAAAGCGCCGTTGCTGGCGCGCGCGATCCCCTGGATCGGCCACGCCGCCACGCGCGCGCGCGGCACCATCGGCGGCTCGCTCGCCAATGCCGACCCGGCCGCGGAATGCGCTCTGATCGCCATCGCGCTCGATGCGCGTTTAAGCTACCGCGCCGGCTTTAAGGATGCCGAGATTGCGGCGCGGGATTTCTTCGTCGGCCCTATGGTCACCGCGCTACCGGCCGGCGCCCTGCTGACCGCTGTTCGTTTCCCGGTGTGGAGCGGCAAGATTGGCGGCGGCTTCCACGAAGTGAATGCGCGGCGCAGCGATTTTGCCTTTGTCTCGGCAGCGGCGCAGGTCGAGATTGGCGGCGATGGCGCGTGCAAACGGATTGCGATTGCCGTCGGCGCGGTCGGGGATTTTCCGCTGCGGCTCACGAGCGCCGAAGCCGCGCTCAAAGGTGGCAAGCTCGACGACGTAGCGATCAAGAATGCGGTCACGCAGGCCTTGGCCGATATCGAGGCGCTGGCCGATCTGCACGCCTCCGCGGAATACCGCAAGCGCGTCGCCATCACGCTCGCCGCGCGCGCGGTCACCGATGCACGCGACCATGCGCTGGGAAAAACACCTCATGCGCATTGAACTTGAAATCAATGGCAGCGTTCGCGCGCTTGAGGTCGAGCCGCGCACGACACTGCTCGATTGCCTGCGCGATCAGTTGCAGCTTACCGGCGCGCATGCCGGCTGCGAGCACGGCGTCTGCGGCGCCTGCACGGTATTGTTCGACAGCGTCGCGGTGCGCTCCTGCCTGATGTTTGCGGTGCAGGCGCAAGGATCGAGCGTGACGACCATCGAAGGCGTCACGCCTGGTCCCGGCGAACTATCGCCAATACAAGATGCCTTCTGCGAAACCCACGGCATGCAATGCGGCTATTGCACGCCGGCCATGATCCTGGTCGCGCATGCGCTGCTTTCCGACAATCCGGCGCCGACACGCGAGGAGATCGTCGAGGCTATTTCCGGCAATCTCTGCCGCTGCACGGGCTACGCGCAGATCGTCGAAGCCATTGCGCTCGCAGCCGAGCGCATGCGCGGCGCCAATAGACCGAAGGACGCACGTAAATGAGCGCCCCCGGCCATCACCGTTACGTCGCAACCGACCGCCGCGTGCGCGAGGACCGCCGTTTCGTGGTCGGCAAGGGCAAATTCGTCGCCGATGTCGTGTTGCCCAACGCCAAGCATGTCGCGCTGGTCACCTGCCCGCACGCCGCCGCGCGTATCGTGAGCATCGATGCCAGCCGGGCGCTGAAAATGCCGGGCGTGCATTACGTACTGGAGGGCAAGGAACTCGCCGCCGCCACGCTGCCGCTGATGACCGGCCTCGATACGCCGAATGTGCCGCGCCGGCCTTTAGCCTTCGAAATCGCGCGCTATTCCGGCGAATGGGTCGCCGCTGTGGTGGCCGATACGCGGGCGCTCGCCGAAGACGCGGCGGAAGAAATCGACATTCAATATGAGGCGCTGCCCTTCGTGCTCGACGCCGAGGAAGCGCTCGATTCGAAAAGCCCAAAGGTGCACGAGGCGCATGGCTCAAACGTGCTGCTCGACAAGACCTTCGTATGGGGCGAAGTCGACAAAGATTTCGCCGCTGCCCCGCGTAAATTATCGCTGCGGGTGAAATGGGGCCGATCTTCCACGGTGCCGATCGAGACCTTCGGCGTTCTGACAAGCTGGGACCCCTGGCGCGACATGCTCGATGTCCATGCCTCGATCCAGATGCCGCGTTACGCCGATCAAATTGGGATCGCGCTGAAAATCCCAGTCACGTCGGTCCGCGTCCATCACGATGTCGATGTCGGCGGCAGCTACGGCGTCAAGCGCGGCATCAAGCACACGGTCCTCGCCGGCTATCTGTCGCGCCGGCTCGGCTTTCCGATCCGGCTGATCGAGGACCGGCTAGAAAACATGCGCGGCGGCGATGCGCATGGGCCGGAGCGGCTGTTCGACGTCGAGGTGGCTTACGACGACAATGGCATCGTGCGTTCGATGAAAATGCGCGCGCTGGAAAACGTCGGCGCCTATGCCGGGCGCTCACCGTTCCAGCTCGGCAAGCCGATCGGCGCCATTGTCGGGCCGTACAAGATCGCAAGTGTGAAATACCAGGCCATCGCAGTCGTCACCAACAAGACGACGCAGGACGCTGTGCGCGGCTTCGGCCAGGCGCCGACCAACCTGGCGCTCGAACGTGTCATGGACGAAGTCGCCAACGTGCTCGGCCTCGATCCGATCGAGATTCGCCGCCGCAACATGATCAAGCACGATGAATTCCCGTATCTAATTCCGAGC
>JAYTFS010000087.1:0-4215 GCA_043734185.1 Pseudolabrys sp. | reverse complement strand
ACCAGCAGGGAGATGAACGTCTGCCGCGGAAACGTCAGGCTCGGGGCAGACGCTCCTAGTTCTTCATGGGGCATAGATGATCTTGTCGTCCGGCATCTTTTCGTAGAATCCGGCCTTCACTGCCCGCTCCATCATGTCGGTGATGGATTTGCGCGTGGCCGGCTCCCAGGCCGGCTTCACGACCATGTTCAGGCGCTTGCTCGCCAGCGCGGCGGTGAGAATCCCCGGCGGCAACTTGAGCGTTTCGTTGGCGATTCTGTCGGCGTCTGCCGTGTTCGATGTCATGAACGCGGCGACGTCCTGCAACGCCGCGAGCAGCATTTTCGGCCCGCCCGGAACGCGCGCGATCGCATCGGCGCGCATCGCTGGCACGATTTCCCAGCCGTCGTCGCCGGTGAGTTCCTTCCAGCCCTGCGCGCCGTTGAAGATGACATTCCATTCCGGATGCGCCTTGGCGCTCAGACTCGCCAGCGGCTCGATGACCAGAGCGGCATCGACGCGCTCCGCCTCAAGCTGCGCGCGCGCGACGCCGAAATTGGCGTTGACCACGGTGATGTCCTTGCCGAGATCGAGGCCCTTGGCGTTGGCGTAAATCTTGACGACCTGGAATTGCGAGCCGCCCATGTCGATCGCCAGTTGCTTGCCCTTGAGATCGGCCAGCGTCTTGATCGTGGGGTCCTTGGCGAAGATCACCAGATCGGCCAGCGTGAAGCCGGTGCCGATGATGCGAAGGTTGACGCCTTCCTGATAGAGCTTCTGGAAGATGGTTGGCCCGCCGATCAGCACGTCGGTCTCGCCGGTGGCGAAGGCAGCGTAAAACGCCGAGATCGAGGGATAGGGGTGAATATCGAGTTCGAAGCCGTGCTTGGCGTCGAAGCCTTGGGCCTTCATGATATTCCACACCAGCGGATTGAAGACCGGCAGCGTGAGGCTGGAAACCTTGATGACCGGCTTTTGCTGGGCCTGCGCTTGCGGCGTCGCGACCGCCAAAGCGAGACCCATCGCCAGCGCGGCAAAGCCGCGTCGAGACATGTTGGACATATCAACTCCCCTGGTGGATTTTAAGGTCGCGATCTGCTGCCACGATCCTTGTTGCGATGACTTTACTCTGCTTTCATTCGTGTGCAAATAATTGCCGGGTTGGGTGGAGTATAAGATGCCGCATACGCCCGCGCGGGACGGCACAAAATTATATTACGAAGAGGAAGGCCAGGGCTCGGCCGTCATCTTCGTCCATGAATATGCCGGCGATTACCGCACCTGGGAGCCGCAAATGCGGCATTTCGCGCGCGCCCACCGTTGCATCACCTTTAGTCAGCGCGGCTATCCGCCCTCCGACGTGCCGGAAGACGGCGCGAAATACAGCCAGGACATTGCGCGCGACGACGTGATAGCCGTGATGGACGCGCTCAAGATCGACAGAGCGCATGTGGTGGGGCATTCAATGGGCGCGGCCACCGCGCTGCATGTCGGTATTCATTATGCCAAGCGCTGCATTTCGGTGACGGCGGCCGGATGCGGCTACGGTTCGAGCCCGGACCCGAAAGTGGTCGAGGAATCGCGCGCGGCGTCGCGCGAAGTCGGCAAGATGTTTGCCACCGAAAGCATGGAAGTTGCCGGCGCCCGTTACGCCGACGGCGCCACGCGCCAGGCGCAGAAATATAAAGACCCGCGCGGCTATGCCGAGTTCGTCAAGATGCTGACCGAGCATTCCGCGCTCGGCCATTCGATGACGATGCTCAATGTGCAGGCCAAGCGTCCGACGCTGTGGGACATGGAGTCGGACCTGAAGAAATTCTTGCCGCCGCTGCTCATCATCGTCGGCGATGAAGACGCCTGGTGTCTCGACGCCAGCGTTTTCCTCAAGCGCACGGTGCCGACGGCAGGCCTCTTGGTGATCCCGCGTTCGGGCCACACCATTACCAGCGAAGAGCCGGCCGCGTTCAACGCCGCGCTCGCCGATTTTATCGCCGCGTCCGAGGTCGGCCGCTGGCTGGCGCATAAAAAACCCTAAGGGAGTATTCCGATGGACCTCAAGCTCAAAGGCAAGACGGCGCTGGTCACCGGCGGCAGCGAAGGCATCGGCAAGGGCATCGCTCTCTTGCTGGCCAAGGAGGGCGTCGACGTCGCGATCTGCGCGCGCCGCAAGGAGCCGCTGGAAAAAACCGCCGCCGAGATCGCCAAGGCGACGGGCCGCAAGGTCACCGCCATTCCCGCTGACCTGCGCAAAGACGCCGACGCCAAAGCTTTCATCGAGCAGGCCCACAAGGCGCTCGGTCGCATCGACATCATGGTCAACAATGCGGGCTCGGCGGCGGGCGGCGTCATCGAGCATCTGACCGAAGACGATTGGGAAAAGGGCCTGCAGCTCAAATTCATGGGCTATGTGCGCTGCCTGCGTTACGCGCTGCCCATCATGGTCAAGCAGGGCGGCGGGCGGGTGGTGAACCTGATCGGCAACGACGGCGTGAAGCCGTCTTATTGGGAAATCTGCCCCGGCGCTGCCAATGCCGCGGGGCAAAACCTCACGCTGTCGCTCGCCGGCCAGTATGGCCGCGACAACATCAGTTTCGTCGCGGTCAATCCGGGCCCGGTGCGCACCGAACGCTGGGCCGGACTGGTCGACGCTATGGCGCGCGACATGAAAATCCCGCGCGAGCAGGCCGACAAATTGGCGCCGGCCTCGATCCCGATGGGCCGCATCGCCGAGGTGGAGGAGGTGGCGTCGCTGGTGGTGATGCTGGCGTCGCCGCTGATGGAAATGGTCAACGGCACCATGATCGAAATCGACGGCGGCCAGGACAAGCCGCTGATGGATCGCTTCCGCGACAAGCCGAAAGGCTAGCGCGCCATCGCTTGACAATGCCCGGAGCCGAACGGACTATTTGTGTACCAACAAGTTTGTACCCACGGAGCCACATCATGACCACGCGTCACGCTCTCTCTCTGGCAATCGCGCTTGCCGCCGGTATCGCCATGCCGGCCAAGGCGCAGGACACCATCAAGATTGGCGAGCTCAACAGCTACAAGGCGGTTCCCGCGTTTCTGGAGCCCTACAAGAAGGGCATGGAGCTCGCGCTGGAGGAGATCAACGGCAAAGGCGGCGTGCTCGGCAAGAAACTAGAACTGATCTCGCGCGACGACGGCGCCAACCCGGGCGAAGCGGTTCGCGTCGCCGAAGAACTGATCATCCGCG
The DNA here is from genome assembly GCA_043734185.1 of Pseudolabrys sp. Lineage (GTDB taxonomy): Bacteria > Pseudomonadota > Alphaproteobacteria > Rhizobiales > Xanthobacteraceae > Pseudolabrys. The sequence continues at coordinate 1,019 of JAYTFS010000087.1, read as the reverse complement.
AAGGCGTCGTCATGATTTCCGGCACGTTCCTATCGAACGTGGGTCTCGCGGTCACCAATTTCGCCGGCCAGAAGAAAGTGTTCTTCCTCGCCGCCGAGCCGCTGTCCGACAAGATCACCTGGGCCAACGGCAACAAATATACCTACCGCCTGCGTGCCACGACCTACATGCAGACCGCCATGCTGATGCCGGCGGCCATCGCCGCCAAGAAGAAGAAATGGGCGGTGGTGTTTCCGAATTACGAATACGGCCAGTCGGCGGTCGAGAGCTTCAAGACACTGCTGAAGAAAGCGCAGCCCGACGTCGAATTCGTCACCGAGCAGGCGGTGCCGCTCGGCAAGATCGAAGCCGGCGCGGTGGCGCAGGCCATCGACGACGCCAAGCCAGACGCGATCTTCAACGTATTGTTCGGCGCCGACCTCACCAAATTCGTGCGCGAGGGCAACACTCGCGGCGTGTTCAAGAACCGCCCGGTGGTCAGCCTTCTCTCCGGCGAGCCGGAATATCTCGATCCGCTCAAGGACGAGACGCCGATCGGCTGGACCGTCACCGGCTACCCTTGGGACAAGATCAAGACGCCGGCGCATAAGGCGTTCCTCGACGCCTACCAGAAGAAGTTCAGCGACTATCCGCGGCTCGGCTCGATCGTCGGCTACACGACCATCAAGTCGATTGCCGCCGGCATCGCCAAGGCCAAGTCGACCGACACCGAAAAACTGGTGACGGCCTTCGCCGGCCTGAAGGTCGACGGTCCGTTCGGCCCGTTCGAATACCGCGCTAGCGACCATCAGGCGACGATGGGCGCCTATGTCGGCAAGCTTGCGCTTGAAGGCGGCAAGGGCACCATGGCCGACTTCAAATATGTCGATGGCTCGGCGGTTCTGCCCAGCGACGCGGAAGTGAAAAAACTGCGGCCGGCCGAATCGAATTGATTTTCTTTTATCCCTCCCCCGCGAGGGGGAGGGATAAGAAGCTCCGATGAATCTCAGCGCACTCCTGTTTCAAGCGCTCAACGGGCT
>JAYTFS010000086.1:0-2710 GCA_043734185.1 Pseudolabrys sp. | reverse complement strand
GCCGTAAGCGGTTGCATGGAGGGGACCAAATCCCTATATTCCCGGCATTCCGATCATCACCGATGATCTAGCTTCGCCCGACGGGCGGGCGAAGCGTAGAGGAGATTTGTCATGGCGACACCAGCACCGCTGATGCCGAAAGCCACCGCCGTTTGGCTGCTGGACAACACCGCGCTGTCGTTCGACCAGATCGCCGACTTCTGCAAATTGCACCCGCTTGAGGTCAAGGCGATCGCCGATGGCGATTCCGCGCAAGGCATCAAGGGCCTCGACCCCATCCAGACCGGGCAGCTGACCCGCGAGCAGATCACCGAGGCCGAGGCCAATCCTGAAATCCGCCTGACGTTGACCGAAGCCAAGGTCCCGACCTCGAACGCCGAGCGCGGGGGCAAAAAGGGCCCGCGCTACACGCCGGTTTCGCGCCGCCAGGACCGGCCGAACGCGATCCTTTGGCTGGTGCGCAATCATCCCGAGCTCAAGGACAGCGCGATCATGCGCCTGGTCGGCACCACCAAGTCGACCATTTCCGCGATCCGCGACCGCACGCACTGGAACGCCGCCACGCTCGCGCCGATGGACCCGGTCACGCTCGGCCTTGCCACGCAAACCGACCTCGACTTCGAGGTCAACCGCGCCAACAAGGAAAAGCCCGCTCCCGCCGAATCCGGCGCGACGCTGCTGCCGGCATCCGAAACCACGGCACGCAAGGAAGCCGAAGTCGCCGCCGCCGCGGAAGCCAACCAGAAGTCGGGTGGCGATCTCGACGTCGGCGCGGTATTTGCCAAGCTCAAGCAGCTCGGTGGCAAGAACGAGCAAAGTGGCGAGTAAGTATTTCTACCGGGCACGAATTTAAGTTCCCGTTCACAAACTCACGTCACGATCAGCGCGCTTGGGGCGAGCACCGCGTGGTCCCGTTGTCCGCGCAACCGGTCGCTTCTTTAAGGCTGTTTGAGTAAGTCACCCGGCCACGCGAACTGCCGATTCCACCGGCATTCGCGTGGCCGGTTTTTATTTGTAGCCACGCGTGCCGTTGATCGCGCCGATATAACGCTCGATCGAATTTTTCAGCACCGTCTTGGCGTCTTTGGCGATGACGCGGTCGAAATAATGACCGTAGATCACGTCGAACGAAAATCCTGCCAGCGCCGCGCCGATTTTCTCCACCTCGGGAGCCGACAAGGGAATGAAATTCGGATAGCTGCGCATGAACGACAACCACTTGCGGTCGGCCGCCACCGAAAGAATATCGCCGGCGCAGACGACGCCCCTGCCGCCGGCGCCGCCGGCCCAATGCATCACCGTGCCGCCGGGGAAATGCCCGCCGCAACGCACCAGCGTGACGCCATCCCACAGCTTCAAGGAATCGCCCTGCCACAGCCGCACGGCCGGATTCGGATTCATGATCCAGTCCTTGTCCGCGGCGTGAAGATGGATCGGCGCATCGCCGAAGGCGCGGCTCCACTCGCCCATCGTCGTGTAGAAATGCGGATGCGAAATCGCGATCGCTTTAATGCCGCCGAGGCTTTTGATCTTGGCGATTGTCGCCGCATCGAGCGTGGCGACGCAATCCCACAACACATTGCCGCCTGAGGTCTGCACCAACAGCGCGCGCTGGCCGATGGCAAAGCCCGCGCCGAAGCCGGTCACGCCTTTCTCGTATTCGCGCGTCTTGTTGACGTGGCTTTTTGCGAGCGCCTCGAGCGTGGTCCAGTTCTGGCCCTGCTCCGGCACATATTGCCGCTCCTCCTCGCAGATAACGCACTGCGCGGGAGGTTTTTCGCTTGGCGGAAATTGCGTGCCGCATGCGGCGCAGATGAAGGAAGGCATAGGTGTTTGCTTGCCGAAGTGGGGCTGATCTCAGGATCGTCTCTTGTTTTCAGCCTTGACCATAAGCCACATCACGATTCCGATCCCTACAGTCGCTCCGGCTAAAACCATGAAAAAAGTATTTGTGTCGAGAGCCATTCTGGCCTCCTGGGTGGCTACGCCTGCCACAGCCTGCGCTTCCGTTGGCTAGCCCACAATCCCTCGCGGCCTAACCAGCGCGTTAAATCACTGCGGCATCCCCTACGTCCCCACCCCCTTCTCCTTCATCGCCTTGTCGATCTCGTCCAATATCGCCGGGTCGTCGATCGTCGCCGGCATCTCCCACTTGTCGCCGTCGGCCATTTTCTTGATGGTGCCGCGCAGGATTTTGCCCGAGCGCGTCTTGGGCAGCCGCGCCACCGTGATCGCCAGCTTGAACGCCGCGACCGGGCCGATTTTTTCGCGCACCAGCGCCACGATTTCCTTCTCGATCTCGGACGGCGGCCGGTTGACGCCGGCCTTGAGCACGATGAAGCCGCAGGGCACTTCGCCCTTGAGCTCGTCCTTGATGCCGAGCACGGCGCATTCCGCGACGTCCGGGTGGCCGGCCAGCACCTCCTCCATGCCGCCGGTGGAAAGCCGGTGGCCGGCGACGTTGATGATGTCGTCGGTGCGGCTCATGACATAGACGTAGCCGTCGTCGTCGAGATAGCCGGCGTCCGCCGTCTTGTAGTAGCCGGGGAATTCATCGAGGTAGGATTCGCGCATGCGCCCGTCCTGCCGCCACAGCGTCGGCAGCGAGCCTGGCGGCAGCGGCAGCTTGACCACGATCGAGCCGATCTTGTTGGCCGGCACCTTGTGGCAGGCCTCGTCGACGATATCGATGGCGTAGCCCGGCATCGGC
>JAYTFS010000085.1:0-2606 GCA_043734185.1 Pseudolabrys sp. | reverse complement strand
CGCGATCAGTTCGCGTGCAACCTCCAGCGCCGCCGGATTGGTGAAATCCAGCGCAATGCCGCGCTTGTTGCGATTGAGACTGAGGAAGGCCGCGCTCTCACCGCCGATTTCCGCGTGTTCATAGTGCCGGCTATCGTCGCCGCCATCCGGATTTTCGATCTTGATCACCTCGGCGCCGAAATCGGCCAGCGTCTGCGTACAGGCGGGGCCGGCGACAACACGGGTAAAATCGACGACCAGCAGACCATCAAGGGCAGTCGGCTCGCCCTTGGCGCGCGGCGTTCGCTCCGGCAATTGCGGTCTGGCGGTCATATCCGGCATTTCCTCGTCTTATTTTGCCTGGCGGAACAGATGGCGACCGCCGCGAAGGTGCTTCAAGGCCTTTTACCGGAAGCCTGCAGATAACGCCAAACTCCGATTTTGCAGAGCCGGACCTGCCTCTGACATAGCTCTCTCCCAAACGAACGCCGCCCGGTCCGGGTCTACCTCGGAGCCGAGCGGCGCTGTCTCTTCAATGGTCGCGCCGCGAACCGTGTCGCCGCGGTGTTCTTTGCTAACGCGAGCCCATTGCCTTTCTCAGGAAGCGCTTCGCCCGATCCACCCAACTCTGCAGGAAAGTCCTTCAGCTTGGGGAGGCCGTCTCGCATCGGCAGCACCGTATCGGCATAGTTAACGTGGACGCCAGGCGTGAAGGCGAGCGTCGGAAGCGTCGCGGCGAAGACATCGACAAGACCGAGCGTCGGATGGTTGGTCATCAGGTGCCCGCCACACTTCGCGCAATATTTGCGCTGGCTCATCGGGGTCTTCTCGAATGTCGCGACGTGTTGCTTGCCTGATATGATCTCCACCGCCTCCGGCTTCCACAGCGTAAAGGCATTCACCGGCCCGCCTGACCACGACCGGCAAGAACTACAATGGCAATATCCCATGCCTTCCGGCGAGCCGGTAACTTGCACTTCGACCGCGCCGCAAAAACAGTTTCCCGTATGCTTCATAACTTGAGTCTCCTTGCAGACAATTGAGGATTGATCAGCTCAGTTTGCGCCACGGGAACAGCATCGATACCCGTTCCTTGTAATGGCGGTATTCATCACCGAACATGTCGATGAGATCGCGCTCTTCGAGCAAGATACCGACGAAGATGTAGGTGGTGGTCACCGAAGCAAACAGCAGGTGTCCGACGCTCATGGCCGGCGCCGCCCAAAACGCGATGATGAATCCGAGATAGATCGGATGCCGAACGAATTTGTAGAAGAGCGGCGTCCGGAAGATCGGCGTCGGCATCTGCCGGCCGGCCAAATTGTTGGCGACCTGATGCAATCCGAACAATTCGAAATGATTGATCAGGAATGAGCTGGTGAACACGATCACCCAGCCTAGAAACGACAATATGGCGACCGTTGCGGCCATTTCGGCCTCTTCGATGTGCCAGACGACGGTCGGCATCGGCCGCCATTGCCAGAACAGCAGCAACAGCGTCAGGCTTGCGAACAGCACATAGGTGCTACGCTCGATCGACTTCGGAATAAATTGCGTCCACCACTGTTTAAACCCTTTACGTGCCATCACGCTGTGCTGGATGGCAAAAAGCGACATCAATGCGAGATTGACGGCGAGCGCTTCGAAAACCGACGATTTCGCGCCGGTATCGATGGCTTTCGGCACCACCAGGTCCGATACGAAGCCAATCGCATACAAAATCGTGAAGAGAAATGTGAAATAGGCCACAGCGCCGAACAGAAATGCAGTGAATTTAAGCATTCAATTTGTCTCGGGCTTCGGACACAAAATTAACTCCGTTGAGGGCAATGGGATCGCGGCCTCGTTTTTTGAAGAATAACTGAAACGCGACGACAAGACTTTGCCTGACGCTTGATCTCTCCATGAGATGGACTTGATTGTTTCTTGAGACGGATGCGACGACGCACGTGAAATTTGACTTCGACAATTGCGCTCTGGATACCAACCTTCGCGAGCTCCGCCGCGACGGCGAACTTGTTGCGATGCAGCCGCACGTATTCGACCTGCTGGTTCATCTGTTGAAGCATCGCGACCACGTGGTCAGCAGAGATGATCTAATTGCCCTGGTATGGGGCGGCCGGATCGTATCGGACTCAACGCTCGACAGCCGCATCAACGCTGCCCGGAGCGCGGTCGGCGATAGCGGCAAGGCGCAACGGCTGATCCGGACCATTCCGCGGAAAGGTGTCCGTTTCGTTGGTGCCGTGAACGAACAGCTAAACGGCATTTATCCGGCCGCAACGTCGACGCAAGCCGTTACCGAACAAGCGCCTCGGCAGTTGCCATTGCCGGACCGGCCGGCGATTGCCGTGCTGCCCTTCGACAACATGAGCGGCGACCTGGAGCAGGAGTATTTTTCCGACGGAATTACCGAAGACATCATCACCGCACTGTCGAAATTGCGCTGGTTCTTCGTGATCGCCCGCAATTCGTCGTTCACCTACAAGGGCAAGGCGGTGCATATGAAGCAGGTCGCCGCCGAACTGGGGGTGCGCTACGTCGTCGAAGGCAGCGTGCGCAGGAGCGGTGATCGCGTGCGCATCACCGCACAGCTCAACGACACTGCGACCGGCAGCCACGTCTGG
>JAYTFS010000084.1:0-4391 GCA_043734185.1 Pseudolabrys sp. | reverse complement strand
GAAGCAACCATGGCATTTTCACCCGACGCGTTCACCAGCGTCACACGTTCCGGTGTCATTCCCGATCGCCTGGCGCGGGCAGCGAACTCGCAGTCCTATGCATTGGGGTGCGGCGATGGGCTTCTCATCGCCATTCATCTCTCGGCCCGGGAAAAATTCTGGCAGGCTCTTCTGCAGGCCATTGAGGCGCCGGATCTTGGTGCCGATGAGCGCTTCTCAAAACATCTCCAGCGCGCCAAGAATTACCTCGCGCTGCGCGATGAGCTGGCCGGTCGTTTGCGCGCGCGTTCGCGGGCCGAATGGCTCCAGCGCTTGGCCGACGCGGACGTTCCTGCGGCACCAATTTGGAATGTCGCTGAAACGATAGAAGACCCGCAGGTACGGGCTTTGGGTTCGATATCTGAAACCGAGCATCCTACGGAGGGAACGGTGCGCAGTGTCTGCTGTCCCGTTCTCGTCGATGGCCGCCGGCCTCGCAGTCAAATGATGGCTCCGCCCACACTTGGCGAGCATACACAAGAGATTCTGGCCGAAGAGTTTGAAAGAATTTCGTAGAACAAAAAAATACCCGCTGAAGCGGACAGTTGCTCAACAAAAACCCGACCGGGTTTTGAATGCGGATTCATAACGCTTCGGCGCCCCTGAAAATCCGTACTTGCTCCACGGTCGCACGAGGGAAGGGAACGGTCGTGAGCATGCCAGTCGTGGACGTCAAAAAATTTATCGATGATAACCGCATGTCATCCTTTCAGTGGGTGATCGTCGCGCTCTGTTTCCTCGTGGCCATGCTTGATGGCATCGATGCCGCTTCGATGGGTTTCGTCGCGCCTTCGTTGATGGCCGACTGGCATATCTCCCGGATCGCGTTCGGACCGGTGATGAGTGCCGTCATGTTAGGCTTCGCGTTCGGCGCGATTGTGGTTGGCCCCTTCGCCGACCGCATCGGCCGGCGCAAGATTCTCATTCTGTCTGTTCTCATTTTCGGCGTTTTCAACGCAGCTTGCGCGCTGGCACAAACGCCGACCGAGTTGATGATCCTACGCCTCCTGACGGGCATTGGTCTTGGCACGGCAATGCCGACCGCAGCGACGCTGCTGTCGGAATATGTGCCGCAGCGTCGGCGAGCCTTCCTGGTGACTGTCATGTTTGCGGGTTTTGCATTGGGATCGGGTTTGGCGGGCTTTATTGCTTCGATATTGCTTGGGAAATACGGCTGGCGCGGCGTCCTTGTCGCCGGCGGCATTCTTCCGATTCTCAGCCTGCCTCTGCTGCTTTGGCTTCTTCCTGAATCGGCGCGCCTTCTGGCAGTGCAACGGGGGGCGAGCGCCGACATCGCCAAGCTGCTGAACAGAGTCTGCAAGACGAATTTCAGCGCGGATACTAGCTTCACGAGCATCGAGCCGCGCGTGACGGCTACCAAAATTCCGGTGTCGATGCTGTTTGGCGATGGCTATGCTTTCGGCACGCTTCTGCTGTGGCTGAGCTGTTTCATGGGCCTGTTCATTCTTTATCTCGTTACCGGCTGGCTGCCGACCTTAATCACTGACGCTGGCTATACCGTCCAGGATGCCGCCTCGATCACAGCGATGTTCCAGGTCGGCAGCATTCCCGGAGCACTGATCGTAGGATTTCTTATGGACAGGGGCGACAGCCGGCGCGTCGTGGCGATTGCCTACCTTCTCGGTGGCGTTGCGATCTTCAGCCTCGGTGCAAATATTCTGAACACCACATGGCTTCCGGCGCAAGTAGCGATTGCCGGCTTCTTTATCGGCGGTGCGCAGACCGGGTTGAATGCTCTGGCGCCGGCCTTCTATCCGACTCAGGCGAGGGCGACCGGCATCAGTTGGATGAACGGCATCGGTCGCACCGGGGCGATTGTCGGATCATTGATCGGCGGCTTGCTGCTTTCTCTGGGGTGGCACTTCGGCGCGGTATTCGCCGCCCTGGCAATGCCGGCTTTGTTCGCGGCCGGCGCCGTGATCCTGAGCCGCTACGCATCACGCCGGATCGTCCAGCAGGCAACCCCTTAGCCGATCCGGCTAAGGGCATCCATGTAAGCGCCAGATGCAATTCTGGCTCAGTTTAAAGGAAAGGTAAGGCTGGTATGACCGGCGAACATCAAAACAACGATCACAAACAGCCCTGGACTCTGGGGGCGGCAGGCTCGCAAACTTTGCTTCTTATTGACGAGCCCGGTGCGGGGGCGGCGACATGGAAGGCCGTCGCTGGGCCGCTTGCCGAGCAATTCCGCATCGTGCGTCCGACCCAGGGCGGCCACGGCAATCAGAATGCGGCTGGATCTCACATCACCGCGTTGGGGCGGACCGCCGTCGAAGCTCTGGATGCTCTCGGCTGCGCGCGAGCGCACGTCGCGGGTTCCGGACTGGGCGGCGCTGTAGCGCTCTGGCTCGCCATTCATCATCCCGACCGGGTTGGCCGAATTGCTGTCATTGGCGCCGGCGCAAAAGTACAGGATCCGGGCCTCTGGAAAGGGCTCAGTGAGCGGTTGCGCGCGGGTGACGTTAAGCAGGCAGCCGACACTTTCATCGACGGTTGGCTCACCTCCGCCTTGCGGAAGCGCGACACGGCTCTGGTGGCTGCTTTGACGTCCGCCATAACGTCGAGCTCAGCCGTGGAACTAGCAGAACGGTGCGAGACTTTCGCAGCTTTGGATCTGAGCCAAGACATTGGCCGCGTCGCCGCGCCCGTGCTGATCCTCTCAGGTGAAAGCGACCCGTTCTTTGGAACGTCGGCTGCGAAAGAATTTGCCGCGGCTGTTCCGCAATCCAAGCTGGAGACAATTCCGCAGGCAGCGCATCTGGTTCTGGTCGAGCAGCCGGCGCGTGCGGCGAAGGCGTTGCTTGACCATTTCGGTTCGGCCGCGAGCCTTGAAATCGGTTTCCGAAGCCGGCGCGTCGCGCTTGGCGATCCACATGTCGATAAGACGATCGCGGCGATCACGCCGTTCACGCGGCCGTTCCAGGATTTCCTGACGCGGTATTGCTGGGGCGAAGTCTGGACACGCGCAGGCCTGAGCCGCCGCGATCGTTCGCTTGCGACGATTTCGGTGCTCGTGGCCATCGGTGCCGAGCACGAGATCCCCGTACACGTGCGCGCCGGATTGCGACACGGACTCAAGATCGAAGAATTTCCGGAACTGTATGAGCAACTGGCGCTCTACACGGGCCTTCCCAGGGCCTTTGGCGCGCTGAACATCACGCAGAAGACACTCCTTGAAGACGGGTTGCTGAAGCCGAACGGCGCTCAATGAACCGCGTAAGAATCCTGATTGTAAGAGGAAAACAATGAAGACCTTGTCTTTTGAAACGCCGGTCGTAGAAATTGGACCGAATGATCCGGTCGCGACCAAACGCGCCGGCGGAACGCCGGATGGCATGCAGCCGGGCTACGTCCTTTATCCGAAAGAAGGACCGGCGCTTTGGTTTCACGAAGCGCTTTTCTCAGAGAAAGCTCGCACCAGCGACACTGACGGGCAGTTCTCGCTTTTTGACCAGATCACGCCGCGAGGCTTTGCAGCGCCGCCGCATTACCATTCGGTAGTAGCGGACAGCTTTTACATCATCGATGGAGAGCTGGACTACGCCGTCGGCGATACCGTTTATTACGGCGTCACTGCCGGCAGCTTTGTCTACATTCCGCGCATGACGCGGCATGAATTCCGCGTCATTTCCGAAACCGCTCACTTCCTGTTGCTCTGCACGCCGGGCGGATCGTTCGAGCGGTACTTCGAAGACCTCAGCAGTCCCGCTAAGGAATACGACTTGCCGCCGACCGGACATCGCAAACTTGTTGGCGATGAAATCCTGGAAGCCAAGCGTAAATGGGGCGCTATGCCGACCAATGATGCAAGTCTCTTTTGCCCGCTAGACCAGCGAGCAAAGGTGATGGAGGCAGGCCGCACGGTCCGCGTCTCATCGAAATCGGCTCCCTTCTCCTGGCGCTGATCGCCCAAGCAATGCGCTCTCGCACGTCGGGGATATCGTTGCGACGTAAGGCTCGCGACCACCAGCGCGAGCGGCCGGACGCTGTTGCGATCTTCCGATCAATAAATGTCCTCTCACGCCTCTCGGTTAAACCTAAGGAGCCTCATTATGACCTCGCTGGAGTTAGAGAAGAATTGCGCGCCGTGGCTCATGTCGGTGCTGCGTATTGTCGCCGCGCTCATCATGCTGGAGCACGGCACGCAGAAAATGTTTGGCTATCCGCCGATCATTAACGTCGTGCCCCACTCGAATCTCAGTGAGATTGCGGGATGGATCGAAGTATTCGGTGGCGTGCCGCTCATCCTCGGTTTGTTCTCACGGCCGATCGCCTTCATCTTCGCGGGCGAAATGGCGATCGCTTATTTCCTCCGCCACAACCCCCGCGGC
>JAYTFS010000083.1:0-4292 GCA_043734185.1 Pseudolabrys sp. | reverse complement strand
GCACGCTGTTCTTTATCGGCGCGAACGGACAGCTCTATATGCGGTCCGGTCCCTATCTCGAGGGTGACGGCAAGTTCATGTTCGGCGCGAATTGACGGGGTCATTAGCCTTTCCTTCCCTAAAGCCCTCTCCGGGGAGCGGTGATTTGCACAACAATTACGGGTGCTCCTTGGAATAAACTACCTCGAGGGGAAAAGTCCTGTCCGTTTTGTCTGCACCGCATTTCCACAACGAAGCCGCAACCATTGCTCTGCTGAGCAAATCATTCGGCCGCAGGGGCCTCATTGTCCGCGCGATGGCGGTTTCGACCGCATTAAAGACGCGCAGCCGCGTACGCTATGAGCGAGGATGGTGGCACACGCAGTGGGAGCAGGTTCGTCAGCCATTGGACGGTTAACCACGGCATTGGCAGAGCACGTACGGGACGACGCGCATAAGAATACGATTGAAAGTAATTTTCCGTGCCCGCAGCGTTTGAAGCGGTATCTCGTTGAATTTGATTTTAGGTATAGCGAAACAATAGCTCTCGGCGTGTTCGATGAAGCTCGCACAACGAAAGCGCTTCGTAGTAGTGTTGACCAACGGTTGACGTCCAAGGACTCGCCTCCGGCGTCGATCTCCGATCTGGACAGCTAGAATTGCCAATCGCCATGCCCGAGAAACTAAAAAGCGGTAGCCGTGCTGAAGGTGCTCAGTATCGGTTTAGGATCGATGCCTTCAGTCCCGAAACGATCCCGATGAAGCGCCTCGCTCAATATATGGCCGAACTGGCTGATTTATTGGGAGAGAGAACTGCTGTCCATTTTCAAAAATTGACCAAGGGCAGCACCATTCTGAACGCCAGAATTGATCGCGAAGCCGTGCCCAAGGTAAGAGACCGGGTTTCTCTAGTTCGATCTGGTGATGCTCCTGCGGAGTCTATGCGCGCTTATAATGCGCTCAACACGCTCCTAAGAGATGATAATGCGGTTGGTATTTTGCGAGACGCAGCACCGCGCGGCATCATAGTCCGATTTCCAGGTCGCGAGGTCGCAGAAGAAAAATTTGCGTCTGTTCGGCAGCATGGATCCATTGACGGAATCGTAACTGGGATACGCGGCAAAGACGATACAATACATATAACTATTAATTCTGAAGGCCAGCAGGTTAGCGGATGCGAAACCACCAGAGCCATTGCTAAACAGTTAGGCGCAAAGCTCTTTGAGCCGGTGCGCTTGTTTGGTCGAGGACGTTGGAGTCGAGACGCGGATGGCGCTTGGACCCTCATCACGTTTAAAATTGAAAGCTTTGACGCGCTCCAAGATATCCCGCTACCTAATGCACTTGCAGAATTGAGAGATATACCGACGGACTGGAACGATAGCGCTCTAAGCGAGATTGATGCGATGCGTCACGGCAAGGGGAGTAAGCGGAATGGTGGTCATTGACGCGACCACCATATTGCTGATGCTTCGTCCGGGTACGCCAGTCCCAAGCGGCCCAGATGGATTCCCCATAAACCATCCCAAAGAGCGTATCGAATACCTTGTTCAGAGGCTCAACAACGCGAAGGTTAAAATTATAATTCCAACTCCGGCCCTAAGTGAGGCTCTTGTCAGAGCGGGCGCTGCCGCTTCCCAGCAGATAGTGGACCATCTTCAACGCTATTCTGTTTTTAGTATCGAATCATTTGATACTCGTGCGGCGCTGGAAGTCGCCGCCATGTCCCGCGAAGCCTTAGTAAAAGGGAAAAAGCGCGGCGCATCAGATGCTACATGGGCCAAGGTAAAATACGATCGGCAAATTGTAGCCATTGCAAAGGTCCATGGCGCAACGACAATATACTCAGATGACGGAGACGTTGCCGTCTTAGGAAAGCACGCAAAAATTGAAGTAGTGAGTCTGGCAGATTTGCCTTTGCCGCCACAAAAGGCGCAGCTTGATTTATTGGAGCACGCCGCCGAGATGTCTCGCACCGCAAGAGTTGACATTGGTGAAGGCTAACCCCCGGGTAAGGGCGACCCTAGACAATCAAAACCCTTCATCGACAAGGCCGGCGAGATCGGCGCGGACGAAAAGCATTCGGCTGCGGATAAGCCGACGGGTCGGTTAGCGAAGATGAAGCCAGAGCCGCGAGACCAGAAAATGAGCCTTCAGCGCCCCAGCCAACGCGATTGCGTTGGGGCCGCATTGCTTATGCTTGTGTCCGGGCTGTTCGCGTACATCGTGCTGGACCAAACCGGCGCGGCAATCGTCTGTGCCGGTTGCGTAGGTTTGTCATTAATCGTTGCGAATAATTTGTGACTCAATCCAAATAACGTACTTTTCACGTATATAATTCCCCTCCGGAGAACGGCAAAGCCCTAGAACGCCGCCGCCAATTCCCTGGCGCCTGGCTTGGTGCTGTTGCTGTCCATCCGTTCATCGGTGACTGCCAGCAGCTTCGCCACCGTATTGTGGCGGATCGCCACCGGGTTGCGCTCATAGCCGCCGCGCTGGAAGAAATTCGAGGTTGGCACCTGTTCGCGCATTGCCGGCGGCATCGTCACCATGTCGAGCCCGGTGCCGTCGCCGGTCAGGTTCATCATTTCGAGTTCGGCTGCCGACAGCGGACGATTGTAACCCTTGGTGCGCGCGAAGAGGACCGAGGTTAGCAGCTTGTGGGTCTGCAGCAACGGCCCGACGTCGATGTCGAGCACCATGGCGTGAACCGCCCAGCCCTGCGGCGTGTTGGCGAGCTTCTCGTGTGCCGCCCACTCGTCCGGCACCGTGCGCGTAAACGCCACCATCTTCTTGAGCACACCGAGCTTGTGATCCATCGCCTTGCGCGCCGGCCCGGTCAGGGTCGCCGCCCTGTTCGTCAGCTCACGGATGATTTCGTGGCCCTGCTCGGCCAGTAATTCGACGCTGTTGGTGGTGAGCAACTGGTTGTAGCCGATCGCGGTCGAGATCGCGCGCGAACCCGGCCGTGAGGCGCTCAGGCCCGATTGCATGTCGTGATTGCCATTGCCCCCGGTCTCGAACGAATAGACCCGAATCGCCTGCTCCCGCGTCAGCCCCGCGGCCAGCGCGACGCGGGCATAGGCCCGCTTGAATTCCATTTCGCTCGACGGCCGCTGTGGCGCGAACTGGAACTGCTCGGCGGCCGCCTTCAGGAGATCGGCGACCACGGGAATCGCCTTGCGCTCGCGCGGCGGCTTGTCTTCTTCGGGTTGCGGCGCCGGATCGACCGGCCGCTTCGGCCCGGCATAGACCGGCGGCTGGGTCAGCACGTAATCGTCGAGCGCAACGCTCTGACGGTCGCGCCGCCTGGCGTTGCGGCCGCGTCGCTTCTCCGAGATCGCGGCCCAATAGGCCCCGGCCTCCTGCTCGAACGCGTCGCGCGCCTCCTGATACTCCTTCAGCTTGCGGCGATATTCCGCGATCGCCTGCGGCGAAGCCGCCTGCGCCATCGCCTCGGCTATCGCGGCCGGCAGCGCATCCATCGCCACGGCCGGCGGCGCGCTGGACAGCGCCAGCGCGGCAAGGCCAAAACAGGTGGCGAAATAAAACCGAATCAATTGCGGGTGCATGGTGCCGTTGTAGCAAGCGCAGGGCTCAAGTCAGCCCCGAAACGCGGTCTCTCGCCTCGCCCGGCGGACGAGGCGCGCGGCGTTCACGATCACGCGAGAGATTTATTCCTGCTCGACCCCGCTGGTCCTGAGCAGCTGCGACCACTTCTTTTCATCCATGTCGATGAACGCAGCATAGTCCTCCGGCGTGCCCGGCGTGATCTCGGTGCCGTCATTGCCCAATTGCTTCCTGACGTCGTCGGAGCCAAGCGCCTCGCGCAGCACCTTGTTGAGCTTGTCGACGATCGGGCGGGGGGTCCCGGCCGGCGCCGCGAGGCCGTAATACAGCGACGCGTCGAAACCGGGCAGGCCCGCTTCCACCATCGTCGGCACCTCCGGCAGCAGGCTGGAGCGGGTCGTGCTTGTGACCGCCAGGGCGCGCAATTTTCCGGCCGTGACGTTGGGGTGCGAGGCCGGGATCGGCGCGAACGCCATCGGGATATGGCCGCCCAGCAGATCGGTCAGCGCAGGCCCGGTGCCTTTGTAGGGAATATGCACCAGCGTGATGCCGGCGGCGCGGGCAAAATATTCGCCCGTGATGTGGCTGACCGTTCCGGCCCCGGCCGAGCCGAAATTGACCTTGCCGGGATTGGCTTTCGCATAGGCGATCAGTTCGGCGACGGTGGTGGCCGGAAACGACGGATGCACCACCAGCGAATTCGGCGCATTGCCGATCAGGCCGATCGGCGCAAAATCCTTGCG
>JAYTFS010000082.1:0-13159 GCA_043734185.1 Pseudolabrys sp. | reverse complement strand
GGCGCCATAGGTGAGATAATGCAGGTCGGCGGCGCGGTCCCACTGCCAGCCGGCATTGAGGTTGATGCGCCCGACATTCGACAGCCGCAGCGTCGCCGGAAGGGTAACGAACAGCGCGGTATTTTCGCCGGTGCCCGCGTCATAGGTAGCGGCCGCGGAGACCGCGATCCCCCAGCTGCCGATCGCGCTCGGCACCAGATTGGTCTTGAGCTTGGGCGTGGCGGTGGTGGACCATTCGCCGTCGGCGCGCGCGCGGTTGATCTGCGCGCTAGCTTCCACTGGGCGGCCGATGTCCAGAACGCAAGTCGGCGTAACTGCCGCTATCAGATCCTGGTTGCTGGCCGTCGAAATCCAGGACTCGACCTTGCAGTTGCCGGGATCGCCGACTTCGGCAGTGTCCACCGAGTAAGCCCCGCCCGCCGCGAGCGCCTGTTCTGGCAACAAGGCGGCGACGGCGCAAGCGAGGATGATGGCTTTCAGCCAGCACTCAGACATGAGTATCCCCAAACCAGAAGTTCCGATCCTCGCATTTCCATTCCCTGAATGGGAGGGAAAGAAAGCCTCCGCCATTGACGCGCCGCGTTTCATCTGCCATCCGCAACGGCGCAACTGTTTGGAATACAAGTTTTAGAGAATGTCACGAAGACCCTTTCGCATCGGCCGCGCGCGCACCGGGCTCGGCCTGTTCGCCACAAAACCCATCAAGAAGAACAGCCGGATCGCCGAATACAAAGGCCCGCTGCTGGACTTCAAGACCGCGGAAAAAGCCGAGAACCGCGGCAACCGCTACCTCTATGAGATCAGCAAGAACTACACCATCGACGGCGCCGGGCGCGGCAATATCGCGCGCTATGCCAACCATTCCTGCAATCCCAACGCCGATACCTTCACGCGAAAGCGCCGAGTCTTCATCCGGGCGCTGCGCAATATCAAGCCGGGCGAGGAAATCGTCTACGATTACGGCACCGATTACCTGAAAAACGTCATCGGGCGCTCGAACTGCCAGTGCTCGCGCTGCCGCAGGCGCCGCAACCGCCGGGCCGTGGAATTGCGCTTAAAACGCGCGCGCAATGCGGCACGCCTCGCCAAGGCGCGGGCGGCGAAACGGCGCAAGAAGAAGCTTTAGGACCGGCGGATGAAGCACTCGTTGCCCTGCGCCCGCAGCCGGCCGCAGAGTTGCGAGGCCTGCTGCTCGCTGGCGAGCGGGCCGATCACCACGCGGTAGAACGTGCCCTTGGGCAGCGTGACGGGCAGAATGGACGCCCATTCCTGGCCGAGCTCGTTGGGATAGCGAGCGCGCATGCTGTCGATCAGCCCGCGCGCATCCTCGACGCTGCGGCGTGCCGCGATCTGCACACCGTACCGGCCTTGCGGCGGCGTGGCGCTTTGCACCGGCGGCGGCGCAGCCGGCATAGGCTGCGGCTCCGGCGATGCCATCGCATAACCGGCCGTAGGCGCCGGGCTGGTGAATTCGGTAAATTCGGCGCAGCCGACGAGCATCGCCGCCAGCAATAACGCGCTCCCCAAGCGCAATTCCATCGCACACCCCGCTTACGCAACAGAACGACAGCCGCAAGAATGAACGTTTCCGGCCTCGGCGGCAATCCCGCCCTGCGCTTTTGCCCTGCCTGGTTTAACCCCACCCGTGGTAGGTCAAGCCTCCTGACCTGCCGGTAGAGCCTTTCGTGACATCGAATCCCCCTGTCCAGCGCCCTCTTGTGCGCACCGACCGCGTGCCGCTCGGCATCCTGTTGATGCTGGGCGCCACCGTCATGTTTGCCGTCTCCAGTGCCCTGGCGAAATGGCAGGTCGAAACCTATTCCGCGATCGAGGTGCTTTTCTTTCGCGCCGTCGGCTCGTTTGCGATCTGCGCCGCGCTGATCCTGCCGCGCACCGGATGGGCCGTGTTTCGCACCAAGCGCCTGCGCCATCACGCCGGCCGCAGCGCGACGCAAGCCATCGCGCAGACCTGCCTAGTCATCGCCTTCATGTTGATGCCGCTCGCCGGCGCCATCGCCATCAATTTCTCGTCGCCGCTGTTTGCCACGCTGTTCGCCGCGATCTGGCTCAAGGAGAAAGTCGGCCTTGCGCGCGCTGCGGCGCTCGTCGCCGGCTTCGTCGGCGTGCTGCTGGTGGCCACGCCCGGCGCCGACAGTTTCCGCATCGGTGCGCTATTCGCACTCGGCAATGCGGTGCTGTTCGGCAGCGTCACCGCGGCGGTGCGCGGCATGACCATCACCGAATCCGCCGACACGCTGACGATGTACCAGGTGTCGTTCCTCGCGCTCTTTTTCAGCGCGGTGCTACCGTTCTTTTTCGCCACGCCGACCGCTGCCGATGCGGCCGTCCTGATCGGTAATGGTATCATCAACGGGCTCGGCCAATATTGGTGGACGCGGTCTTTGTCGCTCGCGCCGCCATCGGCGGTCGGGCCGTTTTATTATTTCATGCTGGTGTGGTCGATCGCGCTCGGCTTTGTGTTCTGGGGCGACTTACCGACCATCGCGTTGCTTTCGGGCTCGGCCATCGTGGTCGCCTCCGGCATGTTTCTGCTCTGGCACGAGAGCAACAAGAAGCGGCCCCCAATCGAATCGGTGGACTCGATTTAATTTTTACGCCATGGAACGCCAAAACAAGAAACCTTAAGGGAGAGAATCGATGAGCTTGCAGATCCGCCGCGTCGTCACCGGCCATGACACGCAGGGCCGCGCCAATGTGCTGATCGACGAACAGGTCAGCAACGTCCACGAGACCCGGCCGGGCGCCAATGCGGCGGTGATCTGGTCGAGCGTCGGCTTCCCGGTCGACAATGACGGCGATGCCGATCCGTCAGGCAAGAAAATCGCCACCACCATCGACGGTGGCACCGTGTTCCGCGTCGTGAGTTTCGGACCGGGCGTTAGCCCACGCAACCACCGCACCGACTCGATCGACTACGCAGTGGTGATCTCCGGCGAGATCGACATGGAACTCGACATCGGCGTCGTGCATCTGAAGGCGGGCGACGTGCTGGTGCAGCGCGGCACCATCCACAACTGGGTGAACAGGGGCAAAACGCCTTGCGTGATCGCGTTCACGCTGGTGTCGGCGAAATCCGTCAGTCCCGGCGGCAAGACTTTGGCCGCGCAGGGGTAGCCTTAGACATCCAACTCCGGATAGCGCCGGAAAATTCCCATCTCGTTGAATGCCAGCCGGCGCTCTGAATTGAGATAGGCCTCGATGCGCGGCCGCGCGATCACGCGGTCGTGCGTCGCGACGACACGCGGCACTTTCTTCTCGATTGCCTTCATGGCGGAGGGGAACGCGTAGCGCAGGCCTGCGATCAATTGGAACAATGACAGATCGACGTAGGAGATTTTTCGCCCCAGCACATAAGGACCGCCGCTCTTTTTCAGCACAGTTTCGAAATAACCGAGATATTTCGGCGCGCGGTCTTTTAAAAAATGCCCCGTGTACTCTTTGGCTTGCGGTTTCTGGTCTTCGTAATAGAGCCCTGTCGAGATCGGATGATGGGTGTCGTGAACCTCCTTCACGAAATCGGTCACGGTAAGCTGCAGTTGATGCAGCCATAGCCTCCCCGCTTCATCGCGCGGCGAAAGCTTCAGGCGCGGCCCTAGATAGAACAGGATATTGGCGGACTGCGCGATGACAAGCTTGCCGGCCTTGAGGAACGGCGGCGCGAAGGGCGGATGCTTGTCGCGTCCACCCTCCATCATCGTGAGCATGCGCTCCATGCCACCCTTGCCGCGTGCGACATCGTCGTAGGGGGCGCCGGCATCTTCAAGCGCCAGGCGCACGAACTCACCGCGCCCCTGAATTTCCGGCCAGTAGAACAGCTTATAGCGCATGGACTTATCCTTTTCTTACACACACGCTGCAACAGAACTGTCACAATAGCAGCCTAGCGTGCCGCGACCATTTTCCCTGGAGCCAGCCATGCGCGTTCTCATCACGATTCCATTCCTTGCAGCTTGCCTCGCTGCGCCCGCTGTAGCGCAAACCATCTATCCGATTGATCGGGCCGATATTCTGGCAGGGTCGCGTTTCGATTTCAAAGTCGAGTATCCGGGATTGCAAAAAGCCGACAGCGTGCCGGTGACCATCAACGGCGAACCCTACGCGAAGGTTCTGGGCAAATCCGCCGATTTCATCGAACGCGAGGAAGGCAAGGATCAGTCGGCGCTGGTTTTGCGCGACGCCGTGCTCAAGCCGGGCACCTATAAAGTGCAGGCCGGTGCTTCCACGGTCACCTGGAATGTTTTTGCCACCGGGCCGCGCAAGGCCAAGAACGTCATTCTCTTCATCGGCGATGGCATGTCGCCGGCGCATCGCATCGGCGCCCGCCTGCTCTCCAAAGGCATCGCGCAGGGCAAGAGCCTCGGCAAGCTCGCGATGGACGACATGCCACATATGGCGATGGTCGCGACCGCCGGCAGCGATTCGATCATTACCGATTCCGCGAATTCCGCGAGCGCTTATGCTACTGGACACAAGACCGCCAATGCGGCGATGGGCGTCTATGCCGACCGTACCGCCAATCCCTTCGACGATCCCAAGGTCGAGCCAATCGGCAAAATCGCGAAGCGGCGCGATCTCGCGCTCGGCATTGTCACCAACACCGAAATCCAGGACGCCACGCCTGCCGCGATGGCGAGCCACACCCGCCGCCGCAATACCTACGATCAGATCGTCGAGCAGTATTTCGACGTGAAGCCGGACGTTCTGATGGGTGGCGGCTTGGCGAATTTCCTGCCGCAAAAGGCCGACGGCTCGAAACGCAAGGACGATACGGACTATCTCGCCAAATTCCGCGATGCCGGTTATCGATACGCCACCACGGCGTCTGAATTAAACGCCGCGGGGGCGGATGCTTCGACCGGCAAACTGCTCGGCCTGTTCAATCTCGGCAACATGGACGGCGTGCTCGACCGCAAATTCCTCAAAGGCGGCACCGTCAAGAAATTCCCCGAGCAACCGGACCTGACCGAACAGGTCAAGGCGGCACTGGCCGTGCTGTCGAAAAAGCCGAATGGCTTTTTCCTGATGGTGGAATCCGGGCTGATCGATAAATATGCCCATTTGCTCGACATGGAACGCGCGGTCTACGACACCATCATGCTCGACAATGCCGTACGGCAGACCCGTGAATGGGCGAAGGCGCGTGGCGACGACACGCTCATCCTGGTTCTGGCGGACCACAATCATCCCAATAGCCTGGTCGGCACCATCAACGACGATATGACCACAACGCCCAATGTGCCGATGCGCGAGCGCGTCGGCGTTTACGAAAAAGCCGGCTTCCCGAATTATCCAAAGCCGGATGCCGAAGGCTATCCCGACCGCATCGATGTCAGCAAGCGGATCGCGATTTTCTCAGCCGCCTTGCCCGACTATTACGAAACCTTCCGCCCCAAGCTCGACAATCCGAATAATCCGACGGTGGAGAACAAGGAACAGAAGATTTACGTCGCCAACGAGCAATACAAGGACGTGCCCGGCGCGATGCTGCGCTTCGGCAATCTGCCGGCGATGATGAACGCCAGCGTGCATTCCGGCGAGGATGTCATCCTCACCGCCGAGGGGCCCGGCAGCGAGCGGGTGCACGGCTCGATGGACAACACGGAAGTTTTCCGGGTGATCGCCGAGGCACTAGGCCTCGCCAACGGCGAATAGCTGCATCCGCGCCGGCTACCCGGCGCGGATGCGGGTAACGCTCAGTTGGCCGCGAAGCAGTACAGTAGTCCGTCGCCGCCGGTGCCGCGCAGGTCGGCCTGCGAGCATCCGCCTTCCGCGCCGCGCGACGGATGCGAAGAATTCCAGGATTTCGCAACGGGATCGTCCGTCAGTCCGGTGCGATCCGCGTGGCCGAGCATGACGTTACCCTGCGTGCTGCTCGTATAGTTCTTGCAGGTCATGTCCTTGTCGGCCGGAAACGCCGTGCCATCCGGCTGCGAGCCAGTGAGTATGTCGTGCTTGTTCGGCGTATCGCCGCGGCCATTATTGACCTCGCCTTTTTCGGTCAACGCAGTCTGCTTGGTGAGATTGTTGGCGCCGTGCAGTTCGGCAACGTCCTTGGCAATAACCACGCCCTTGGCGTTCATCCAAGGCCCCCTGCCGACGCGGTCGCGTGCGTTCACCGCGCCCGCGCCTTGCGTTGACAGATAAGCGTGCCAAGTCTTGCCACCCGCGCCAACAGCTTGCGCGAGTGTCTGGCAATGCCGGTCAGCCCCAGCTAGCCCGCCGAGATCGGCGCCCTTGCCTTCGCCGACGCTTGTCACAAAGAAGGTCATGCTGGATTGCTGCGCCTGTGATGGCGCCGCGCAGAAAAACGCCAGACACGCCGCCAGCGGCGCGCCCAGTCGAACAAAATTCATCGGTAAACTCCCGGTAATGGCGCGGCCCGACGCCGCGCCTCACCCAAACAGACCCCAGGAACCGGCCGCTATTCCAGTTCCGCCCCGGTTACTTTGGACCAGGCTGTTAGCCGACCTTAGCCGAGTATTGCGCGTCGGTGACCGGTTCCAGCCAAGTCACGTGGTCGCCGCCTTTCGCCTCCTGCATGGCAATGTGCTCCATGCCGTGCTCGGGCGTGGCGCCGTGCCAATGCTTCTCATCCGGTGGAATCCAGACCGTGTCGCCGGCGCGCACCTGGCGGATCGGTCCGCCCCAGGTCTGCACATGACCCATGCCGGAGGTGATGACCAAGGTCTGCCCGAGCGGATGCGTGTGCCAGGCGGTACGCGCGCCCGGCTCGAAGCGCACCCAGGCCGAACGCAAAATCGCCGGTTCCGGCGTCTGGATGATGGGGTCCTGCCACACCGTCCCGGTGAAACTCGGCGCGCCCATTTTTTTCGATGGCCGCGATCCGCACCCAATAATGTCCATTCTGTCATCCTCCCTAATTTTCTTTCTCTTCCAACGCCTGACAGGCGTTATTCGCAGCCTTGTCCAGGCGAAATACCTTGTCATCGGCGCCGGGCTTAACCAGCACGCCTTGTTCCTCGTCGCAGCCGTGAAACATGCGAATGCCGTCGTTACGCAGGCGCACGACCAGACTGCCGGCCGGCGGCATCTTGTCCAGCGCCAGACCGCCACCGTCGCAATCGACCACGCAGGATATTTCTTCGCTGCCCATGCAATCGCCGGACGTGTCCAGCAGCCGCTTGTCGCCACGGCGCGCGACCGACATCGAAAATGTGTAATAACACTGATCCGAAGGCCCTTTCGCGTCGGCAGGCTTGGGGTCGTAAGCCGACACGCCGAGCAGGAATTTCATCGCGGGGATGCGCTGCTTCGGATGGGCGCGCAAATGGGCGGCATCATAGGCGCGGACATAGCACGCCTTATTGCTCTGCTCGGCCGGCAGTATTGCATTGAGCGCTACAAAACCGGGCGTTTCGGGCGTAGCGCCGAAAGCCGCGCCGCTCAGCACAAGCATCAGTTCAAAAATTGAAAAATGGGTCAGCGCCGGACGCATGAGATCATCTAGCACGGCCGGCGGCCCAGCAAAAAGCCCGGCGTCGCCGCCGGGCTTGATCGTCAATATAGAATATCGCTCAGCATTACGCCGACTGCAGGTTACCCGCCGCCTGCTTGCCGCGCTCTGTGATGATCTCGTAGCTGATCTTCTGACCTTCGACCAGCGAGCGCATGCCAGCCTTCTCCACCGCGCTGATGTGGACGAACACATCCTTGGAGCCGTCATCCGGCTGAATGAAGCCGAATCCTTTTTGGGTATTGAAGAACTTCACAGTACCGACTGCCATCGTAGTTCCTTTCACGCTTCTCGTTGAACGCCCGCGCGTGCATCGCGAGAGCGGCAACAATACAAGTTTTGGGAGTTCATTTGAAGTCGCAGCCCAAAACGGGAGCGTATCAAAGGTGAGCCGAAAACAAGGTTGCGGGCGGCGACTTAAACGGATTTCTCCGTAAGGTCAACGGGGTGTGCGGAGTCCTCGCCTCGGATTTCAGCGCTTTATGAATTGGTAATCGCCGGCCGCTATAGTCCGGCAGCACTAAGCGTTAACGGCTTATGAACAACGGATTGCCTGTCGCAGTCCGTCGATGGTGAGGCACCATGAATAAAGACAAGCGAAAAGCTCCGCGCCGGCCCATTCGCTACACCGCGTGGATCGAACTGGGACCCGACGAATTGCACGGCTGCGTTTTGTCTGACATTTCGGAACATGGTGCCCGCATCGATATCGACGAGACCAAGCCGATTCCGGACAACTTCACGCTGATGCTTTCGAGCAATGGCTCGGCACGCCGCAGGTGCAAGGTGGTCTGGCGCAAACCGCGAAACATCGGCGTGACCTTCGAGCGTCGCCTCAATGACGGCGAAAACGCTTCGCTGGTGCCGAAAGGCAATGCCGACGCCAAGGCCGTGCCCACCGCAAGCAACGTCGAGCCGGCCAAGAGCGCCTGACTATCTCAGGACTGCTGAATGGCCGATAGCATCCAATTGCCGCCGCGCGCGCGCATGAAGGTCCACAATTCGGTGGCCTCGGTCGGCGCGCCGCCCTCGACCGTGCGGCCGCTGGAGCGTTCCACCATGCTGTCCTTGAGCGCAAAGCGCATCGCGAGGGTTGCGTAATCGGCGCTTCCTTCGCTCCAGGCTTCCGACAGATCGCCTTGCAGCAGCTTCACGTCGGTCACACGGTTGACCAGTCCACGGCTGCTGTTCTCCGCCAATTGCTCGGCGAAGTAAGACAGCATTTCTGGCGTTACTTTCGTGCGCAGCGCGTTCAAATCCTCGGCCGAAAATTCGGCCTGGATGTCGCTGAGCAGCCGCTCAAAGGCGTTGTAGTCAGCCTCGGCGATGGTGAGCGCCGGGCCGGCCGGCGCGCTGCCGCCGCCGAACAGGCCGCCGAGACCGGAAAAGCTTTGGCCCGTCGCCGGATGCGCCGCCGCGTAGGCAGGCTCCGGATTTTTGCGACGCTGCCACCAGGCAAAGGCCAATCGCGCGGCCACAATCACCAGCACGACTTGCAAGAGCAGGCCGAAGATGGACGCAAATCCGCCCATGCCGCCAAACATGCCGTGTCCGAACAACATGCCGAACAGACCGGCGCCGAGGAAGCCGGCGGCAAGCCCACCCCACATTCCTCCGCCGAACAATCCGGGCCGCGCCGCTGCCTGGCCGACTGTCGACGCGCCGCCACCGGGCTGGGTCATCGAGCGTTGGATCGGCGCTGCCGTGTTAGGCGCGGTCTGCGTGGAAGGCGGCGCGGAGAATGTCTTCATACCGCGGCTACCGCTGGACGTTCCGCCGCCAACGCGAGCGTTGGCGTCGGCGGCAACAAGCACAAGTGACGTCACAATCGCGGCGAGCGCGATCATCCAGCGGTGGCGAATCATGTGTAACCCTCCCGGTCTAGTCGGTGACAAGACAATAGGGAGCCACCGAACACAATGTAAGGGGCAAGCGCAGCCGCAACTATGCTGCACCGCGCCATTCACACGAATGTCATGTTTTTGCGCCGGAACCTGCCGGCTCTTAGGCGATTGATCATTCGCGGGGGCGGATGGAGAGCGGCCAATGAGAGCCTCAGTCGCTTTAGTCTCACTAGCGTTCCTGACCTTGAGCGCGTCGGCGCAGGCCAAGTTCACGCCGGTCGATCCGCAGTTCTCTACGACCGCGCCGGAAGACACCACGATCAATAGTGGCCCTTCGGGCGCCATGCTGGAAGCGGCCTATTTCAGCGCGCCGCAGCCCTTCACCGCCGGACGGATGGCTCCTTGCCGTTTGCAGGTGAGGATATTCGACAAGACGCGGTTGGCGTCGACCTGCCATTGACGCGGCGGAGAATTATTCGGCCAGCGTCTTCTTCACTTCGGCTACCAGCTGCTTGAGCGTGAAGGGCTTGGCCAAAAACGCATATTGCTCCTGCTCGGGCAGATTTTTGCTGAAGGCCTCCTCGGCGTAGCCCGACACAAAGATGATCTTCACTGTGGGATCGCGGCGGCGCAGTTCCTTGAGCAGCGTCGGCCCATCCATCTCCGGCATGACCACGTCCGACACCACCAGATCGACGCTACCCTGCTTTTCCAACACTTCGATCGCCTCGACGCCGTTGCTCGCTTCAAGAACCGTATAGCCGCGTGACGACAGCCCGCGCGCGTTGAGGGCGCGTAGACCCTCTTCGTCCTCGACCAGCAATATGACGCCGTGTCCGGTGAGGTCGGTCGCGGCTTTCGCCATATTGTCTGCGGCCGAAATAGCGCCGGCGATCGCCGGGGCCTCGGCTGCTGGAATTTGCGTGAGCATGTCGTCGGCGCCGGGAATGTGGCGTGGCAGGAAGATGCGAAACGCGGTGTTGCCGGGCTTTGAATCGACATAGACGAAACCGCCGGTCTGCTTGACGATTCCGTACACCGTCGACAGCCCCAAACCGGTGCCTTTGCCGACATCCTTGGTGGTGAAGAACGGCTCGAACACTTTGTCGATGATTTCAGGTGGAATGCCGCCCCCGGTGTCGGTGACCTCGACCAGTACGTAATCGGTGCTCGGCATGCCCTTGTAGGCAAACTTGGCGCATTCCTCGGCCGGCACGTTCGCGGTGCGAATGCTCAGCGTGCCGCCGTCCGGCATGGCGTCGCGGGCGTTGACCGCGAGATTCACGATTACCTGCTCGAACTGGGAAATATCGACCTTCACCGGCCACAGATCGCGCGCATGCACGACTCCCGGGAAGGTCACTTTTTCGCCGATCAGCCGCTTGAGCAGCATGCCGAGATCGCTGAACGTCTCGCCAAGATCGAGCACTTGCGGCCGCAAGGTCTGCTTGCGCGAGAACGCGAGCAACTGGCGCACCAGCGCCGCAGCGCGATTGGCGTTCTGCTTGATCTGAATGATGTCCTGAAACGACGGATCGGTCGGCTTGTGGGCATTGAGCAGGAAATCCGTCGCCATCATGATGGCAGAGAGCACGTTATTGAAATCGTGCGCGATGCCACCGGCGAGTTGGCCGACCGAGTCCATCTTCTGCTGCTGATAGACACGATTCTCCAGCGCGCGCTGGGCGGTGGTCTCGAGCGCGTAGACAATCGCGGCCTCGCCGTCGCGGTCTTCCTCCTCGACCGTGGAAACAAAGAAACTCGCCCAGCGTTCGTTGCTGCCGGTAAGCGCGGCTTCCACCGGCGCGATGTCGCCTTGCCCTTCCGCCGCCTTGCGGATCGCTGCTTCGAGCGCCGGCCGGTCGCGCTCGGCCACCACACTTAGAATCGAGCGGTCGTCACTTTTGAATAGACCCTCAAACGCGCGGGCAAAGCGCGCATTGCTGCGCGCGATGCGGCCGAGCTTGTCGACGGTCGCAATGGCCATAGGCGTGTTCTGGAAAAAGCGCATGAAGCGCACTTCCGCTGCGCGCTGCGGGTCGCTACCGTCATCTTTTGCGCGGTTGAGCACCAAGGTGCGCGAAACGCCAGCCGCGCCGTCCGCGCCGAACGCGACTTTGTGAAACAGGCGCACCGGGACCGGCTTGCCACCGCGAGTCTTGAGATCGAGATCGAGCACCTCAGTCTTCACTTCACCGGGGGCCGCATTGAGCGTGGTGAGCAGAGCCGCGCCTTCGCCGGCGACAATGTCGCTCAGCTTGAGTGAGCCGACGCCGACCTGAGCGAGATCATGGTCGAGCCAGGCAGCCAGTGTCGCGTTGAGATAGATAATGTCGCCGGCGGCATCGACCGAGAAAAAGCCTGCCGGCGCATGGTCGAGATAATCGATGGCGTGCTGCAGCTCCTGAAACACGTTTTCCTGCCGCTCGCGTTCGCGCGTTACATCAGCGACCGACCACACCGTCATGCGCGTATCACGCTTGGTGGTCCCGAGAGGCCGCACCCGCATCCGCAGCCAGCGCGCGTGCTCTACCTTCGCGCTCGCGACGCGCACTTCCTCCTGGAGCCTGCGTCCCTCGCGCGCGGCTTTCAGCAGGCGGTAGATCGTCTCCGAAACATCTGGATTGCCGATGAAGACCTGCTCGATCGGCCGCACATCATTGCTGTCGGCGGCACCGATCAGGTCCAGATACGTCGCATTGGCGTAGAACACGCGGCCGCTCTGGTCGGTGACCAGGATGCCGTCAAAGGCATTGTCGACCACCGCCTTGAGCAACGGATTGCCATGCTCCTTGCTGGCCAGCCGCATGATGCCGGAGGCCATCGCGAACAGCGCGAACACGCCGATGGTTCCGAGCGCCGCCAGCAGCGCCATCATGTAGGTTTCGGCGTAATCGCGGCCGACATAAATAAGGCCGGCGGCTGCGGCGACCAGCGCCAAAGCGACCAGAAGCACCAGGCCGATCGAGCCTGAACGCGGCGCGCTCTGGCTTTTGTCGAAGGCCAGGCGACCTTGCGCCCCATTTTGGCCGGGCGTCGGCGCTGCCGGTTCCTGATCCGCCGGGTCTTGAGTTGTCATGACTCCTGAGTGCCTTAAGCCGGCCTATCGGCGCAAGAGCTTATCCAGCGCCAATCCCGTCCTTTGGATAATTACGGCGTTTTGGCGGGGCTCGCGCGGCGCAGCTTCATGACATAGCCGATCACCTCGGCGACCACCTTGTAGTGGCCAGCCCCATTAGGTGGTCCGGGTTGAATGTTAGTGCATGACCAGCCGTGGCGCTACGGCTGGGGTGGCCGGCGAAGCTGGCCCGGGTTGCGAAGCCGGCCATTGTAAAGCCTCTGGGGCCGGCGGTTTGTAGCCGAGCGATGAGTGCGGCCGAACCGTGTTGTAGTGCCGCCTCCAACGCTCGATGATCACCCTGGCTTCTTCCAGCGTGTAGAAGATTTCTCCATTGAGCAATTCATCGCGAAGCTAACTTCCGTCACCCCAATCGATCGGATAGCCTCAGCCACCGAATGGCCTTGCGCACTCAACACCTCAACCTGTCGCAGCTTCGCGACAATCTCTTCCGCCTTGTGTCTCTTCCTCAGCATTACTCAATCCTCCATCAGGCCATAAGCCATAATTCAGGGAGGACCACTTTTCTGGGGCAGACCAGTGCTCGATGGCGAGCTGACTCAGGGGAGCTTGGGTGCTAGCGCTGGTCGCAAGGATTCGCGGGCCCTTGCGAGTTCAGACGATCAACGTAAACGCGCGTGCCCGAAAGCCCCGGTTTAGCGGCCGGTGACGGAAGCGACGGCCTGAATCGGCCCATTGTCG
>JAYTFS010000081.1:0-6076 GCA_043734185.1 Pseudolabrys sp. | reverse complement strand
GTCGACAGCATGCCGCCGTGATGCGTCATGTCGCGGTACCAGTCTGCCGAGCCTTCCCAAATGCACATGGCGGCCAGATGTGGCGGTTGCAGCGAAGCGACATGCCATTGGTTCATGGCGAAATAGGAAATGCCGTTGAGACCGACCTTGCCGCTCGACCATGGCTGCACGCCGGCCCATTCGATGCAGTCGTGGAAATCCTTGGTCTCGCGCGGCGAGAAATGATCGATGACGCCAGGCGAGCACCCGCAGCCGCGCGAATCCACACGCACGCAGACGTAGTCGTGCGGCACCCATTTCTCCGGGTCGACCACTTCCCAGTTCTGATACCTGTTGCTGGAGCCGGCGGTGACATCGGGATGCTTTTCCACCATGCGGTTCCACGCGCTCGGATAGCCGTCTTGGAAGGCGAGGTTCTTGGCGTAGGGACCATAGGTCAGCAGCACCGGAAATTGCCCGTCTTTAAGCGGGCGGAATACGTCGGCGCGCAGCACCAGTCCGTCATCCATCGTGATCGGCACGTTCCAATCGATCCGCATCCCGTCGCGGACCTCCGATAGCTTCTGGATCGACATCACGCCCTCCCGGCACGAAAACTAACGCTTGCGCTTCACCTTCGCCATTTTTTCCAGCACGGCGCAGACCGCCGCTGTGTCTTGCTTGCCGAAGCCACTCTTCTGCGCCTTCAGATAGACGGGCTTGGACGCATTGAACATCGGCGTCGGCACCTCGATCTTGCGGGCATAACCATCGATCACCCGCATGTCCTTGTCCCACACATCGATCTTCATGGTGACATTCTTGTAGTTGCCTTTCACCATCATCGGCGCGCGCAGTTCGAACACGCGCGAATTACCGGCGCCGGCGGTGATCAGATCGAAAATCATTTGCGGCTTCAGGCCCGCCTTCATACCCAGCACCATGGCTTCGGCGCTGGCGACGTTATTAATGGCGACCAGCAGGTTGGCCACATATTTCATCTTGCTGCCATTGCCGAAGGCGCCGACGTTATACATACGGCGGCCGAAAACCTCGAACATGGGCGCGAGCCGCTTGATCACGGCGCTGTTGCCGCTGGCATAGAACACCAGATCGCGGGTGGCGGCCTGCGAACCGGTGCCGCTGACCGGGACATCGAGAAGCACATGGCCGGCCTTGCGCAGCACGGCTTCGGCCTTTTCCTTGTCCGAAATGGCGAAGGTGCTCATTTCCGCAATTACCTTGCGCGGCAGCTTGGCCGTGGTGAGAATTCGCGCGGTTTCCATCAGGGCCTGCGGCTTGGGCAGGCTGGTCAGGATGACCGGGACCTTTTTGGCAAGGTCGGTGGCGCTGGCGGCGATCTCGACGCCGGCACGCTTGGCCTCCTTACTCCGCGCTGCGCTGATGTCGTAGCCGACCACGCGCCAGCCCGACTTCGCCAGGTTTTTCGCGAACGATCCCCCCATGATGCCCAGGCCGATCACGCCGACCGTGCCCTTGGACTTTTTCGCAGCCATTCCGATTTCTCCCGGTGAAATTCAAACCTGCGCGCACTGTGCCAATACCGTCTTATGCGTTCAGGCCCGGCCCTGTCGAGTGGGGTTACATGCCGCGCCGTGATCGCCTATCGTCGCCGGTAAAAGCGTTGTCGGAGGAAACATGAATATCGGAGTTGCAGGTCTCGGCGCGATGGGCGCGGCCATCGCCGCCCGGCTTATTGAAGTCGGCCATCAGGTTACCGTCTGGAATCGCTCGCCCGACAAGACCAGGCCGCTGGCGGACGCCGGCGCCAAAGTGGTTGGTTCTCCGGCCGAGGTTGCTGCAGCTAGCGAAGCCGTCATCACCATTCTCACCGATGGCGCGGCGATCGAAGATGTCTACGACGGGCCGAAAGGGCTTTTGTCCCTCGAGGTGAAGGGGAAGCTGTTCATCGAGATGAGCACCGTGCCGCCGAAGATCGAAACCGATCTGGCGCCCAAGGTACGGGGGAAGGGCGCGGTGTTTGTCGAGTGTCCGGTCGGCGGTTCGACCGCGCCGGCGCGCAAGGGCCAACTGCTCGGTCTGATGGGCGCAGAGCCCGCCGATGCCGCGCGCGCCAAGCCGATCCTCGATCAACTCTGCCGCAAGGTCGAACATTGCGGGCCGGTCGGCGCCGGCTCGTCGATGAAGCTTGCAATCAATCTGCCGCTGATGGTGGCCTGGCAGGCATATGGCGAGGCCTTTGCGATTGCGCGCGATGTCGGCTGGGAGCCCAAGCGCCTGCTCGATCTGTTTGTCGAGAGCAATGGCGCCAACAATGCGCTCAAGGCGCGCGCCGAGATGATCGTCGCCATGATGGAGAACCGCGATCCGGGGCCGACGACGTTTAGTATCGCCAACGCGGTGAAAGATCTTAAGACCATGGTCAAAACCGGCGAGTCGAAAGGCGCGGAGATGCCCGCGACCAAAGCGGCGCTCGCCAGTTTCGAGGATGCGGTCAAGAACGGTTTCGGCGGCAATGACGGCGCCAAGCAGTCGGTGTTCTGGTCGCAACGCAAAAAATAAACAGCGCGTGATCCCGAAAAGTGGGAACCGGTTTTCGGATAAGATCACGCGCAAAACAAAGTTCAGGGAGAAACAACATGAAACTATTTTCGTTCTGGCGGTCGCTCGCGACCTACCGCGTGCGCATTGCGCTCAACCTCAAGGGGCTCAAGCCCGAGGTGATCGAAGTCGACCTGATGAAAGGCCATCAGCGCGATCCGAAATTCCGCGACGTCAACCCGATGATGGCGCTGCCGGCGCTGATCGACGGCGACGGACCGGCATTGTTCGAGTCGCTGGCGATCCTGGAATATATCGACGAGACGCATCCCAATCCCCCGCTGCTGCCGAAGGACGC
Organism: Pseudolabrys sp.; assembly: GCA_043734185.1. GTDB lineage: Bacteria > Pseudomonadota > Alphaproteobacteria > Rhizobiales > Xanthobacteraceae > Pseudolabrys. The sequence goes on along the minus strand of JAYTFS010000081.1, from coordinate 3,216 downwards.
CAAGGCGCGTGCGCGCGTGCGCGGCCTGGCGCAGATCGTCGCCGCCGACAGTCATCCGCTGATCGTGCCGCGCGTGCGCGAATATTTGGCGCATGAATTCAAGGTCGACGAAGCGGGCGTGCAGAAATGGGCGCAGCACTGGCATAAGGCCGCGCTCGGCGGCCTGGAAGAGCATCTTTCGACCGAGAAGGATACCGGCACTTATTGTCAAGGCGAGCAGATCACCATTGCCGACATTTGCCTCGCCAGTCAGGTCGCGGGCGCGAATTTCTTCAAGGTGGATCTCGCGCCATACCCGACGGTGGCGCGCATCGCGGCGACCTGCGCCAAGAACGACGCCTTTGCGCGCGCTCATCCCTTGAAACAGCCCGGCGCGCCCGCGCCGGCGTAAAGCGCATGCTCAACACCGCAATCGTCGGCCTTGGCTGGTGGGGCAAGACGCTCGTCAAAGCCGCCAAGGAATTCGGCGCGCCGATCCGCTTCGTGCGCGGCGTGTCGCTCGAGCCCGACACGGTGCGCGACTTCGCCAAGGAACATGCGTTCACGCTCGGCACTTCGCTGCACGAAGTGCTGGCCGATCCGCAGGTTCACGCCGTCATCCTGGCAACGCCGCACTCAAAGCACCGCGCGCAAGTTGAGGCTGCTGCTGCGGCCAAGAAACATATCTACTGCGAAAAGCCGGTCGCACTGGCCAAGGTCGATGCCGCGGCCATGCTGGAAGCGGTAAAGCGCGCCGGCGTCGTGATCGGCGTCGGCCATCATTTCCGGCTGATGCCGTCGATGCGCGTGCTGGCTGACCTCAAACAGAAAGGCGCCTTCGGCACCATCATGCATGTCGAGGGCAATTACAGCCACGATTGGCTGGCGAATTATCCGGCCGACAGCTGGCGCATGCAGGCTTCCGAAAGCCGTGCCGGCGGCATGACCGGCATGGGCATCCATGTGCTCGATTGCTTCCGCGATCTGGCCGGGCCGATGAAGCGCATCGCCGCGCTGTCGAAGGCGCGCGCGCTCAAGCTGGAGACCGGCGACACCACCTCGGCGCTGATCGAGTTCGAGAGCGGCGCCACTGGCACGCTCGCCACCACCATCAAGACGCCGTTCGAATGGCGCATCGCGGTCTATGGCGAGAATTGTCACGCCATGAGCGTGAGCGAGACGCGCGCCATCGTGCGTTATGCCGGCAAGGACGCGGAAGTGATCGATCGTCCGGCCGACAATCATCTCGGCCGCAATCTGGATTATTTCGCCAAGGCCGCGCTCGGGCAGGGCGCGTTCCCGATCTCGCCCGCCGGCATCTTGCAGACCGCCGCGGCGCTGGAGGCGGTGTTCAAGTCTGTGGATGCGGATGGGGCGTGGCAGGTCGTCTGATCACGCGCGCAGTTTCGTTTTCTTCGTCCCCGCAATCGCGTCATCCCAGCGCTCATGAATATGCGCGACCTCCGCCTCGAAACGCGTCAGGAACATTCGCGCCTGTGTCGATAAAGTTCGCCTTGTCGGCTGGATCACCACGAATTCGGCGTGCAGTTCCGGCTGCACGATCGGATTGACGATCAATTCGCCGCGGCCGATGTCGTTGACCGAGATCACGCTGGGCAACACCGTCACCCAATTCGAGCGCGCGACGAATTCGAGCGTTGCGATCATCGCGTCCATTTCCAGCGTGGCTTCCACTTCGACGCCGTGGCTCTGGAAATAAGTATCGAGATTGCGCCGCCGGATATTGTCCGGCCCCGGCACGACGATCTTGAGTGGCTTGCATTCCGACAGCCGCACGGCCGCGAGCGGCGCAAAGCCGGCGCGCGGGCCGGAAATCAACATTTCACGGTCGCGCACCAACAGGCGCGACTTGAGCCCAATGGCGCCTTCAAAGGCCGGCACCACGGCGAAGTCGAGCTCGTCGTCGAGCACCATTTCGGTGAGCGAGCCGCTATAGCCCTCGACGATGTGCAGACGCACTTCCGGGCAGCGTGGCACGAAGTCGTCGAGTACCGGCGCCAGCACGGCGCGGGTGAAGCTCGGCATCAAGCCGATGCGCAGATCGCCGGTGACCTTGCCCGCGAGGGAACGCGCTTCCTCGGCGGCGTGCTCCAGCGTGCCGACCGCCGCCACGCAGCTTTTGTAGTAGCGCAGCCCCGCCGGAGTCGGTGTCACGCTACCGGTCGAGCGTTCAAACAGCTTGACCCCGAGCGAGCGCTCGACCGCTGCAACGTGCTGGGAAATGCCGGATTGGGTGGCGTTTTCACGTTCGGCCGCGCGGGTGAAGGAGCCTTCCTCGCAGACCGCGATGACAGCGCGGACCTGCCGCAACGGGATATTGGCCATGAACGCCCCTTACCGAACGCTATTAGAAAACCTAATGAGCGAGCGCAGAATATATTATTTAGTATGGCAATGCCAACAGGCTTAAGCTTTCGGCCAACGGCGCTACCTCAATGCGCCGGTCGGGAGGACATCATGGGCACAGCAAATTTCGGCACCGTCGGGCTCGATTGGCAGCAACGCGTCAATTGGGAGCGGCTGCGCGAATACCGCATCGAGCGCGCGCGCACGATGATGAAGAAGCATGGGCTGGGCGCCGTGCTCTGCATGTACGACGAAAACGTGCGCTACATCACCGGCACGCTGACGCCGGGCTGGAACCGCCTCAAGCCCGGCCTGCGCTACGCCATGCTGTGCGGTGACGGCAGGCCAATTCTGTTCGAGCAGGGCGATCTTGGTTTCCAGATCGAGCGCCATTCGCCGTGGATCCCGAAGGCGAACGTGCGTCACTCCTTCGCCTGGATCAAAGGTGCCGCAGGTCCCGCTTCGACCCAGCAGGTCAACAAGTTCGCCGCCGCCGTCATCCAGGCGATGAAGGACAACGGCGTCGCCGGCCAGAAGCTCGGCGTCGACTTCGTCGACATCAACATGATCCAGGTTTTCAAGGAGAAGGGCATCAATTGGGTCGACGGCATGACCCCGATGATGGAAGCGCGCGCGGTCAAGAGCCCGGATGAGCAGGAATGTTTCCGCATCGTCGGCGCGATCGGCGACGCGACGCACTGGGAGTGCATGAAGTTTCTGCGCCCCGGCATCACCGAAAATCAGGTGACCGCGCATCTGATGAAATATCTCTACGACATCCCCGGCATGGAAGACGTCGAGGACGTGATCGTGTCGTCCGGCCCCAACACCTGGCCGAACTGGCGCAACTTCTCCGACCGCATCATTCAG
>JAYTFS010000080.1:0-6962 GCA_043734185.1 Pseudolabrys sp. | reverse complement strand
CGGCGATGTCCACCATCAGCCGGCGCGTGGCCTGCTCGTCCTCGAGCGCCACCGTGAAGCTGAAACCGCCGGAAGAGCTGAAGAACATCGAATCATCCGTTTAAGGCCGAGTAACCTTATAAACGGCGAGGGTGGCGGTGGGCCAGAATCTAGCGCTATGCATTGAACCGAACGTCTGGTCCCGGCGACAAAGGAACAGACTGCGCCTGCCCTTTTGGGGGTTGGCCGCGGTGGGTTGGGCTTTTCAGACGCCACATTATGGGCGGAGACAAACGACGATGCGCGGCAACACACGGTTTCGGGCGGCACGCGGCTCCCTGTTCGCATTGATCTGCATTTCCATGCTGGCGGCGGGGTGTTCCAAGTCCGAACAGGACGACGGGACGTTCAACGCCAGCCGCCTGCCGCGCGTTTCTGGCGCCAAGGAAGTTTTTGCGAGCCCGGCGACCACGATTTTCACCTCTCCCGAACGGGTTGCGCAGACCGCCGACGCGCTCGAAAAAATGCTCGTTGCCGGCGGCTGGCAGCGCTTCGTCGCGCCCAACACCGCCTACCGGCAGGACCCGACAATGCGCAGCATGCAGCTCAAGAAGGGCATGCAGGCGCTCAACGTCTACATCACCATCGCGCCGGCGCAGAACAACGCCACCAGCGTGCAATATTCTGCGCTGCCGCTCAAAACCGATTTACCTTTCACCAAAGACGCCACCAGTATCGAATATTCACCGGACCGGCCGCTGCTAACGTTGATGACCGCCGAGCCGGTCGACAAGGCGCTAGATTTTTACCGCAAGGAATTGGCCGCGCGCGGCTGGTCGATGTGGTCGGAAAAGACCAACGGCAAGGCGCCGGCCGATGGCCCCTCCGGCGTGGTGCACGACAACGGCGCCTATGCGCATTACATCACCGACAAGGATCCGTCGGTGGCGCTGGTGGTGACGTTGCAGAAGGCCGACGGCGGCGAATATAAGGTCGAACTCAAGCAATGGCCGGTCGGAATTTTGGCCGACCTGCACCAGGTTTATGTCGACAGCGACAATCATGGCGCTGCGTTGGCAGACGTCACCAAATTGCCGCGGCTTGAAGGCGCCACGGAAGGGCTCGATCGCTCGTCAAAGGACAAGGTTGTCTATTCCGTTCCGGGCACGCTCGCTGACACGACCGCTGCGCTCGTCAAACTTTTGGGCGCCGACGGCTGGAAGCCCTATGTCGCGCCGCTGGAAGAGCGGCATTCGATCTTGATGGCTTTCAAAAAGGCCGGCCAAGGCCTGTCGGTGTCCTTCACCATTCAACCCGGAAAGAACGAACAGACCAGCGAAGTCACCACCGTCTACTACTCGCCGACACGGCTACGATTCGCTTTGGCGATTCCCGATGATGCGGCCGACATCGTGTTCGACGAGAACCGGCCCTACCTCAACCTGGCCACCGCCGGCCCCATCGAAGCCACGCGCGATTTCTACAACAAGCGGCTGCTCGCTGCCGGCTGGTCGCCGTTGTCGGCGGCGGACGCGACGGCAAAATGGCTGAACGCGAAACTGGACGGCAACGCGGTCTATTTCGATCGCGGCAACAAGCGGCCGATCATGCTGTCGCTACAGCCCCGTGACGGCAAGACCAATGCCGAAATCAGGGTTGCGCCCTTTGCGCTGACACAAAATCTGGAGGCCGATTCCGAAGTCTTCGGTCTGCCGCGGCCGAAACAGGTCAGGACCTCGGGCGGCACCGACGGTCGGCCGCGCGAGATGCATGCCCATGTGATTGCCGACGTCGAAACGGTGCTGGCATTCTATCGCCGCGAACTCACCGCGCGTAATTGGAAGGAAGAAACGCAAGGGGCAGTCATCACGCCGGACGAGGTCGTGCTGAAGTTCTTCCCGCCGGAAGGGTCGGCGGTGCTGAAACTCAGCCGCAAATATGACCTGACCGTCGTCAGCATTGTGCAAGAGATTGCCAAGGCTGTGCCAAAAGCCGAGTCGGCCACCGGAATCCAATCATCGGGCAACGACTCGATCGACGCCATGATGCGGCAGGCGCAGCAGATGGTACGGGACGCGACCGCCGATGCGATGAAGCCGTCGAAGGTGGCGCAGGCCGACAACGCGCCGGTAGAAACATTACGGCCGCTCGCCGGCAACGATGCGCCGGTCCCGCTGCCGGAGAACGCCGAAGACATCGACTCGGCGAGCGGCAAGCTCGAGTTTAGCAGTCCGTCCAGCGTCAAGTCGGTGGCGGATTTCTATCGCGCGACCATGAAGGCGCAGGGCTGGAACTCGCAGTCTTCGGTGATCAACAACGTCAACATGGTGGTGCTGAACTTCGCCAAGGCCGGCAAGTCCGTTTCCTTCAGCATCATGAAGATGGGCAACAAGACCAACGTGTCGGCGGATGGTTCCGCGCTCAAGGTTGCGTCGGCCAAATCTGCGGACCCAGATGCAGCGCCCAAGGGCAAGTCTGCTGCCGTCGATACGCCGTCGCAACCGGCGACCGAGGACGACCTGATTGTCGAGGAAAGCGGCGGTCTGCCGATGCCCAAGCGCCACACCCAGAGCGAAGGCACCAAAAGCCCATTCCGCCGCGAGCTCAATGCCAATGTGCCGCTCAATCTTACCGACGTGCTCGGCTTCTATCGCCGTGAGCTCGGCAAGCTCAACTGGAAAGAGGAAAGCAAGGGCGCTGTGGTTGCGGCAGATAATGTGAAGCTCGCGTTTTCTTCCGGTAACGGCCCGGCAATGCTTACGATGAGCCGCAAGGATGGCGAGACGATCGTGAACCTGGTCGCAAGTGATCCAGACGCCGCGACAAAAGCCGGCGTGTTGCCAAAGCCGGGTCAGGTCAAACTGCTGGTCACGAATCCGAACGACGTCGAGGCGGTGCTCACCATCAACAAGCAGACCGTCAAGGCCGCGGCCGGCTCCGGCACCAAGGCACCGGACGGTGCGATGGTTGATCTGCCTCCCGGCAAATACAAGTTCTCGATCAAGCTGGCTGGCAAGCCGGAATCCAACGACGAGATCGAAGTCGGCGCTGACGAAACATGGGGCCTGCTGATTGGGCCTGTCGGCGCGCTGCCGATCCGCGTGTATTGAGCCGCTATTTGGCGCGGCACTCGGCAAGCCGCGCGGCGTCCACGTTTTCGCCGCGTTTGACTGCGCGCTCTGCCAGCCCACAACCGCCGGCTTTGTCGGCGAATTGCGGATGGCGCGACAACTTGAGCGCGATCAACGTGTCCATGGCGCCGGGCTCGCCCAACTCGGCGTCCTCGATGGCCCTGTAAAGCGTACGATCCGGGTAACTGAGCGCAACCTCCGGATTTTCCGCCAGCAGCTTCACGATCTGCAAGCGCGTGTCATAATCCCACTGCGACCAGGGTCCGAGCAACTTCACCGCCATGGCGACGTCGCGGGGCACCAGACGTCCTTCGAGGTAAAGTTGGCCTAGCGCCCATTTGGCGTGCTGGGCGTCGGCCGCGGACCGGCCTTGCAGCAGCGCGAGCGCGCGCTTCTCATCCTTCGGTCCACCCTCGCCTTTGATCAGCATCTCGGACAGCGGCGCCAGCGCATGTCCCGGGTAGGTGCGAACCGCGCTTTCTAGAAGCGCACGCGCACGCACCGGGTCGGCGGCGCGAATTGCAACCGCCAGATCGGCCTGTGCGTCGCCGCGGCCAGCTTTGGCGTGCGGTTCGAGCATCTCGATGCCGCGCTTGCGCTCGGCCGCATTGTCCGATTCGGAAAGCCACTGGCCGACCAACACCTGGATGTCGGCCGGCCGCATGTCCCTGGGCGGGTTTGCCAGCGCCCGCTCGCCCCAGCGTCTTGACTCGGCGAGGTCGTGCTTGAACGGGCCGCCGCGCCGCAGGATCGTGGCCAACCGCCAAATGGCCTCGCGATCGCCGCGTTCGGCGGCGCCGCGCAGCGCCTTCTCGGCCTCGGCGCGTGGAATAAGGTCGGGCCTGTTCAGGTTGCGGTCGAAGGAATTGAAGTCATTGAACAGGGCCAGCATCGCTTCGGTGTCGTTTTGCGCTGCTGCTGCCCGCAACAATGGCACGGACTCCGCCCTGTTTTGCAACGCGCCCGCTAGAGCGAGCTTGACGCGCGGGTCGTCGGCATTGGCCGCATAGGCTTGCCGGCAAGTTTCCAGCCAGGTCTTGCGATGCTTGGTGGAGACTGTCTGATCGCTCCAGTCGATCTTGGCGGCGGCGAGGCGCTGGCATTCTTGACCGATGGAGACAGACGGCGATTGCGCATGAGCCAGTGCCGGCACGGCAATCAGCGCCAAGATCGGCAAAAGAGAAAGCAAGAATGGGTTAGATCGCGCCATTGAATTGCCCACAGACTCTACTTCTACAGGCAATAGCAGAAATAATTAAGCCGCGCTCTGCTTGCTCTCGGGCCTGGTGGCATGCGCGACCGGAAATACGCAGGTCACCGTGGTGCCCTGTCCGAGCGTCGAATCGATCGTCACCGTGCCGCCGTGCAGTTCGATAAAGGAACGCACCAGCGAAAGCCCCAATCCGGTGCCGCGGTGCTGCGAGCCCATCGAGTCGGTCTCGAACCAGTCGAACACTTTTTCCTTGTTGTCTGGCGGGATACCGGGTCCACGGTCGGTGACCGTGAACACCACCGCAGCCGGCTGCCGCTCGGCGGCAAACGTCACGGTTCCGCCCGCGGGCGAGAAGCCCACGGCATTGGACAACAAGTTGAACAGAATTTGCCGCAAGCGGCGTTCGTCGGCGGTAAAGCTGCCGATATTGGCGGCGGCGCGGATGTCGAGCTTCAGATTGTCCTTCACCAGCCGATCGAGCAGGCCCTCGGCGGCGGCTTCCATGCTGGCGCGAATGTCCACTTCGCTCAAAGTCAACGTCATGGCGCCGGCATCGATGGTGGCAAGGTCCAGGATGTTGTTGATGAGCGCGAGCAGCGCATTGGTCGAGGTGGTGATGTAGCCGAGATATTCGTGCTGCTTGTCGGTGAGTGGCCCGAACGCCGGATCGCCGAGGAAATGCGCAAAGCCGATGATGTTGGTGAGCGGCGAGCGCAGCTCGTAGGACACGTGATGCACGAAATCGATCTTGATGCCATCGGCGGCCACCAGCGCCTCGTTGCGCTCGACCAGCGCGCGCTCGACATTCACCGTGTCGCTCACGTCCTGGAAGGTGACCAAAGTCGCGCCGTCCGGTAGTGGCATGGTGGTCATGTCGATCATCATGCCGTCGCGCCGCTCGATGCGCGCGACGATCGGCTCGCGGTTGTCGATGGCGGTCACCGCGGCGCGTAAGTTGCGCCACACGGCGTTGTCGTCATGCATGGCTTGCGCCCATGCAGTCAGCGCTTCGACGTGCGGATGCTGGTCGAGCGACTCGGGCGCCAGTTTCCACATGCGCTGGAACGCCGGATTGTGCAGCCGCACGCGGCCATCGCTTCCGAACACCGCGACCGCTTCGGCCAAATGATCGAGCGTTTCGCTCTGCACCTTGATCAAAGCGTCATAGCGGCGGTGCATGTCGAGGCGTTCGGTGACATCGTCATAGAGATACGTGACGCCGCCTTCCGGGTTGGGGGTGGTGACAACGCGCAACGTGCGTCCGTCCGGCAAATGCCACATGTGTTCCTTGGGCTCGACCGCGCGGTAAGCCTCGTAAAGTTGCTGCTTCCACAGCCGGAAGTCCTGCTCTTCGGGCAGTTTGCGGGCGGTGCGCAAGGTGTCGAGCACGACGGTGTCGGTCGGCGTCTGGTCGAGCAGTCCGGCATCGAGTTCAAACAGCGAGCGGAAGGCGGAATTATAGAAGATCAGCTTGCGGTCGACGTTGAAGATGGCAACGCCGGTCGCAAGTTGATCGAGCACGCGGCGATGTGCCTCGATCATGCGCGCGAGCTCGGTGCGCATTGTCTCCACTTCGGTGCGGTCGATGGCCATGCCGGCGCTGCCAGCGCCGCTCGGCGCATCGACGACGTCGAAGATGCGGCGTTCGCCGGCGGCGATGGCGGGCAAGCGCCCGGCATAGGGTTCGCCGGCATTGCGGGCGCGGCGGAGTTCGTCGCGAGCGGCGCGATCGAGCAGCTCCATTTCGCGCTCGACTGCGTCGGTTGAATCCTTGGCTTCCACGGCGCGGGCGTAGGCCTGATTGACAAACACCAACCGGCCCTTCGCGTCGCGCCCCCACACCGGCGCCGGCAATGAATCGAGCAGCGCCCTCATGGTCTCGACGTCGCTCATCAACTTGTCATGACGGGCGGCCAGATCGATGAGTTCGCGCTCAATGCCGCTGACGTCGCGCAGGCGCAGCACCGCGCGTCCGCCGACGGCGCGGCCTTCCGCCTCAATAGGACGACCGCCCGTTGTGGTGAGCGTCATCACGAAGCCGCGGCCTTCGCTGCGCAGGGTCTCGACGGCATGCTCCATGCGTTGCGCCGCCGCCGGCTCTAGCCAGGTTCCGAAGGCCAATATACGTTCCGGCACGCCGCCCGATACGATGAGACCGGTGTCGCCTAGAATGTCCGTTTGGTCGTTGGCGGCCGCCCAGGCCACCAAAACTTGCGGCTCCGACAACAGCAGGGTCTTGAGCCGGTCGATCTCGGCCTGTGATTCCCTGGCTTGCTCGCGCGCCGCGCTCTCGAGGTGATTGGCCGCCATGCGCGTGCGTACCAGCGCGATGGCGGCCAGCACGGCAAAGAAAATCAATCCGAGCGTCAGCGTGAGCGTAGCGACTTCCTGCTGACCGGAAGCAGCGATCGCGCCGCGGATTGAATCGACGATGCCGAGAGCGTTGCTGACACCGGAGCCCGCTTCGGCGTGCGCCGACGTGCTGATGGCGATGCCAAGATTTGCGGCCAGGAAGGCGGCGAGGGGAGAGTCCCGCCAGAGACGAGAACGCAGCCTCTCGTTCGCCGTCCGGATTGTCTCCGGCATTCAGGCTTGCCCCAGGGATTAGGGGACGGCGTCCGCCACACCGTCCACGAATC
>JAYTFS010000079.1:0-2380 GCA_043734185.1 Pseudolabrys sp. | reverse complement strand
CCATCGAGACGCAGCTTGCCGGGACGGATGGCATCGAGCAGCGTGCGCGGCGCATCGTCGAAATGGTGGCACTGGCGATGCAGGCAAGTCTTATGGCGCAGCATTCCTCGCCTGCGGCCGCCGATGCATTTATCGGTTCGCGCATTGACGGGAACTGGGGGCACGTTTTCGGCACCCTGCCCGTCGGCACGCGTTGCGAAGAGATCATCGCGCACGGCGCGCTGAATCAGGATTGATCCAGCGCGGGTCTGTAACCAATGACCATCACTGGCGTGGCTGCTCAGCTATTCAACAGCACCAACGCCCGATCGAGCATGAACGTGAATGACTCGCCCAGCACATCCCAGGCGGGGTTGGGGCGCTTGCCGCTGCGGTGAAGCTCGTAGTAATAAGCCGTATTGCATGCAAGACGATAGCCGGCGAGTGCGCGATACCAATTGAGGGCCGTCAGATCAAGCGCTGATCGTTGCGCGTAGGCTGCGGCGAGCTCTTCCGACCTTGGGTGCCAGCCCATGTTGGCGCGCCGCATCGGTCCCCAGCTTGTCTCGTCATACATCATGCACAGCATTCCAAGATCCAGAAGAATCGGTCCGAGGGTCGTGCTTTCCCAATCGACAACGCCGGTCAATCGACCCTGATCGTGCAACCAGTTGTTGGAATAATAGTCACCGTGCACAATGCCGACGACGCAGCTTTGCGGCATGGTCTCGTGCAACAGCGCGTTGACCCGCATGCCCTTGCTGACCCAGTCAGAGGTGGTCGACTTGTGCAACACCTTGACCCAGTGATCGATCTCCTGCGGCAGCAGCCGCGGCGTGCTCCATCCCTTCAGCTCGTTGATGCCGTCAATGGCGTGAATCCGAACCAGGACGTCGATCGCTTGGTAAAAGATCTTTCCGGAAGCTCTGGAACCGGGACCGGCGCTCGGAAGAAAAATGTCCGGGAACGACACCCCGCTCACCCGCGACATCACCAGGTAGTGCGAGCCGAACCAGCTTCCATCGTCGGACCACATTTTTGGCACCGGAACCGGAATGTCATGCGCCGCCATGGTTTGCAGCAAGGGAACCTGGCGCAGGATATCGAAATTGTTCTTCGGCTTTACGCCGGGCGGTGGAATCTTCAATACTAGGCGCTCGGACAGCTTGCCTGGCGTGTCCAGATCAAATCCGATGGTAACGCCGGAGTGTCCGCCCAGCGAGCCGACCTTGCTGATGGTCGCCCCCGCTCCGTAATGCGCCAGGGCCCAGATTTCCAGTTGCCGGCTTAGTGGTTCGATGGGGCTCACAGGGTTTTCTGATCAATGCCCGGAATAGAGTTTCGCAGTTCGCGCCGCAGGATCTTGCCACTCGCGGTTTTCGGCAGACTCTCCACAAAGGTCACCACGCCCGGCACTTTGTAGCGCGCCAGACGCTCGGCGCAAAACGTGCGGATTTCATCCGCCGTTACCTGCGCGCCGCTACGCGCCACAATAAAAGCGCCGACGGTTTCGCCGCGATAACTGTCGGGAATGCCGACCACGGCGCACTCCGATACCGCCGGATGTTCATACAGCACATCTTCCACTTCCCGTGGCCACACCTTGAATCCGGAAGCATTGATCTGGTCCTTCTTGCGGTCGACGATATAAAACCAGCCCTGCGCATCCATGAAACCGATATCGCCGGTGAGGAACCCATGTTCGGTAAAGGCATTGGCTGTTTCTTCCGGCTTGTTCCAGTATCCCGCCGCAACCTGCGGACCGCTGATGGCAAATTCACCAAGCTCGCCTGGTGCGACCGGCTGGCGCACATCGTCCAGCACCCGAACATCGGTATCGGGTACCGGCAGGCCGACGGCGAGCGTGCCGGTGGCCAAATCGACTACCGCCAAATGCTGGCTTGGTGTTATGTGCGTGGGACCGGTTGCCTCGGTCATGCCGTAGATTCCGAGGATCCGATGACCAAATGCCTGTTGAAAGCGGTCCACGATGGCGGCCGGAAGCGGCGCACCGCCGGAATAGATCTTCGACAAACTTCGCAGGTCATCACCCGCATCTTCGGCCGTATTGAGCAATGCAATAAATGCGGTCGTTGGGCCGATCGTGTACGTCGCCCCGGTTTCACGAACCGTGTCGCGAAACACCCTTGCGTCGAATCGATAGGTGAGGACAAGCGTCGCCGGCAGGCACAGCGCGACGGCAAGATAGGCAATCATGCCCGTCACATGCATCAACGGTGCGATGGCGATGATCACATCGTCCCGGGTCAACGCCATCCAGTGAAGATAGATTTCGACGCTTTGCGCAATGTTGGCATGCGTGCTCATGACGCCCTTGGCCGGCCCGGTCGTTCCCGAGGTGTAGATCAGCGTGGCGACATCGTGACCGTTTGGCACCGCG
>JAYTFS010000078.1:0-15625 GCA_043734185.1 Pseudolabrys sp. | reverse complement strand
CTTCAGCCCCGGCTCCAGATCGGCGCCGACGAATTTGTGCGCGATATAGGCGTTGAGCGCGACATCGCCCCAGGCCGCCGACTTATCGGTGCCGGCGACGGTGAACTTGCCGTCCTTGAACTCAATATCGCCTTCGGCGGCTTCCAGCACATAGGCCGCAACTTTCTTGGCCTTGGCCTCGATCTTGTCGAGCGCCTTGACGATGGCCGACATGCCGACCGCGCCGGAACGCGAACCATAGGTGCCCATGCCGAACTGAACCTTGTCAGTATCGCCATGAACGATCGAGACATTCTCAAACGGAATGCCGAGACGTTCCGACACCAGTTGCGCGAAAGTGGTTTCATGGCCCTGGCCATGCGCGTGACAACCGGTCAAAACTTCAACGCTGCCGGTTGGATTGACCCGGACTTCGGCGGATTCCCATAAGCCCACGCCGGCGCCGAGCGAGCCGACCGCCTGCGAAGGCGCGATGCCGCACGCCTCGATGTAGGTCGAATAGCCGAGACCGCGCAGCTTGTTGAACCGCGCCGCTTCACGCCGGCGTTTCGGGAAGCCCTTCACGTCGGCAAGCTCAAGCGCCTTCTTGAGCGAGGCAAGATAATCGCCGGCGTCGTAAGCCATGATCACCGGGGTCTGGTGGGGGAATTTACTGATGAAATTGCGCCGGCGTATTTCAGCCGGATCGATTTCCATCTGCCGCGCCGCGACTTCCACCAGCCGCTCGACAACGAAAGTCGCCTCGGGCCGCCCGGCGCCGCGATAGGCGTCAACCGGCGCGGTGTTGGTATAGACCGCGTCCACTTCGCAATAGATCGACGGGATGTCGTATTGGCCCGACAGCAGCGTGGCATAGAGATACGTCGGCACGGACGACGAGAAGGTCGACATGTAGGCGCCGAGATTGGCAATGGTCTTGGCCCGCAGCCCCAGGATTTTACCGTTCGCATCGAGCGCGATTTCGGCATGCGTGACGTGATCGCGGCCATGCGCGTCGGTGAGGAAGGCCTCCGAGCGATCGGAAGTCCATTTCACCGGCCGCTTCACCTTGCGCGACGCCCACAGACAGACGACCTCTTCCGGATAGATGAAAATCTTGGAGCCAAATCCACCGCCGACATCCGGCGCGATCACGCGCAATTTGTGCTCCGGCGTCATGCCGACGAAAGCCGAAATCACCAGCCGCGCGACATGCGGATTCTGCGACGTATTCCATAGCGTGAGATTGTCGTTGCCTTCGTCATACTCGGCGAGCGCAGCGCGCGGCTCCATCGCGTGCGGCACGAGCCGGTTGTTGATCATGTCGAGCTTGGTCACGTGCTTGGCGGCGGCAAATGCCGCGGCCGTCGCCTTGGCGTCACCTAAATGCCATTGGTAGATCGTGTTGTTCGCGATGTCGGGATGAATTTGCGGCGCGCCCTGCGCCTGTGCCTTGGCCGGATCGACCACCGCGGTGAGCACGTCGTAATCGACCTTGATTTTTTCGGCGGCGTCGCGGCCTTGCGCATAAGTCTCCGCGATCACCACCGCCACCGCGTCGCCGACGCAGTTCACCTTGCTGGAGGCGAGCGCCGGATGCGGCGCCATCTTCATCGGCGAGCCGTCTTTGGAATGTATCATCCAACCGCAAATCAAACCGCCGATCTTGTCGGTTACGAGATCGGCGCCGGTGAGCACGGCGACCACGCCGGGCATTTTCTTGGCGGCGGCGGTATCGATGCTTTTTATTTTAGCGTGCGCATGCGGTGAACGAAGGAACACCGCGCGCGTTTCGCCGGGCCGCACCACGTCATCGGTGTACTGGCCCTTGCCCGTGATGAAGCGGAAGTCTTCCTTTCGGCGCACCGCCGCGCCGATCCCGGTCGCGCTCATGGCGGTTTTCTCCCGTTGAATTTTTTTATCTCTACTCGGCGGCAATCCTATTCAGCAGCTTGTCGCGAGCCACCGCCCTTGGCCATATTCTTCGCGCCCGCTGCGATCGCCTTGACGATATTGTGATAGCCGGTGCAGCGGCAAATGTTTCCGTCGAGTTGCTCGCGAATGGTGTGCTCGTCGAGGTCGTTGCCGCGGCGGCGCACGATATCGAGTGCCGCCATGATCATGCCGGGCGTGCAGTAACCGCATTGCAGGCCGTGATGCTCGCGGAACGCTTCCTGCATGGGATGCAGCGCGCCGCCGGGCTCGGCGAGGCCTTCGATGGTAGTGATCTTGGCGCCTTCGCATTGCAGCGCCAGCAGCGTGCAGGACTTGGCGGCGATGCCGTCGAGATGGATGACGCAGGCGCCGCATTGCGAGGTGTCGCAGCCCACATGGGTGCCGGTAAGCCGCAGATGCTCGCGCAGGAATTGCACCAGCAGAGTGCGCTCTTCGACGTTGCCGGTGACGGCTTTGCCGTTCACCGTCATGGACACAGCCGGCATGCATTCCTCCCAAATTCGGGGCCAACGCCCTCTTTTCGCCTTGCCCGCACCGGGGTGTCGGCGGTCCAGGGGCAAATTGAGCCGATTTTGGCCCGAATGTGCCTTGGAACAAGAATAAGTCTGAACCCCCACCGCAGTCCGGGTCAAGGGTTTCAAGCGGCGGAGTTGGCTCTCATGGCGGTGGCAAGGGCCTTAGTCGGCTGCAACCATGGCGGCAAAATTCTTGAAAAAATCGTCGGCAATCTTCTTGGCCGCCCCGTTCACCAGACGCTGGCCAAGCTGGGCTAGCTTGCCGCCGATCTGTGCCTCGACATTGTAGGTGAGCAGCGTGCCGCCATCCTTTTCGGTCAGCGCGACGCTGGCGCCGCCCTTGGCAAAACCGGCAACGCCGCCATCGCCTTCGCCGGAAATCTTGTAGCCGTTAGGCGGGTCCAGATCGGTCAGATGGACTTTGCCCTTAAATCGCGCCTTGACCGGGCCGATCTTGGTGACGGCAACCGCGGTCATTTCGGTGTCGGAGGTTTTTAGCAGTTCCTCGCAGCCGGGAATGCAGGCCTTGAGCACCTCGGCGTCGTTGAGCTTGGCATAGACAACCTCGCGGCTGGCTGGGAGCTGGACCTCCCCTGTCATGACCATCGCCATCGATACTTCTCCTTCATCTCGTAGGCTCAAGCCTTAAGCCCTCGCGGCCTTGCTGAAAAGAGCTTTGCAGCAGGCGCGGAGCCCTTTAAGGGTGTCGGCAACGCCACGCCAACAACCATAATCCACCCCAGGGAGACGTTCATGCCGATGATCGATGCCGATGGCTGCCCGATCAATGTCGAGGTCGCAGGCCGCGACGGCGCGCCGGTTTTGATGCTGTCAAATTCGCTCGGCACCAACCTGCATATGTGGGACGACCAGATGCCGGAATGGTCGAAGCATTACCGCGTGGTGCGCTACGACCGCCGCGGCCACGGCAAATCAGGCGTGCCGAAGGGCCCCTATTCCATGGAGCGCTTCGGGCGCGACGTGCTAGCGATCGCCGACGCCCTCAAGATCAAGAAGTTCAACTGGTGCGGCCTGTCGATGGGCGGCATGGTCGGGCAATGGCTCGGCGCCAATGCGCCCGACCGCGTCGAGAAGCTGATCCTGTCCAACACCAACTTCCATTACGCCGACAAGGCGCCGTGGAACGACCGCATCAAGTTCGTGCAGGAAAAAGGTCTTGCCGCGCTGGTCGATCCGAATATGGAACGCTGGTTCACCAAGGGCTTCCGCGAGCGTTCGCCACAGACAATCGCCCGCATCAAGGACATTTTTCTGGCGACCAATCCGGTTGGCTACATTGCCTGCTGCGAAGCGATCCGCGACATGGACTTCACGGCTTCCAATCCGAAAATCACCGCGCCGACTTTGGTGATCGTCGGCGCGCAGGACCCGGCGACGCCGCCGGCCGCGGGCGAAGCCATCGCCAAGCAGATCAAGGGCGCCAAGATCGCTTCGCTCGATGCCGCCCATATCGCCAACATGGAGCAGCCGCAACTTTATACCGACACGGTGCAAAACTTCCTGAGAAGCTAGGGTCGCCGAGATGGACGAGAAAGAACGCTACGATGCCGGCATGTCCAGGCGCCGCAAGGTGCTCGGCAATGCCTGGGTCGATCGCGCCAACACGAAGAAGACGCCATTCAATTCGGAATTTCAGGGTTTCATCACGCGTGGTGCCTGGGGCGAAATCTGGACGCGCCCGCACTACGACGAGCGCACGCGCCGCATTCTGGTGATCGGCACCATGATCGCGCTCGGCCAGTGGGACGAATTCCGGCTGCATGTGCGAGCGGCGCTTACTGAAGGCGGCTTTTCGCAGGATGACATCAAGGAAATCATCATGCAGCAGTCGGTCTATTGCGGCGTGCCGGCGGGCAACCACGCCTTCAAGGAAGCCGGCGAAATTATCGCCGAGCTTGCCAAAGAAAAGTAACCCGCCTTTTGGGGCGAGCTACGGCAGAATCTAAATTGTCAGATTGACGGTGCGTTAGCGCCAGGGCGTGAACCAGCGCGCGCCCTGCGGCGTAGCAACGGCTGCGTCGGCCTGGGCCGGGCGGCGGTTACGCTCGACCATGACCAACGCGATAGCCAATCCCGCAATGGCAAGTTGGACAGCCTGTTCGCGCACCAGCTCGAGATTTTGCGACCACAGTCCAACGCCAACCGAAGCGATTGCAATCAGCGCGGCCAGGAGAAGACCGCCTTCAAGAATTTCCAGGTTGGCCTTGCCGCCCGCAAAGCTGCGGATGCGGTCGACGATGTGCACTGCGCAGATGGCGGCCACCGCAAGCTTCAGAACCCCGAAGAATGCGGCGAGCTTGATCAGACCGATCGGCTCAAGGCCAAGGAAGCGGCCGATGCCGAAAACATATTGCGAGCGCCACACGTCCTCCAGGCCGTAGGTCGGCGAGGTCAGCACATGCAGCGCGTCGTAGCCCCAGAACAGCGTGAAATAAATTGCAATCGCCAAAATCATGGCAACGGTGATGCCGAAAATTTTCCGCATGCGGTTCTCCCCAATCTTGAAATCAGGGGTAGACCGTTCAAATGTCTATTTCAAAACAAACCAAAACTTTACCTTACCGGCCGCGCCTATTAAGCGCGTTGCTCAAGGTTAATCGCCGCGCGCGCCACTAAGAAACGAAAAACCCCGCCACCTCGGCGGGGTTTCCGTTGAGTTTGTCTAAACCGCGTTAGCGATTCTGACCTTGCTGGCTTTGACCGCCGCCTTGCTGGCCACCGCCTTGGCCTGGCTTCTGACCGCCACCCTGCTGCTGCTGACCGGGCTTATGATCACCGCCCTGTTGCCCGGGCTGATTGCCCTGCTGCTGGCCTGGCTTCTGATTCTGGTTGGGGTTTTGGTTCTGGGACATTTTTATATTTCTCCAACGTTTTTGGCTGAATGGCTCGAAGACTACTTCGTGACTCTCCGGCCAATAAAATAACGCCCCATGAATTCAATCGTTCCGTTTGTAAGAGCATGGGGGAACTCTGAGAGTTCCTTGCCGCTCCCATGTTCCCCTGTTAAGTCTAAAAGGGAGAAACATGGCCGTCTGCCGGGCGGCCACCGAAAGGCTTGAGCTAAGCGCATGGAAATTTTCATCCAGCAGCTCATCAACGGCATCACGCTCGGCTCGATCTACGGCCTGATCGCTCTCGGCTACACCATGGTATTCGGCATCATCGGCATGGTGAACTTCGCCCATGGCGACCTGTTCATGGTGTCGTCCTTTATCGCGCTGATCGCCTTTCTGATCCTCACCACCTGGCTCGGCATTACTTCGATCGCGCTGGCGTTGCTAATTGTGCTGGTGGTGGCGATGCTGTTCACGTCGCTGGTGAATTGGATCATCGAGCGGCTGGCCTATCGTCCGTTGCGCGGCTCGTTTCGCCTGGCGCCGCTGATTTCCGCCATCGGCATGTCGATTTTTCTCTCCAACTTCGTGCAGGTGAGCCAAGGGCCGCGCAACAAATCCACGCCGCCCATGGTGCAAGGCGAATTCGTTTTGTTCACCAAGAACGATTACGCGGTCACGCTGTCGTTCAAGCAACTCATCATCTGGGGCGTCACCGCCGTGCTATTGGCGGCGTTCTGGTATCTGGTGGCCAAGACGACGCTCGGCCGCGCCCAACGCGCTTGTGAGCAAGATCAGAAGATGGCGGCGCTGGTCGGCGTCGATGTCGACCGCACCATCTCAATGACCTTCGTGATTGCCGCCGCGCTCGCCGCCGTCGCCGGCACTTTGTACTTGATGTATTACGGCGTGGTCAGCTTCTCGGATGGCTTTGTGCCCGGCGTGAAAGCCTTCACCGCCGCGGTGCTCGGCGGCATCGGCTCGCTGCCCGGTGCTGTGATCGGCGGCCTTTTGATCGGCCTGATCGAGACCATGTGGTCGGCCTATTTTTCGATCGACTACAAGGATGTCGCCGCCTTCTCCGTGCTTGCCATTACATTGATCTTCCTGCCGCAGGGCCTGTTCGGCCGGCCGGATGTCGAGAAGGTTTGAGATGACGGCGCCGGTAGCGAGCGAGCACAACAAGCTCAAAACCGCGCTCACCGATGCCGGCGTTACCGCGCTGCTCGCCTTCGGTCTGTTCCTGCCACTGGTCGCCTTCAAAACCGAGCAGGACATCCGCAACGAACTGATCGTGACAACGCGCTGGCAGTTGTTTTTCGCCCTCGTCGGCATTGTCGGGTTTAGCCGCCTGTTCTATTCGCTCACGCTCCAGCCCTGGCTCCAACAGCGCGCGCTGCGGCCCGCACCGATCGCGCAGCCGGCGTGGCGCGACTTTGTCGCCAAGCGGTTCATTCCGTTTTCCGTTGGCTTCGTGATCGCCTATCCAATCATCGTCATCATCATCAAAGGTTTCGGTGGCGCGGTGAAATGGGTCGACAATTTCGGCATCCAGATTCTGATCTATGTAATGTTGGGCTGGGGCCTCAATATCGTGGTCGGCCTCGCCGGTCTGCTCGACCTCGGCTATGTCGCCTTCTACGCGGTCGGCGCCTATTCCTACGCCTTGCTGGCCAAGGAATTCGGCTTCTCGTTTTGGATTCTGCTGCCGCTGGCCGGCGTGCTGTCGTCGTTCTGGGGAATTCTGCTCGGCTTTCCGGTGCTGCGCCTGCGCGGCGACTATCTCGCCATCGTCACGCTCGCCTTCGGCGAAATCATCCGCATCGTCATCATCAACTGGGTCGACCTGACCAACGGCTATGCCGGCATCAGCGGCATTCCGCGTCCGACATTTTTTGGCATCCCATTCAATGCCGATGACGACGGCTTTGCCGCGCGATTCGGCCTAGAATTCTCGCCGATCTATCGCACCCTCTTCCTCTACTATCTGATCCTGGCGCTGGCATTCCTCACCGCCTTCGTCACCATGCGGCTGCGCCGGCTGCCAGTGGGACGCGCGTGGGAGGCGTTGCGCGAGGATGAAATCGCCTGCCGCTCGCTTGGCATCAATACGACAAATACCAAGCTCACCGCTTTTGCCATGGGCGCCATGTTTGCAGGCTTTGCCGGTTCGTTCTTTGCCGCGCGGCAAGGATTCATTTCGCCGGAATCCTTCACCTTCCTGGAGTCGGCTACCATCCTCTCCATCGTCGTGCTCGGCGGCATGGGCAGTCAGGTCGGCGTGGCGATTGCCGCCATTGTTATGATCGGCGGAACCGAGATCATGCGCGAGCTCGATTTCCTGAAGCGGATTTTCGGCGATGCCTTCGACCCGACGCAGTACCGCATGCTGCTGTTCGGTTTCGGCATGGTGCTGATCATGATTTGGCGGCCGCGCGGGTTGGTCTCCGCGCGCGACCCATCGGTGTTTCTCAAAGAGAGCAAGAAAATCTCCGTGGATCTGGTCAAGGAAGGCCACGGCTGATGAGTGGAGCCGGCGAGATTCTGCTCAACGTCGAGCACCTGACCATGCGCTTCGGCGGGCTGGTCGCGGTCGACGACCTATCGTTTCAGGCGCGCCAGGGCAATATCACCGCGCTGATCGGGCCGAACGGCGCCGGCAAGACCACGGTGTTCAACTGTATCACCGGCTTTTACAAGCCAAGCGAAGGCCGTTTGGGCTTGTGCCATGGCGACGCGTCAATTTGGAGCGAACTGGAGACGCTTACCGGCAGCGGCAAGCGCAGCATCGCCAAAGGTGACAGCGCGCTTTACCAGCTCGAGCGCATGCCGGATTTTCTCGTCACCCAACAGGCTCGCGTTGCCCGTACATTTCAGAACATCCGGCTGTTTCCGGGCATGACGGCGCTGGAAAACCTGCTGGTCGCCCAGCACAACCGGCTGATGGTCGCATCGGGCTACACATTGCTCGGCATTCTTGGCTTTCCCTCTTTCGCCGCAGCCGAACGCATGGCCATCAACAAGGCGCGAGCCTGGCTCGATCGCGTAGGTTTGCTGGAGCGCGCCGACGATCCGGCCGGCGATCTGCCCTATGGTGCGCAGCGGCGGCTGGAAATCGCGCGTGCCATGTGCACCGAGCCCGTGCTGCTCTGCCTTGATGAGCCGGCGGCCGGCCTCAATCCGCGCGAAAGCGCCGAGCTCAACGCACTTCTACTCGCCATTCGCGACGAGCACGCCATTTCGATCCTGCTGATCGAACACGACATGTCGGTGGTGATGGAGATTTCTGACCACCTGATCGTGCTCGATTACGGCGTGAAAATTTCCGATGGGCCACCTGAACAGGTGCGCAACGATCCGAAGGTGATCGCCGCCTATCTCGGCGTTGCCGACGAGGACGTCGCGAAAGTCGAAGCCGAGGTGGGTCTATGACCTTCCCGCTCCTTTCCGTGCGCGGCGTGAAGACTTTCTACGGTCGCGTCATGGCGCTCAAGGGCGTCGACGTCGACGTGAACGATGGCGAGATCGTCACCTTGATCGGCGCCAATGGCGCGGGAAAATCCACACTGATGATGAGCATTTGCGGCAATCCGCGCGCGAGCGAAGGCACGATTGAATTTTCCGGGCAAGACATCACGCAAATGCCGACTCACGAGATCGCGCGGCTGAAGCTGGCGCAGGCCCCGGAAGGCCGTCGCATATTCTCGCGCATGACGGTGCTGGAAAATCTGCAAATGGGCGCGACCACTGGCGAGCCCTCACAATTTTCTTCCGATCTCGAACGCGTGCTTGCGCTGTTCCCGCGCTTGAAGCAGCGATTAATCCAGCGCGGCGGCACGCTGTCGGGCGGCGAACAGCAGATGCTGGCGATTGCGCGCGCGTTGATGGCGCGGCCGCGGCTGTTGCTGCTCGACGAGCCGTCCTTGGGCCTGGCACCACTGATCGTGCGGCAGATCTTCGATGCGATCAAAACGCTCAACGCACAAGATGGTCTCACCGTGTTCCTGGTGGAGCAGAATGCCTACCACGCACTCAAGCTCGCCCACCGCGGCTATGTAATGGTCAACGGGTTGATCACGTTGTCTGGATCGGGGCGCGAATTGCTGGAGCGGCCCGAGGTCAAACAAGCCTACCTTGAGGGCGGACGCGCATGATCTCACAGCTCCTGTACGAGGAAGGCTCCTTCGGCGTGTTCCTGCTGGTCACCGTCCTGTTCGGCGGCGGGGCAGCCGCGCTTTCCAGCCGTGCCATTGCCGAGACCTGGCGGCCGCAATGGCAGGTTGCCGGCTATAGCCTCATCCTGGGCGCCGCGGTACGCTTCTTTCACTTCAGCCTGTTCGGCGGCACCCTACTGTCCGCGCACTATTATCTGGTCGATAGCGTGGTCTGCATGGCCTTCGGATTCTTAGGCTTTCAGGCCGCTCGTGCCGGCCAGATGGTCACGCAATATCGCTGGATCAACGAGCCGGAAGGCCGTCTGCGCTGGCGCCGCAGGCTGCCCTGACGTAACATTGGGCCATCCTAGTTTGCCGGTTCCAGTCGAAGGGGAAAACAGATGAAGAGGATCACCACGCTCGGCTTCGCGCTGGGTTTTGCGATTACGTTGGGCGGAATGGCGCAAGCCCAGGTCAAGCTGGCAGTCGGCGGCCCGATCACCGGCCCGAGTGCCGCAACCGGCGCGCAAATGAAGAACGGTGTCGATCAGGCCGCGGCCGACATCAACGCCGCAGGCGGCATCCTCGGCCAGAAAATCACCGTCTCATATGGCGACGACGTGTCAGATCCGAAGCAAGGCGTGTCGGTTGCTAACAAATTCTCCGCCGACGGCGTAAAATTCGTGGTCGGCCACTATAATTCCGGCGTCACGATGCCATCATCCGAAGTCTACCAGGAGAACGGCATCCTGCAGATCACGCCGGCATCGACCAATCCGAAGGTCACCGAACGCGGCATGTGGAACATCTTCCGCGTGTGCGGCCGCGACGATCAGCAGGGTAAGGTCGCCGGCGATTACATCGTCAAATATTTCAAGGGCAAGAAGATTGCCGTCATTCACGACAAGACCACCTACGGCAAAGGCCTTGCCGACGAAACCAAGAAGGCGATGAACGCGGGCGGCGTCAAAGAAGCGATGTACGAAGGCGTCAACGTCGGCGAGAAGGATTATTCGGCGCTGGTTTCCAAAATCAAGCAATCGGGCGCGGAACTCATCTATTGGGGCGGCTTGTACACGGAAGGCGGCTTGATCGTGCGGCAGATGCGCGACCAAGGCGTCAAGGCGCCGCTGATGGGCGGCGACGGCATCACTGACAATGAATTTGCTTCAATCGGTGGGCCCGGCGTCGAAGGCACGCTGATGACGTACGGGCCCGATCCGCGCAACAATCCGGCGGCGAAGGACGCGGTGGATAAATTCCGCGCCAAAAAATTCGAACCGGAAGCATACACACTCTATAGCTATGCCGCGGTGCAGATCATCAAGCAGGCGGCGGAAGCAGCAAAGTCGCTCGATCCGAAAAAGGTCGCAGCCAGTATGCACTCCGGCATGAAGTTCAAGACCGTGCTCGGCGACATTTCCTACGACAAAAAGGGCGACCGCACCAACCTCGACTATGTGATGTATGTCTGGAAAAAAGACGCCAGTGGCAAGGTAACCTACGTCGAGTGCCCGGGCTCGGACTGCACCAAAATGAAATGAGTTGAGACGATTCACTCAGACGAAAGCCCGCCGCGTTGGCGGGCTTTCTTTTTGGACTCAGCCGATCTTGCCCAATACCGGAAACAATTCCAACAACCAGAAACTCATGGTGTTGATGCTGCCGGTAAGAAACGCGATGCCGGTGAACACAAGGGCCAAGCCCATCGCCTGCTCGACGCGGCGCAGATGCTTGCGGAAGCGCGACAGGAAGGCGGCGAAAGGCTCGATCGCAAAGGCGGCGATGACGAACGGAATGCCGAGGCCGAGGGAATAGACAGCAAGCAAGCCTGCGCCCTGGGTCACCGTCTGCTCAGAAGCCGCCACCGCCAGAATTGCGGCGAGGATCGGCCCGATGCACGGCGTCCAGCCGAATGCAAACGCCAGACCCATGACATAAGCGCCCCAAAGTCCGACAGGCTTTGCCACTTCGACCCGCTTTTCGCGCATCAGAAAAGCAATCTGCGTGAGGCCGAGAAAATGCAGCCCCATGATAATGATCGCGATGCCAGCAATCGTCGCCAGCGGTCCCGAATAGACGCGGACGAGCGAGCCAACCACGCTGGCACTCGCGCCAAGCGCCACAAATACCGTGGAGAAGCCAAGTACGAACAGGAGAGCCGCCGTCACCGTCTCGCGTTTGACCCGCAGCTCAGGCTCTTTGTCGGCAAACCGTTCCAGCGAGGTGCCGGCGAGATAGACAAGATAAGGCGGCACCAGCGGCAAAACGCAGGGGGAAAGGAAGCTGACCAGCCCTGCGATCAAGGCGGCAAATATGGTAACGTCGCTATGCATGGGGCCTAGATGCCCCTGCAAGTGTGGCCATGGCAAGTCGGGCAGCGCGACCTGACCATGAAGTGATTGGGCGTGATAACGAGGGTTTCTCTCTTTTGCGTAATCTCATCACCGATATTTCGGGTATCCGCGTCGGCCATGCCGGCGACGCCAAGCTCGGCTCCGGCACCACGGCAATCGTGTTCGATACGGCCGTGGCGGCGAGCGTCGACGTGCGCGGCGGCGGGCCCGGCACGCGCGAGACCGCTTTGCTCGATCCGGCGCAGACCGTGGAAGGCATCGACGCCATCGTGCTATCGGGCGGCTCGGCCTTTGGCCTCGATGCCGCCTCCGGCGTGCAGGCCTACATGCGCGAGCAAGGCCGCGGTTTCCGCATTCGCGACGCCGTGGTGCCGATCATCCCCGGCGCCATCATGTTCGACCTGCTCAATGGCGGTAACAAGGACTGGGGCCGCTACCCGCCCTTTCGCGAGTTCGGCTATGACGCCGCCAAGAATGCGGGCGCGAATTTTGCGATCGGTAGCGCCGGCGCGGGCTTGGGTGCCACCACGGTCAACCTTAAAGGTGGCGTCGGCTCCGCTTCGGCGCAGATACGCGGCGGCATCACTGTCGGTGCGCTGGTGGTGGTCAATGCGGTCGGCACCACCGTAATCGGCGATGGTCCGCATTTCTGGGCGGCGCCATTCGAACAAAATGGCGAATTCGGCGGACGTGGCTGGCCGCCACAATTCTCTGCCGCCGACCTCGCCATTCGCACCAAAGGCAGCCCGCAGGAAAACACCACGATCGCAGTCATCGCGACCGATGCGAAACTCAACAAGGCGCAGTGCAACCGCCTCGCCGTTATGGCGCAGGACGGTCTCGCCCGCGCGATCTATCCAGTTCACACGCCGCTCGATGGCGACGTCGTCTTCTCGGCCGCCACCGGCACCAAGCCGCTCGACGATCCTTACTACGGGCTGGCCGAAGTCGGCATGGTAGCCGCCAACGTGATGGCACGCGCCATCGCGCGTGGGATTTATGCGGCTACGGCACTGCCGTTCCCGGGCGCCTTGCCGAGCTGGCGCGACCGTTTCGGCTGAAACAAATTAATGGATGGTGCGTTAAAGCAGTATGCCATCGTCCGTTATTGCAGACATCGAATACGTGCCTGAACTCGCCCGCCTGACCGTGACGTTCACGACCGGGCGCATCTACCAATATTTCATGGTGCCTTCGGACGTCGTGACCTCGTTCCAAGCCGCCTATTCCAAGGGAACGTTTTTCAACATGATGATCCGCGACCGCTTTGCCTTTCGCGAAGTGACGCCGGCGGCTTAAGCGAAACGTTCCGCGCGATACGGCGCCGGGTCACAGAACGGCATTTGCCCGGTTATCATTTCTGCGATCAAGCGGCCCGTGGCGGGTCCGAGCGTCAGCCCCCAATGCGCATGGCCTATGGCGAGCCACAGCCCGCCTTGCCCGGGTGCCCGCCCAATGACTGGGCTTGAATCAGGAAAACAAGGCCGCGCGCCGAGCCAGGTTCTTTCTTCCGCACGCTCGCCGAGCGGAAACAATTCGCGTGCCTTGGGCATTAGCTGCTCAAGTTGCACCGGCGACGGCGGCGCGTCGCGCGCGGCGAATTCGACCCCAGTGGTCAAGCGAATGCCCTGCTCCATCGGCGTGATCACATAGCCGACGCCGGCATCGAGCACCGGCCGCGACAGGCCGGCATTTCCGATGGCATGAAAATGCCGGTGATAACCGCGCTTGACCATCAGCGGCAAGTTCAGGCCCAACGGCTTGAGCAGATCCGACGCCCAGGGCCCCAGCGCCACGACGACTTCCGGCGCGTCAATGCCGCCCTCGTTCGTCTCGATCCGCCAGCCATTGCCCGCGCGATGCAAGGAGCGCGCGTCGCCTGAAAGCGTGACACCCCCTAGCGCGGTAAAACGTGCAGCATAGGCGCGCGTCACGCCCAATGGATTGCTCACGCTCGCCGCCTGCGGCCAAAACACTGCGTGCGGGAATACCGGATGAAGCATTGGCTCCAGCGCCAACGTGCCGGCCGTGTCGAGGGCCTGCAACGGCAATCCGAATTGCCCCGCCAGGTCGAATTCGCTCTGCAATCCCTTGATGGCGCTTTCGCTGCGATAAACCTTGAGCCAGCCGGTCTTGCGCAAATAATGCGTGGCACCGGATTCCGCCATCAAAGCCTCGTGCTCGGCCACGGCGCGCGCAAACAGCGGGCGGATTAGTCGCGCCGTTTCGATGAGCCGCTGCGGCTGCGATGCTTCGCGAAACGCCAGCAGCCAAGGCAGCGCCTGCGGCAGAAACGACAGATGATAATTGGCCTCGGTCGCGCGCTTGAGCGCGATGCGCGCCAGCGCCGATATGTCTGATGGAAATGCCGGTGGGAAAAGCGTGTTACCCTCGACGATGCCCGCATTGCCATAGGAGGTCTGCTCGCCCACGCCGGCGCGGTCGACCAGCGCGACGCTCATGCCGCGCTTGGCCAGATGCAGCGCAATCGAGGTGCCGACGATGCCGGCGCCGAGCACGATAGCATCGGTGCGTGCCATATTGAGCAGCCTCCATGTTCCGCGTTACCGAACAGACACCTTTTATATGGAATGGATCGGTTGCAGGCGCTATGACCTTGCCGCCGCTGGGGGAAGCTTTATCCATGCCGATTCTGACTGCGCTGACCGCCGCGCTGGCCTGGCTCGGCCGCCAAGGCACGCGCGCACTTGCAGTGTCGATATTTTTTGGTCTCTCGGTTCCGGGGCTTGCGAGTTACGTCAAGCCATACCTCGGCGAAACTGTCTTCGTGCTGCTGTTGTTTTCATATCTGCGCACCGACCCCAGCGCATTCCGGGGCTATATCAAGGCGCCCCGGCTCGTCGTCGTCGCGACGCTCTGGATTATGGTGGCCGTGCCGGCGCTGTTTGGCGTGGCCTATGTCCTTTTCGGCGTCCGCGAATCCATGCCGGCGCTCTACACCATCATGATCCTGCAAAGCGCGATTGCGCCGATAACGTCGTCGGCTGCCTTTGCGGCGCTGATGGGCCTCGACGTCGCGTTTTCGCTCGTGACGCTGATCGCGTGCAGCGCCATTTCGCCGATCACGACGGTTGCCTTCAGCTATCTTTTTCTCGGCACGGCGCTGTTCTCGCCGATCGAACTCGGCGTGAAACTGTTTTTCTTTTTCGCAGCGTCGGGCGCGGTTGTCTATGCAATCCGCCGCGTGGTTGGCCAGCCCTGGATCGAACGCCAGAAGGAGCCAATCGACGGCCTCAACGTGATCGCGGTTTTCATCTTTGCGGTCGCGGCGATGGACGGCGTGCCGCGCCACGTCATGGCCGACCCGCTGTTTGCACTCGAACTGTTTGCGCTGGTCATCCTCCTTACCGGCATGTTGATCGGGCTGAGCGCACTGGTGTTCACTCGGGCCGGTATCGACCGGGGTTTGGTGATCGGCTTGCTCTCCGGCTTCCGCAATGTCGGCGTGATCATGGCGGCGCTGGGGAGCGCGCTCCCTGACCTTGCCTGGTTCTATTTCGCCATGGCGCAGTTTCCGATGTATCTACTACCGGCATTCGTAAAACCGCTGGCGCGGCGGCTCACGGAAAAGCGTTAACAGCCGGCCTGCTTTGCGCTGGGTAACATTGCCCGCAGCCACGCCGCGTGTTACGCGAACCTCGATTGGAGGCCCTTGAATGCCCCGTCCCTTGATCATCGCGCCGTCAATTTTAGCGGCCGACTTCGCCAAACTCGGCGACGAAGTGCGCGCCATCGAAGCCGCAGGCTGCGACTGGATCCATGTGGACGTGATGGACGGGCATTTCGTG
>JAYTFS010000077.1:0-2939 GCA_043734185.1 Pseudolabrys sp. | reverse complement strand
GCGTTGAGGTGATAGGAGTGCACGAAATAGGCGTGGAGGCCCTTCGGCCCGAGCGGCAGCCGCTCCAGCACCGGATGCTCATGCACCATGTCGAGCGTGTTCCAGCCCATGTGCGGAATTTTCAGATTCTCTTCGCGCGGCGAAATCTTTTCAACATCGCCCGCAATCCAGTCAAAGCCGTCGGTGGTGACGTGCTCCTTGCCACGCGTCGCCATCAGCTGCATGCCGACGCAGATGCCGAAGAATGGCCGCGCTTTGACCCGTACAGCCTCGGTCATCGCCTCGAGCATGCCGTCGAGTGAATCAAGGCCCTTGCGGCAATCGGCGAAGGCGCCGACACCAGGCAGCACGATGCGATCGGCGCGAAACACTACTTCGGGATCGCGCGTCACCATGATTTTCTGCGGATCATGGGAGGCACGGGTAGCGCGCTCGAACGCCTTTGCCGCCGAGTGCAGATTGCCGGATCCGTAGTCGATGATCGCAACGCTCATCGTGACCCTCCCGGCTCCGGAAATAATCCAATGATGCCGCCCTGCGGCATCGGCGGCGGCTTCGAGAACGGCTGGCCTGGAATGTTGCGGGTCGGCGGCGGCGCGCCGCGATCGACCGCCCATAGGTCGTTAGTGAGGCCGCGCTGCCGTGCGGTCCAGCGATCGAAGAAGCGCCGCTCGGCGGCTTCCGCGTCGTCAGCCACCACGATATCGAGCTGGCGCCATTTGCGCCGCGACAGCGTCCAGCGCTGCAGGCTGGCGGCTTCAAAGCCCATCAGGACCGCGATCAGGAAGTCCGCCAACAGGATCGTACCGCTGCTGACGCCGAGCGCGGTCAGGCCGAACCAGATCGCGGCGTTCAAAGCGATCCATCCGATCAGCGCCAGCCAAAGCCGATGCCAGACCAGCCACAACACGCTCGCGACCATGGCCCAGAAATGAAAGCCGTCACGCACGAACGCAAACTTGTCGGTCGCCGCCAGATCGGCGCCGCCATCGACCGGGGCATGCACTGTAAAGACCGGCATCGCACCTCTCCGCCGCAAAAAGAGTCAGCCGCCGAGCTGACCCTTGGTGGATGGCACTTCGCCCGCGGTTTTTGGATCGATCGCAACCGCCGCACGAAGCGCCCTGGCCAGACCCTTGAAGCAGGATTCGGCGATATGATGGCTGTTCTCGCCATATAGGGTCTCGACGTGCAAAGTCACGCCGGCGTTGATCGTGAACGCGTTGAACCATTCGCGCACCAGCTCGGTGTCGAACTCGCCGACCTTGTCGCGCGGGAAATCCACTTTGAACACCAGCACCGGCCGTCCCGAGATGTCGATCACAACCCGCGACAGCGTCTCGTCCATCGGCATGTGGATCGAAGCGTAGCGGGTGATCCCGGCCATGGTGCCGAGCGCCTGCTTCACGGCCTGACCCAGCGCGATGCCGACGTCCTCGGTGGTGTGGTGATGGTCGACATGGAGGTCGCCATCCGCCTTGACCGTGATGTCGATGCGCGAATGCCGCGCCAGCAGATCGAGCATGTGGTCGAAGAAGCCGATACCGGTCGAAACTTTGGATACGCCCGTGCCATCGAGGTTTACCGCTACCTCGATGTCGGTCTCTTTGGTCTTGCGCTTGATGGTCGCTATGCGCATGAAACGTGCTTTCCTTGGCCTGTTTTGGGCCCTTGACCGAAAACGCGGCCCTTTTAACAGGCTGATGTCGCCTTCGCTACTGCGGGATGACGCTTTAAAGGCTCATCTTCCGCCTATGGTGACCGAATCCGACCGATTGTAACGGGCCCCTCGAGCCCCTAAATCTGACCGGACAAGAGGTATTCCATGCAAGCTTCCCCAAATGAGCCGTCGGTCTGGCACGGCACCACGATCTTAACGGTCCGCAAGGGCGGCAAGGTGGTGATTGGCGGCGACGGCCAGGTCTCGATCGGCCAGACCGTGATCAAATCCAACGCCAAAAAGGTCCGCAAACTCGGCAAGGGCGACGTCATCGGCGGCTTTGCCGGCGCCACCGCTGACGCTTTCACCCTGTTCGAGCGGCTGGAGAGCAAACTGGAGCAGTATCCCGGCCAATTGACCCGGGCCGCCGTCGAGCTCGCCAAGGACTGGCGCACCGACCGCTATCTGCGCCGCCTGGAGGCGATGATGATCGTCGCCGATAAGGACGTCTCGCTGGTGCTGACCGGCACCGGCGACGTGCTGGAGCCGGAGGCCGGTGTGATGGCGATCGGCT
This sequence comes from Pseudolabrys sp., assembly GCA_043734185.1. Classification (GTDB taxonomy): domain Bacteria; phylum Pseudomonadota; class Alphaproteobacteria; order Rhizobiales; family Xanthobacteraceae; genus Pseudolabrys. The sequence goes on along the minus strand of JAYTFS010000077.1, from coordinate 705 downwards.
CCGGCGGCAATTATGCGCTGGCAGCCGCCCGTGCGCTGATTGACACCGATAAGGACGCCGAGGCCATCGTTCGCCGCGGGCTGGATATCGCCGCCGATATCTGCGTCTACACCAACCGCAACGTGACCATCGAGATGCTCGGCGGCTGATGGATGGCGGTTTACGTCTTTCGTCCAATGAGCTCGGCCGATCTGCCGCTGATCCGGCAGTGGCTCGCGCATCCGCATGTCCGCCAATGGTGGGGCGATCCGGACGAGCAATATGCGCTGGTCAGCGGCGATCTCGACGAGCCGGCCATGGACCAATTTGTCGTTGCGACAAAAGGCGCCGATTTCGGCTACATCCAGTGCTATGATCTTACCGCGTGGAATTCCGGCTTCGGCACCCATCCCAAGGGCGCCCGTGGCATTGATCTTTTTATTGGTGAGCCCGGCATGATCGAGCGCGGCCATGGTTCGGCATTCATTCGCGCCTTCGTCGACGAGAGGCTGGCGCACGGCGCGCCGCGCATGGTGACCGATCCCGATCCCGCCAACCATCGCGCGGTGCGCGCCTACGAGAAGGCGGGATTCGAAAAAGCCCACATGATCGATACGCCCGATGGCCCCGCGCTGCTGATGGTTCGCAACCCATGACCACAGGCCACACCGCCGAAAGACCTCCCGCCGCCAATAGTTTTACGGCGTGGCACTGGCTGTTGATGGC
>JAYTFS010000076.1:0-3796 GCA_043734185.1 Pseudolabrys sp. | reverse complement strand
GGCATAACACTGGCCGAAGCAGTGTCGCCGGCGATATTCGCCAAGATTTATGAGGCTTTCCTCGACTACGAACTAATCCTGTTCCGCGATGTCGATCTACCGCCGGCGACGCAGGTCGCCTTCGCGCGTAATTTCGGTGAGGTGCAAGTCCACGTGCTCAGCCAGTACCATGGCTACAAGGAGCACCCGGAAATCTACATGCTGTCCAACCTCGACAAGGACGGCAATCCAAGCGGCAAGCATCCCGACAGAGGCACTTTGTACTGGCACACCGACGGCTCCTGGAGAGAGCACACCGGGCAAGCGACCATGATGTATTCCGAGATTGTGCCTCCACTGGGCGACGGCGGGGAGACGCAATTCGCTGACATGTATTCCGGCTACGATATCTTGCCAGGCGACATAAAAAAGATGATCGACGGCAAGCGGGCGATCCACAATTTCACCTTTTCGCGCAAGCGCCGTCACGGCGAAGACCCGCTGACCGCCGAACAGTCCGCTAAGGTACCCCCGGTCGCGCACCCGATCGTGCGCACCCATCCGCAAACTGGGCGCAAGGCAATCTTCCTTGGCGACCACGCTGAATCGATCGAAGGCATGAATTACACCGAAGGTCGCGCACTAATCGAGGAGCTCAATGTGCTCACCACGCCACCAAACAACATATATTCGCACACCTGGCAGCCGCGTGAGTGCATGGTCTGGGACAATCGATGCACACTGCATCGCGCTACCGGCTTCGACGAAGCGCGCTTTAAGCGCGTGATGCGCCGCTGCACCATCGTGGGCGACAAGCCGTACTGAGCGCCGTTGCTCGCGGTGACGGGATAGTATTAAATCGAGCCACTACGACAAATAGTTCATAATAATAAATGACATGGGAGGACTACCAATGAATAGCGCGATCAGGCTATTTGCGCGATCGGCTTTCGCCATCGGTGTTATGGCGCTTGCCATGCCGACCGACGCTAATGCGCAACGCAAATTCACCTTCGGCTACGACCAGCCCAAAACGACCGCCTATGGTATCGCCGGCGATATTTTCGATGCCAAGCTGAAGGAATTAAGTGGTGGCAAATTAAGCATCGATCAATTTCCTGGGGCGCAGCTCGGTCAGGAACCGGTGATGCTGCAGAAGCTCCGCACCGGCGACATCGACTTCGTCATCACCTCGACCGCTAATGCCTCGACGCTGGCACCGCAAGCCGGCGTATTCTCACTGCACTTCATCTTCCGCGACAAGGATCATCTTGCCAAGACATTGGCCGATCCGGGCGTCTCGAAAGCCTTCCGCGACATGGTCAAGGAATCCGTGCAGGGCGCGCAGGTGCTCGGCCTGCTGACGATGGGCTTGCGCAACATGTACTCGAAGAAAGAGATCAAATCGGTCGAAGATATCAAAGGCCAGAAGATCCGTGTGCAGGCGACCAAGACCGAGGACACGCATTTCCCGGCTTATGGCTCGCAGACCGTGCACATGCCATTCGGCGAAGTTTATACCTCGCTGCAAACCGGCGTCGTCAACATCGCCGAAAACGGCGTCAACGTTTACCTGGCGAACAAGCACTATGAAGTCGCACCGATCCTCTCGATGACAGAGCATGAGGCCAACAACAACTGCATCTGGGTCAGCGATAAAACCTGGAACAGCCTGAGCGATCAGGAGAAGCAATGGGTGCAGGCCGCGGCCGACGAAGTGGCAAAAAAAGAACCCATGCTGGGTCTCAAACTCGAGTCGGATTCGGCCGACAAACTCAAGACCATGGGCGTCAAGGTGGTAGAAGGTGTCGACAAGTCTGGCTTCATCAAGGCGGCCGCGCCGATCCAAGACCAACTTGCCAAAGAATTGGGTCCGCACGCTGTGAAGATTCTTGAACTCGTCCGCAACGTGAAATAGGCGGCACGGAGCATGAATGACGGGCGGTGGCGTGAAAGCGCCGCCGCCTGCAGCACGTAATAGGCTCCTTCTATAAGGATTTCCGATGAGCGTTCTAGAGGGTATCCCGGTTAAGCCGCCGCTGGTGATCGCGCGCCATCGTCATCTTAAATGGACGGCGCTGGATCCGCTCGAACATATCCTGATGATCCTATGCGGCGTGTCGATTGCGGGATTTACTTTTTCGGTCTTTCTCGATGTCGTGACGCGCGAGCTCGGCGCTGCAATCTTGTGGCTGCAGCTTGCCACCACCGGCTTTTTCGCCTGGGGCATCTTTATTGGCATGGCGGTGGCGACGCGGCGCATAGATCATCTCAATCTGGTCGAAATCACCAAGCGCATGAGCGGCCCGAAGCGAACCTTCATGGAGGTTTCTAACCGCCTCATCATCTTGGCGGTCGCGCTCGCCATGCTGGTGTTCGGTATCCAGAACTTCATGAATGACATGGGCAGCTTCCGCGCGCCGTCGCTCATTCCGCTCGCGACCTACACCGTAAGCGTTCCGCTTTCTGGTGCGCTGATTGTTTTGTTTTGTCTGGAGCAAATCATCAATGGCTGGCGGGGTGGCTTCGAGGGACCGGAAGATAAAGACGATTTTGAAGGAATCATGAAATGAGCAATGGCGCGATCCTTCTGCTGATGACGATCTGCTTCGTGGGCTTTGGCTATATGGGCGTGCCGGTCGCGTTCGCGCTGATGGCTGGCGTGCTCGCCGCTTGTGCGCTGACGCCGATCAGCATGCAATCAATGATTGGGCAGATGTTTCACGGCATCGATTCCGAAATCCTATTGGCAGTGCCGTTCTTTCTGCTGGTTGGCGAGTTGATGACCTCTGCGAACGTCACAAACCGGATGATCCGGCTGGCGCAGACCATGGTCGGCCACATGCGCGGCGGCCTGGCGCAAGTCGTTACGCTGTTCAGCATGTTCTTTGCCGGTATTTCCGGCTCTTCGACCGCCGACGTCGCCGTTCTCAGCCGCACCGTGGCGCCGGAAATGACCAAGGAAGGCTATGACCGCGCCTTCACCGCGGCCTTGATCGCATGCGCCTCGACCATGGCGAACCTCATTCCGCCGAGCATCATGGCGGTGGTCTATGGTGCGACCGGCAACGTCTCGATCGGCGGGCTATTTCTGGCGGGTATCGTCCCCGGTATCGTAGTTGGCATCGGGCTGATGATTTATTCGCACTTCTTCGGGCCGGTCGGCGTGAAAAAGGCCCGCGCTTCGCTGTGCGAATTCGCCGATGCCGCGCGCGCATCGGCTTTGCCGTTGATGATACCGGTAATCATCATGGGCGGTATCCTTACCGGCTGGTTCACGCCGACCGAAGCCGGCATGGTGGCGTCAGTGTATATTTTGCTAGTGCTGGTGCCGCTACTCAGCCCCGGACACATCCGGCATTTGCCGCGCGACTTCGTTTATACCGGGCTGCTTTATTCGATCCCACTCGCTCTGGTCGCGGCGGCCTCCGCCTTTGGCTGGATGCTCGCCTATTTGCGCGGGCCGGATATCGTTTCCGGCTGGATCGAGATCGTGGCTGGCAACGACGGGCGCATCATCATGCTGCTGCTGGTGCTGCTGTTCATCGTAATCGGCGATTTCATGGACGCCGTTCCAGCGATCATCATCTTCATGCCGATCGTTATCAAGCTCAACGAACTTGGCAACATCAAGCCGCTGCACATGGGCGTGGTTTTGATCACGACGCTGGTGTTCGGACTAATCACGCCGCCTTACGGGCTATCGCTATTGGTGGCGTCGAAATTCGTCGGGGTATCGTTTTCGAAAGCGATGTATGCGTCGCTGCCAATTTACGTTGTGTTTTTCGTCGCAATCGGCTTCACAGTGCTGTTTCCG
>JAYTFS010000075.1:0-3038 GCA_043734185.1 Pseudolabrys sp. | reverse complement strand
TGGCGAGCGGCAAAACGGTGGTACGCGTCTGGATCATCGTTACGCCCATAGCCCCGGAGGACCGGAAAAACCTGTTTCACTTGCAACATATACGCAAATAGCACCCCAGGCGCAACTCTCTCGCAATTGCAGCGAGGGCTGATTTACCGCAGTTTTTGATGCAAATTTTGGCGATGGGCTCCCTGTTTCGCCATCTTTGCCGGGTCATCTCGGTGTGTTACGAATCCAGCATGGAACTTCAGTCAGCAGGCTCGACGACACTTATGGAAACCCGGCGCTCCAGCTTTGAATATGAGGATTTGCTGGCCTGCGGGCGCGGCGATCTGTTTGGGCCGGGAAATGCTCAACTGCCGCTGCCGCCGATGCTCATGTTCGACCGGATTTCCGAGATTTCTGAACAAGGTGGCGAGCACGGCAAGGGCATGATGCGCGCAGAACTCGTCGTAAAGCCCGATCTTTGGTTCTTCCTCTGCCACTTCAAAGGCGACCCCGTGATGCCAGGTTGTCTTGGTCTGGATGCTCTGTGGCAGATGGTCGGCTTCTTTCTCGGCTGGTTGGGATCGCCCGGCCGCGGCCGCGCCCTTGGCATGGGCGAAGTGAAATTCTCCGGCCAGGTGCTGCCGAGCGTCAAGAAGATCGTCTACGGCGTCGACTTCAAGCGCGTCATGCGCTCGAAGCTGGTGCTGGGCATCGCCGATGGCTGGCTCTCGGCCGACGGCGAGGTGATTTACAAGGCGAGCGACCTCAAGGTCGGCTTGTTCAAGCAGGAAACGACGTTGCAGCCGAGCGGCGCTTGATAAGCCTTGTGCGGTTGCCTGGGGCCGCCCAAATGTGGCCAATCATCGATCATCTGAGATTTGAGTGAGGTAATGCGGCCATGAGGCGAGTCGTCGTCACCGGAATGGGCATCGTCTCGTCCATCGGCAACAACACGCAGGAAGTCCTCGCCAGTCTGCGCGAAGCCAAATCCGGCATCACGCATTCCGAGGAATTCGCCGCGCATGGCTTCCGTTGCCAGGTTCAGGGCATGCCGACACTCGACCCGTCTGGATCGGTCGACCGCCGCGCCATGCGTTTCCTGAGTCAGGCATCGGCGTGGAATCACGTCGCCATGGAGCAGGCGATCCGCGATTCGGGCGTCGAGGAAAAAGACATCATCAATCCGCGTACCGGCATCATTATGGGCGCGGGCGGCCCCTCGACGGAAACGATCGTCGACGCAGCCGACATCACGCGCAAAAACGGTTCGCCCAAGCGTATCGGCCCGTTCGCGGTGCCGAAGGCAATGTCGTCGAGCCCGTCGGCAACGCTCGCCACCTGGTTCAAGATCAAGGGCGTCAACTACACGATCTCGTCGGCCTGCGCGACTTCCAATCATTGCATTGGCAACGCCGCTGAAATGATCCAGTGGGGCAAGCAGGACATGGTGTTTGCCGGCGGCTCGGAAGATCTGAGCTGGACGATGTCGAATCTGTTCGACGCCATGGGCGCGATGTCGTCCAAATATAACGAAACCCCGGAAAAAGCCTCGCGCGCCTACGATAAAGACCGCGACGGATTCGTCATCGCCGGCGGCGCCGGCGTATTGGTGCTGGAAGAGCTCGAACACGCCAAGGCACGCGGCGCCAAGATCTACGCCGAGGTCGCCGGCTATGGCGCGACCTCCGACGGCTACGACATGGTGGCGCCGTCGGGCGAGGGCGCCGTGCGCTGCATGAAGCTGGCGCTCGAAACCGTGAAGGTACCCATCGACTATATCAATCCGCACGCCACCGCGACGCCGGTCGGTGATCTCAAGGAGATCGAAGCCATTCGCGAAGTTTTCGGCGCCAAGTGCCCGCCGCTGTCGGCGACTAAATCGCTCACCGGACATTCGCTCGGCGCTGCTGGCGCGCAGGAGGCGATCTATTCGCTGCTGATGATGAATAACGGCTTCATCTGCGAGAGCGCCAACATCTTTGAATTAGACCCAGCCTTTGCCGATATGCCGATTCAGCGCGCGCGCAAGGACAACGTTAAGCTCGGCGCCGTGCTGTCGAATTCATTCGGTTTCGGCGGCACCAACGCCTCGATCGCCTTCAAGCACGTGGACGCGTAATGCCGGGACTTATGGACGGCAAACGCGGTCTGGTGATGGGGGTCGCCAACGACCACTCGATCGCCTGGGGCATCGCCAAGACGCTGAGCGACCACGGCGCCAAGCTCGCCTTCACCTATCAAGGCGATGCGCTGTTAAAGCGCGTGAAGCCGCTCGCCGAATCGGTCGGCTCGGCGATGGTCATGCCATGCGACGTCGAGGACATTGCTTCTGTCGATGCCGTATTTGCCGAAATCAAGAAGCAATGGGGCACGATGGACTTCCTCGTGCACGCGGTCGCTTTCTCCGACAAGAACGAACTCAAGGGCCATTACGCCGATTCCACGCGTGAGAACTTCATCCGCACGATGGTGATCTCCTGTTACGCCTTCACCGAAGCCGCCAAACGCGCCGCCGCGCTGATGCCGAATGGTGGCTCGATGGTGACGTTGACCTATAATGGCGGCGAACGCGCCATGCCGAATTACAACGTGATGGGCGTGGCGAAGGCGGGGCTTGAAGCGTCGGTGCGTTATCTGGCGGTGGATTACGGCCCGCAGAAAATCCGCGTCAATGCGATCTCGGCCGGCCCTATTCGCACACTGGCGGGCGCCGGCATTTCCGAGGCGCGCTATATGTTCGCGTTCCAGCAGAAATATTCGCCGCTTGGCCGCGGCGTGACGCTGGAAGAACTCGGCGGCGCCGGGCTTTATCTTTTGTCGGATTTGTCGACCGGTGTGACCGGCGAAGTGCATTTCGTCGATTGCGGCTACAACGTTATCGCCATGCCGCAGCCGGACGCGCTCAAGGCAGATGCCGGCGCGGTGGATACGGACGGCGGGAAGTAGTCACCTAATTCTGCGAGACGACGATGGCGCATAAGACCTGCGCGATCAAATTTGCTGCGGGAAGTACCGCCAAATGACGGAAGCATCGAGGCTTTGGAGTCTTTATTGGGTTG
>JAYTFS010000074.1:0-2418 GCA_043734185.1 Pseudolabrys sp. | reverse complement strand
GCTCGCATCGATGGCGACGACCAGCTTTCTGCCGGACAACACCGATCGGCTCGTCGGCCGTAACGTCATGCTGCTGTGCAATGACCAGCTCGCAGCGGTTGCCGCTCTAATCGATATGGACGGTGTCGCGGCGCGGATTCTGCTGTGCCCGCCTGACGTGAAAGACGGTTACATCGGCGAGCTCGCCGCCAATGGCGGCATCGATGTCATCGTGGGCACGCCGGGTCGAATATCGGCGGCAGCGACTATTGACCGCCATTTTCTCGAGCTTGATCTGACGAAGCCCTATCCAGCACGAACCTATACGCTCGACCCAATTGCGACCGAATGGCTTTTGTTAACGTCGGGAACGTCCGGCATTCCAAAAATCGTCCAGCACTCATTGGCAAGTTTGACCGCGGCGATCACGATCGGCCGCTCCGAGAATCCGCCGATCTGGAGCACATTTTACGACATCCGGCGGTATGGCGGGCTGCAAATATTCCTCCGTGCCATGCTCGGCGGCGGCTCGATGGTCTTGTCCGACCCCCACGAGCCGGCGGCGGACTTTCTTCAGCGTCTCGCCGATCGTCGGGTGACGCATATTTCGGGCACACCATCGCACTGGCGGCGAGCGATTATGTCTGCGAACGCGCTGGCGATTTCGCCCGCCTATGTGCGTATGTCAGGCGAAATAGCCGACCAGAAAATCATCGATGCCCTCAGGGACGTTTATCCGGGCGCCGTGGTCTCTCATGCCTTTGCCTCCACCGAGGCTGGCGTCGGTTTCGCGGTCGATGACGGCCGCGAGGGATTTCCGGCGGCTTTCGCTGAAACAACGAATATGAAAATCGCCGACAGCACCCTTCGCATACGATCGAGCGGCGCTGCATTGCGCTACATTGGCTCCGATGCGCCGCAGCTGCGAGACCAAGACGGCTTTGTGGACACCGGCGATGTCGTCGAGCGGCGCGCCGACCGTTATGTTTTCGTGGGCCGCCGCGGCGGCATCATCAACATCGGCGGCAACAAGGTGCATCCCGAGGAAGTCGAGGCACTCATCAACCGTCACGGCGCCGTGAGAATGTCACTGGTCAAGGCTCGCAAGAGCGCTGTCATCGGGGCGATTATCGTTGCTGAAATTGTCTTGAGCGAAGATTCGGTCGGAGGCGACGAAGCGCAATTGATGTCGAACATTATGACGTTTTGCCGCAACTCATTGCCCGCGCACAAAGTGCCGGCCATGATCAAGTTCGTTCCATCGCTCGACATCGCGCAATCAGGAAAGATCGTGCGAACTCATGCGTAATGTAATCGTGACCGGCGCAAGCCGCGGGATTGGACTCGAAATAGCCAAGCGGCTGGCCCGCGACGGTTTTCGCGTTCTGGGCGTTGCGCGCAAGTTAAGCCAGCAGTTTCAGGAAGCTCAAGCCGGTACGAGCTCCGGTGGCGGGGCGATGGAGTTTTTGCCCTTTGACCTTTCTGCGGTGTCCGAAATCAAATCGTTCGTCCGCGATCTTCGTAGCAAACATGGCAAAGTGTTCGGCCTCATCAACAACGCGGCACTGGGCACCGACGGACTTCTGGCTCTGATGCCGGATGACAAGATAGAGGAGTTGCTGCGAGTCAATATTCAGGCCCCGATCCTTCTGACCAAATATGTCGCGCGTCACATGATGTCGGACGGCGACGGCCGGATCGTCAATGTCGGTTCAATCATCGGCCATACCGGCTACAGCGGTCTTGCAGTCTACGGTGCCACCAAATCCGCGATGATGGGGTTTACCCGATCTCTCGCCCGCGAAGTTGGGCGCGTGGGCGTTACCGTCAACGCCATAGCGCCGGGATTCATGGCCACCGAGATGACGGCGGCGCTCGATGGGAACGATCGTGCACAGATTGCCCGCCGCGCGGCGCTTCAGCGGCTGGCGACACCTGCGGATGTCGCCGCTGCCGTTTGCTTTTTGCTTGGCGATGGTGGCGCCAACATAACGGGCACCACCCTAACGGTCGATGCCGGCGCGACCGCGTGACGGCATCTCAACCTCGCGCCAATCTCAGAGCCTGACGGACGTCATCCGGCCAGCAGGCCAGATCTGGTCCGTGGAAGGCAAACATCGCCACAGCCAGACGATCCATGCCGAAGGCCACGCATCCAGTGTGACAGGCTTCGCCCTGATTATCGACCAGATCCCAGGTCTTGCCGAAATGATCGAGGTGATAATTGAAGCTCATGCATGCCGTTGGCGTTTCGGCCGAACGCACCGGTATTAGCAGTTCGAACTTGAGAGCCTGCTGGAATTGCGCCACCGCGACCATCTGGCCGGTCCGACCGAAAAACGGGTCGCTGGCGTGATCGATCGCATAAGACAGCCCAAGCCGGTCCGCGATGGATTTCGCGGTCACCATCCAGCGTTCGCGAAACGCCGAAATCTGCTC
>JAYTFS010000073.1:0-3212 GCA_043734185.1 Pseudolabrys sp. | reverse complement strand
GACGCAGTCGTCCGGCGTCGGCGCGCAGTTCGGCGGCAAGTATTTCTGCCACGATGTGCGGGTGATCCGGCTGCCGCGCCACGGCGCGTCGCTGCCCATCGGCTTGGGCGTGTCCTGCTCGGCCGACCGCCAGGCGCTCGGCAAGATCACCAAGGACGGCGTGTTCCTGGAAGAGCTCGAGCATCACCCGGCGCAATATCTGCCGGACATCGACCAGGAGAAGTTGGGCGGCGACGTGGTCAAGGTCGACCTCAACAAACCGATGAAGGAAATTCTGGCGCAGTTATCAAAATATCCCGTGAAAACTCGGCTGTCGCTGTCCGGGCCGATGGTGGTGGCGCGCGATCTGGCGCATGCGAAATTGCGCGAGCGGCTGGAGGCGGGAAAAGGCCTGCCGGATTATTTCAAGCACCACCCGGTCTATTACGCGGGGCCCGCCAAGACCCCTGCGGGTTATGCCTCAGGCGCTTTCGGCCCGACCACCGCGGGGCGCATGGATAGTTTCGTCGATGCGTTTCAGGCGGCGGGCGGCTCCATGGTGATGCTCGCCAAAGGCAACCGCTCGGCCGCGGTGCGCGACGCCTGCAAGAAGTATGGCGGGTTCTACCTCGGATCAATCGGCGGAAGTGCTGCGAACCTGGCAGAACACTGCATCAAGAAGGTAGAGGTTCAGGAGTTTCCCGAGCTCGGCATGGAGGCGATCTGGCGCATCGAGGTTGAGGACTTCCCCGCCTTCATCGTCATGGACGACAAGGGCAATGATTTCTTCAAGGAATTAAACCTCGGCTAGGTATAGCCTAGCCAGTGCCAATAAGTGGCGCCGAGCAGCATCACCAGCGCCAACGCGATGATGGTCAGCACGAAACCGGTGCGCACAAAGTCGCGCGCCGAAAAGGTGTCGGTGCCGTAAGCCACCATGTTCTGCGGCGCATTCACCACCAGGATGAAGCCGAAACTGACCACGAATTGCAGCAGCATGGTCATGCCGATTACGTTGATTCCGGGTGTGTCGATGCTTTTGAGCACGGCGATCACGATCGGGATCATCGCGGAAGCAAGCGCGGTGGCGCTGGCAAAGCCAAGATGAATGACCACCAGGAACAAGCCCATGGTGGCCAGCACGAACATCGCGGTGGCGTGCTTGAGGCCGAATTCCGTCACCACGATATTGGCGAGCCAGGTTGCCGCGTTGGTTTGCAACAATGCAGTCCCAAGGCTAATGCCGACGCCGAACAGGATAATGGTGCCCCACGGAATGCGCGGCTGCGCGTCTTTCCAGTTGAGAATGCCGATGCCGGGCATGAACATCAGCGCGACCGCGGTGATGGTGGTCGTGCTGGTGTCGAATTTATGCAGCGCGCCTTCGGTCGCCCAGAAGGCGATCAGGGTCATTGTTAGCGCTAGAAGCTTCCATTCGGAGCCTTTCGTCGGCCCGAGCGCGGTTAGCGATTTGCGGATGCCTTCGTGGCCGCCGGGAACGGCAGTCACTTCGGACTTCATCATGATCATCATGACAAAGTAGAGCGAGATCGACATCAGAATCGCGAAGGGCGCGGCAGCAATCAGCCAATCGAGCCAGGTGATGGTCTGATTGAAGGCCTTCTCGATGAAGCCGATGGCGACCATGTTCTGTGCCGCCGCGGTCTTGATGCCGACGTTCCAGATGCTGGCGGTCTGCACCGTGGTGATCATGAGCATGCTGGCAAAGGCGCCGCGCTTGTTCACCCCGAACGCCCCGATGATACCGAGCGTAATGGGCACCAGGCACGCCACCCGCGCGGTGGTGGAGGGCACCATGAAGGCAATCACGATGCCGACCAGGATGATGCCGACGACAACGTGGCGGGTTTCGGTGCCGGAGCGCGAGAGGATGCTCAGCGCGATGCGTTTGTCGAGGCCGGTTACGGTCATGGCGGCGGCGAGAAACAGTGCAGCGGCCACCAGCACGAGCGCGGTGTTGGCAAATCCGCTGAAGGCAAGGCCAAGTGCCGCGCTGGTGCCCATCAGGACTTTGGGGTTGGCAACGCTGGGCGCTAATCCCAAAAGGAACGCCATCAGCGCCGCGATAAGGATCGCAGAGACCGCGTAGTCGATGGCCTCGGTCATCCAGATGATGACGGCGAAGGCCAGAATGGCGAGCATGCGATGCCCGGCGACCGGCAGACCTTCCGGCGTCGGCAACAGCAAGACGACAACGAGCACCGCGAATGCCGCGATGAGTCCGAGATTTCCGACGGTCCAGATCGTCTCCGGCGCGATCTTCAGGCGAGCCGGCGCTTGTTCAACGATTGCCATGGCGATTCTCCCAGCTGCTGATCTGTAGCAGCACTATTGGAGAACGAACGCCAGCTGCGTTGATACGCATCAACCCGCCGCGAGCGACCTCGCGGCCTGGCTATGACACCGGTACTTACGTAGTGGTGTCTTAGATCGCCGCGAAGGCGACCATCAGCAACGAGATGCCGACATATTTCACGGTCTGCTCGAGGTCGGGCAGCTGATCGGACAGTCCCAACAGCCAGAGCACCGAGACCCGGCGATCAGGGAATATTTGAGGGCGGGCATAGAGTTCAATTTCTTCAGCATGACACTCCGTTCCGCCGCGCCCCCGGCTATCGCGGCATGAGTTTACGCTTTACTGCAGTGCAACAATAATTATTGCAGCGCAAAAAAGCAAGTTCGGAGGATTACGTGGAAGGACCGGCGGCGGCTGGAAAACCGGAAATACGTTGAGATATCAGCGATCTAGGATTAAAAGCCGGTGGCGAAGCGCGCCATTACGATGATGATCAACACCTGCATCGTGCCCTGGACGGCGACGACGCGGACGTAAGTTCTCATCCAGCGTTTGAGCTTGTCGGCGTCGGGCGAGGGCTTTGAGATTTCGAAATAGAGCTTGAGGTTCATCGGCAGCAAGTAGCCGAGGCCCTGAATCGTGAGCACGGTGACGATGGCGAGCGCCGCGACCATCCACCAGAACTGCGGAAACGGCAGATCGAGAAAGCCTACGCGCACCGCGAGAAACCATCCGGCGGTCGAGGTGATGGTCGACAGCGTCGGCATCAGGATTAGCGTGCGCGGGATGATGCCGGCGATCATGGTGCGGCGGGTGTCGAGCGAGACGTTGCGCAGTACCGGGCCGATGACGAAGCCCATGAACAGGTCGATGCCAGTCCACAGCGCGCCTGCCATGACATGAACGAAGTTCAGGA
>JAYTFS010000072.1:0-5330 GCA_043734185.1 Pseudolabrys sp. | reverse complement strand
CGCGTCGCGCACCTCGGTGACGATTTGCGCCGACAGCGAGGAGGAGCGGCCGGCGAACATGATGCGCGCGGTCAGGTTGCCGCTCATCGCCACGCTTTGCTGCAGAATCGTCCGCGCCATGACCGGACCCTCGGAATGACAGGGATCATCTGCCGCCTGGTCACGATAGTAAAGATAGTATCTTATGCGGCATATAATATTTTCCCATGCTCAGAATTAAAGTGAGCCCGGTCGATGGCGTATGTAAGCTATTGATTTACTTATTGATTCTGCTAATGACTTACAAATAAGAGTCGGCCGTCACGGGGCCACTAAGAATACGGGCGATGACGCGCGTCTGCGCCAATTCGGCCACGCGCTGGAGCGATGAGCGCAAATTGCGGGCGTCATCGCAGTCGCCAGCGGCGTGTGGTTCAAGGAAAAGAAAGCCGTGCCGAATGTCGCGACGCTTGCGGCTTAGGCTACCTTTTTCCCCCAAAGCCTGCTCGATGCGATATCCGCGCCTTGCCGGATCGAGCGCAGTTTGAGCCATACGGCCGGCTCGATCACCCATTCGCGATTGGTGAATGTGCCGAATCCGCAATCGGTTGATGCGATCACGCGCTCGCGGTCGCCAATGGTGCGCACGGCTTCCTCGATGCGGCGGGCGACCAATTCCGGGTGTTCGACGAAATTACTGGTGGTCTCCACGACGCCGGGGATCAGCAGCATGTCCTTCGGCAGCGGGTGCTTCTTGAGCGCATCATATTCATGGGCGTGGCGTGGGTTGGAAAATTCAATCGACAGCGCGCCGACCTTGGCCTGATAGAGCGCCGGCAGAATCGTGCCGAGCGGCACGTCGTGAATATGCGGGCCTTCCCAGTTACCGTAACAAATGTGCAGGCGCACGCGGTCGCGCGGAATGCCCTCGATGCCGGCATTGATCGCGGCCACATGAACCTCGACGCGCTTGACGAAAGCCGCGTCGTCGAGATCGCGGTATAGCATGGTGCGGTCCATGGCGAGATCGGGCGCATCGATCTGCAAAATCAGCCCGGCCTTGTTGATCTCCAGATATTCGTTGCGCATTTCGCGCGCGATCGCCGTCAGGTAGGCATCGTGCGAATCGTAATGCGCATTGAGCATGGTGGACGAAATAATGCCGGGCGAGGGCGCCGTCATGAATTGTTCGGTGAACTTGCCCGACGCGATCTTTTTGAAACGTGCCAGCTCTTCTTGCATCGGTTTGATGTCGAGATATTTCAGCTCGCTCTGACACTCCGGTGCGTTCTGCTGCTTGCTGACATGCGGGAAGCGCCGCTTGAGGCTTTCCACCAATTCGGGAAATTCCTCAAACTCCTTGCCGCGTCGCCGTTTCGACACGCCACCGAAGCCGGACATGCGCTGCGGCACATAAGTCTGGAAGCCGACCCGTTGTTGTTCGCCATCATTGCCGATGTCGATGCCGGCGGAAACCTGCTTGCCGACGACATGGGTGACCGCTTTGTCCATTTCCAAAGCCATTTTCTTGGCGTCGAATGTCTCGCCGGCCTCCTGGCGCACCAGCAAATCGGATAGCTTCTCGTTGCGCGGCAGGCTGCCGACATGGGTGGTCAGAATGCGGTCCCGGCTGAAGATCATGAGGCGTAACTCCGATTGACGGTTGGAAATATAGTTCGCTTTGCAGCCTTGCCGCTTGGCGGGCATAATACGCATCGTCCAGGGGGAAAAAACAATGGCAACCGCCATAGCAGGCGAGGTGGCGCCGGTGGGCCAAAACCCACAAGTCCCACGCGACTACAATTTCGCCGCCGACGTGCTGAAAGCCAATCTCGACGCCGGCCGTGCCAACAAGCCGGCTTTTATCGACGGGCGCGGTTCGCACACTTACGGCCAGCTCGCCGACCGCGTGGCGCGCTTCGCCGCGGCGTTACGCGGCCTCGGCGTCAGTCGCGAAGAGCGCATTTTGCTGGCGCTGACCGACACGATCGACTGGCCGACGGCGTTTCTGGGCGCACTGAAAGCCGGCGTCATCGCCGTCCCGGTCAACACGCTGCTGACCCAGGACGACTACAAATTCGTGCTGGCCGATAGCCGCGCCAGGGTGCTGGTGGTGTCGGAAGTTTTGTTTCCGAAATTCGAGAAGATCATCAAGGAAAGTCCCGACCTGGCCCACGTTGTCGTCTCCGGCGATAACGCGCAAATCTCCAAAGATTTTGGCCACAAGGACTTTGAAGATCTCATCAAGGCGGCAAAGCCGGAGCCTTACACCGCGCCGACCACCTCAGACGATATGGCGTTCTGGCTCTATACTTCGGGCTCCACCGGCAAGCCGAAGGGCGCGGTGCATTGTCACGCCAGCCTGAAGGTCACGGCCGACCTTTACGGCACGCCGATCGTGGGCTTGAAGGAAAGCGACGTGGTGTATTCGGTGGCGAAATTATTTTTCGCCTATGGCCTTGGCAACGCCATGACGTTCCCGTTGTCGGTCGGCGCCACTACGGTGCTGTTGGGCGACCGTCCGACGCCGGACGGCGTTGCGGCACTGCTCAAACAGCATCCGATCACGGTATTCTTTGGCGTGCCGACTTTCTACGCCGCCTTTCTCAATAGCCCGAACGCGCCGCAAAAATCCGAAGTGAAATTACGCCGCTGTCAGTCCGCCGGCGAGGCTTTGCCGGAAGAGGTGGCGAAGAATTTCTTCAATCGCTATGGCGTCGAGATTTCCGACGGCCTCGGCACCACCGAGATGTTGCACATCTTCCTGACCAACCGGCCGGGCGGCAACAAATACGGCACCACCGGCAAGGCCGTGCCGGGCTACGACATCAAGCTCATGGGCGAGGACGGCAATGTCGTAAAGCCGGGCGAGATGGGCGAGTTGTATGTGCGCGGGCCGACAAGCGCGCTGATGTATTGGAATGACCGCGAAAAATCGCGCGATACTTTCCGTGGCGAATGGACCCGTTGCGGCGACAAATATATCGAGGATGCCGAAGGCTACTACGTCTGCTGCGGCCGGGCCGACGACATGTTGAAAGTCTCCGGCATGTATGTCTCGCCCTTCGAGGTCGAGGCGGCGCTGTCGTCGCACCCGGACGTGCTGGAGGCGGCCGTGGTCGGCTGGGGCGATGAGCAGAAGTTGATCAAGCCGAAGGCTTTCGTCGTGCTCAAATCGCCGGACAAGGCCAGCGACGCCTTGGCGAAGACCCTGCAGGAACACGTCAAGCAAAGGCTCGCACCGTACAAATATCCGCGCTGGATCGAATTCCGTAAGGACCTGCCGAAAACGGCGACCGGCAAGATCCAGCGCTTCAAACTGCGCGCGGAAGCGCAGGCCTGACGCGCAATGGCTTTGGCTGATTCCGAATTTTTGGAGCTCGGTCCGCAACGCCTTGAATACCGTATGATCGGGCCGCGCCCGGATGCCGCGCCAACACTGGTGCTGTTGCACGAGGGCCTCGGCAGCGTCGGGCTGTGGGGTGATTTTCCGCAACAATTGCAAGCCGCAACCGGCTGCAGCGTTTTCGTCTATTCTCGCGCCGGCTATGGCCAGTCGAGCCTAGTTAAACTGCCGCGACCGCTTTCCTACATGCACGATGAGGCGCGCGAGACATTGCCGCGGCTGCTCGATGCCATCGGTTTTCAGCGCGGTTTGCTGATCGGCCATAGCGACGGTGCTTCGATCGCCGCGATCTATACCGGCTCGCACCAGGATCACCGTGTCAGCGGACTGGTGCTGATCGCGCCGCATTTCTTCACCGAGGATACCGGCATCGCCGCCATCGTCGAGGCGAAGAAGGCTTACGAGACAACGGACCTACGCGCGAAGCTCGCGCGCTGGCATGCCGATCCGGACAACGCATTTAAGGGCTGGAACGGCGCCTGGCTCGATCCCGATTTCCGCAAGTGGGATATTACGGAATTCCTGGCCTATATCCGCGTGCCGATCCTGATCGTGCAGGGCGAGGATGATCAATACGGCACGATCCGCCAGATCGAGATCGCGCAGCAGGAATGTTATTGCCCGGTCGAAGTCGCGTTATTGCCGGGCATCAAGCATTCGCCCGCGCGCGAAACGCCGGAGGCGACGTTGAAGGCGATTACGGGTTTCGTCGCGCGCGCGGTTTGAAACCTACTCCGCCGCTTGTTTTGCGCTGCTGCCGTGCGCCGAAACCAGATAATCCATCGCCGCCTGCACGCCGCCCTTCGTGATCGGAACGCGGGCCAGTTGCAGCGCCATTTCGGTGGCGGCCAATGCACCCATGAGCATTGTGTCGTTGGTGTCGCCGAGATGTCCGATGCGGAACATCTTGCCCTGGAAGCGGCCGAAGCTGGCGCCGTATGAAATATTGAAGTGCTCGAGTGCCAGCGCACGGAACGCATCGGCGTCGTGACCGTCCGGCAGCAATACGGCGGTCAGTGTCGGTGAATAATATTTCGGATCGCGGCAGATAATCTCGAGGCCCCAGTGCTTGACAGCGCGGCGGGTTGCCTCCGCCATGCGGTCGTGGCGCGCGAATACATTGTCGAGGCCTTCCTCGTGCAGCATCTCGACCGCCACGGCCAGGCCATGCAGCATTTCCGTCGCCGGCGTATAGGGGAAGAAGCCGACCTTGTTCATGGCGATCATCTCGTCCCAGGCAAAGAAAGATTTCGGCAGCTTGGAGGTCTTGTTGGCCTCCAGCGCCTTGTCGCTCACGGCGTTGAACGACATGCCCGGCGGCAGCATCAGGCCCTTCTGCGCGCCGCCAACGGTGACGTCGACGCCCCATTCGTCATGGCGGTAGTCGGTCGAGGCTAGCGAGGAAATGGTGTCGACCAGCAGCAGCGCGGGATGGCCGGTTTTGTCGATCGCCTTGCGGATTTCCGAGATCGGCGAAAGGCAACCGGTCGAAGTTTCGTTGTGCAGGACGCAGACGGCCTTGATCTCTTTTGCTTTGTCGTCGCGCAAGCGCGCTTCGATCAATTTAGGATCGGTTCCGGTGCGCCAGTCGGTCTCGATGATTTCAGGTTTGAGGCCGAGCTTCTCGGCCATCTTTTTCCACAGCAGGCCGAACTGGCCGGTCTCCACCATCAGGATCTTGTCGCCGGGCGACAGCGTGTTGACCAGCGCGCCTTCCCAGGCGCCGGTTCCGGTGGCGGTGTAGATGATCACCGGATTGGAGGTCTTGAAGATGGTCTTGATGCCTTCCAGGCATTTCTTGGCCAGCCTGGAGAATTCAGGGCCGCGGTGGTCGATGATGGGGGTGTCCATCGCCCGCAAGATGCGATCGGGAACGGGCGTCGGGCCCGGAATATTCAGCGAATGCCGGCCGACCTGACGCGAAGAATTCTTAGCCATTTTATTC
>JAYTFS010000071.1:0-30309 GCA_043734185.1 Pseudolabrys sp. | reverse complement strand
CGCCGCTGCGCCCGTTGTTAACGCGGCTTACCGGGCGCATGGGCGGAGGCTACTTGATCTATGGAGTGCTGCTTTTATCGACCCAATCCGACGTCCTGGGTGTGGGCTGGCTTGGTGGCGCGGAGGCCGCCGCGCAGTTTGTTTTGCTATGGAAGATCGCTGAGGTCGGCGTCTTAGCGCTCTGGCGGATTCCAGAGTCCTTGGCGCCTATTCTGGTGCGACTGGATGCCGTTGGTGATCGCGCCACCATCAAGCGGCAATATAGCCGCGTCGGCAAACTGCTACTGGCAATTGCCATTCCCGGCGGCCTAGCTTACGCGCTACTTGGCCCCTGGATCACCACGCTGTGGCTCGGCGCCGAGCACGCGCCGCAAGATCCGCTTGGATTTGCGCTCGCAGGCGCTGGCATCGTGTGGGTTGGACTCGCGCGTTTACCATCCGTACTTTCCTCTGCGCTCGCACGCTTGCGAATATGGAACTGTCTGGCGTTCGTTGAGGTGGCCGTGCGGCTTGGATTGACCGTGATACTCTATCCACGCTTTGGCTATCTTTCTCCGCTTATCGCGCTCAATGCCGTGCATATATGCGGCATCGCTGCGGCCTATCAGTGGGCGGGGTGGCGGCTTCTCGCGAAAAGCTAATGACGCCCTATTCCGTCGCTCCACTGCCGCGTGCAACCAGTTATCCACGCGTCGATCGACGCCTTGCCACGCAAGCAACATAGGGCGACATTAGGCGTGAGGGCGGTATCGCGAGGACATATTCAAGCAACCACACAGTCAGTGTTGCCGCGATCAGCATGCCGCGTATGACTTTATTAAGCACCATCGGACGAATTGCCGGGTGATTGACGACCGCAAAATTAGCAGACAGCAGATAACGACAGTCCAGGACCGCGAGCCCTGCCGCTTCGTGCGCCGCGCATAGCTGATCGGGTCCAAGCACTATATGCTTGTCATAGACCTGCCGGTCGAGAATACGCTGTAAAACTCCAATCAGCCCCGTGAGATTCGGAATGATGGTGACGATCAGGCCGTCCGGCTTGGCGAACGCTGCGCAGGCCGAAATGGCGTCGGCAGTGCTCTCGAAGTGCTCCACTAGCCCCATCGAATACACGACATCGAAACGGCCAATCAGGTCGTGCGGAGGATTGAATACATCACCGTGAGCAATCGTGCCGGTGACGCCGGCTGCGTGCAACATGTTGCGCGATGTCTCGCAACCTTGTTCGACATAGTCGAGGCCAGTCACCTGCAGGCCAAAGTGGCGAGTGAAGTAAGGCAGCCATTTCGAATGCGCGCAACCCAATTCGATCAGGCTGCCGCCGCGGCCAGACATCGGTGCCAATGCCTGCTCGAAAAATGCATGCAGCGCAAGCGTCGCATGGTTTCGTAGGCCATGATTGTTGAGGTCAACCGGTCGTGGCACGTCTGAAGAAAACCAAATTTGTTCCCAATAGTGCTTATCCGTTCGCGCTGATGGTTGATTTTGATCGGTCATCCGCTTCTCTTCGCGATTTCGCGCAGCTTGAGTTATAGAGCTTATTGGGCAAGATCCTTGGCGGCGCAGTGAACGCGCATCTGTAGCCGGTAAGGTGCTTTTGCGCTAGGCGATTAAGTCGTCCGCGCTAAGCATGTTGCCGGGCATGACTATTGCGCCGATCGTAGGGGGGTAGAAAGTGATATCTGTCTTGCATGTGATCAGCGGTCTCGGGCTTGGCGGGGCCGAACGCATGCTCGTGGAAACTGCAATAGGACTGCAGCATCTTGGCTTGGCGCAGCATGTCGTCAGCCTGCGTGGCCGCGGCAAGTATGCCGACGATCTCGTATCGGCGGGCGTTCCGGTCAGCGTGCTCGATATCGCCACGCCGGCGCGCGCGATAGCAGCGATCTGGCAGCTCAGGCAAGTCGTGCATCGCGTTGAGCCAGACATTATTCAGGGCTGGATGTACCACGGTGACCTTGCGGCTATGGCGGCCCATCTGGTCGCTCCAGGCCGATCGGGCCGGCACCTGTTCTGGAATATTCGAGCTTCTAACGTCGACGATCCGCGGTATACGAAACTCGTCAGGCTCTGCGGGTGGTTTTCCAGTTTGCCAAATGTGATCGTGGCGAATTCCGAGGCCGGCGCAAAATTTCATATCACCCATGGCTATCGCCCGCGCCATGTTGTTGTGATTCCAAATGGCATCGATACGGATAAATTTCGTCCTGATCCTGTCGCCCGCGCCGCGCTACGCGCCGAGCTGGGGCTAGGCAATCAAGCTGTTGCGGTTCACGTCGCGCGGGTCGATCCAATGAAGGATCACGCGACTTTTCTCGCGGCAATGGAGAAACTGCCAGACATAGCGGGTCTTATGGTCGGTGCGGGGACCGAAACCTTTCGTTGTCCCCCAAATGTGCGCGCGCTCGGCGTCCGGCACGACGTCGAACGTGTCTATGCAGCCGCCGACCTGGTGGTTTCGAGCTCCGCCTACGGGGAGGGCTTTTCCAATGCTTTGGCCGAAGGCATGAGCACCGGCCTTGTGCCGATTGCAACCGACGTGGGTGACGCGTCCCGAATTGTCGGGCGTACGGGGCATATTGTCGCGCCGCGCAGTTCCACGGCGCTTGCTGCGGCCATCGCAGCTGGAGCCGCATTATCTCCCGATCAGTTCAGGGAGCGCGGCCTGGACGCGCGCGCGCGAATTGTCGGTTCGTTCGCGCGCGCGAAAGCGATCGATGCGTATGCTGGCCTATATCGAGAATTTGCGGCGGCATTCCCACCATAGTCATTTGTCCGGTGGATGCGCTGAGCAAATGCTTGTCTTGGGTTACGATCAGCGGCAGCTGGCACCCACCACTTCAATCAAACCAAAAACGCCTTATAACGTCCGCAGAAACCGGGATTTTCTGACACATTCGTCTGCGGCAAAAATGGACGCATTAACCAAAGCTAACCTACTGATCCTAATGCCGATCTATATCTATTGATATTTCGGCCAAGGTATAATGTGGTGGTTGCGAGATGGGTATGGGGCGTTGGATTCAAGCAATCGTTTTAGCCGGGCTCTTCGCGGCCGGGACGGCGCACGCGCAGATGGCGCCGATCCTCGTGCCGCCGCCCGGAGTCCAGACGCCGCCTTCCACGACCCAAGCGCCGACTTCGGCCATCTATGTGCCGCCTTCGCACCAAGCATCTCCTTCGAGACAAGCGTCTCCTCCGAAACAAGTGGTGTCTTCGGCTCAAGTGTCTTCGCCGGTCTCAGGGCCTTCGACGCCGGCACGATTGCCGTCCTCAGTCGTAGTGCCATCGACGGCCTACCAACTGCCGCCTTCCGTCGAAGCGCGGAGCCCGATGTACGCGCAGCCTTCGATCGAAGGTCCCGGCATGAAGTTCCTGCGATTTTTTCGCGACGCCGAATGGTACTTTTCGTGGGGCACCAGCAAACAGTGGTTTGCCAACACCGACATCCACGTCTCGCAACCATCGCAGGGTAACGACTTCACCATTCACAATGTCCAGGGCCATGACGAGCCGGACATTAGCCCTTTTCTCAAGGGGGAATTTTTCGGGCCGCAATACAACATACGCGTCGGCCGGTTCATCAACGACGATCGGACGATTGCGGTTGAGCTAAGTTTGGATCACGCCAAATATACGGTCACCGAAAACCAGATCGCCCAGGTGACAGGAACCATTGCCGGCGCGCCAGTCAATTCAAATCGCCAACTCGACAATACGTTTTTCCTTTACTTGCTACATAACGGCGCCAACCATCTCATGACCAATTTGGTCTATCGCAAACCGTTGGTTGGCCAGACAAACGAAACTCTCAGTGTCGCGTTCATCGGCAAGGCGGGCGCGGGTCTGATGATACCGCATGTCGACGATACGATTCTCGGAAACAAGAATGACGTTGGCGAGAAGACGTTCAGCAATTATTTCGGCATCAGCAACGGCTGGTGGCAATTTGGCGGCTGGACGACCGGCGTGGAGCTCGGCTTTCGGGTTGTGCTGTGGAAACCCGTCTATCTCGAGATCACCGACAAGGTGACCTACTCTAGACTCTGGAATCTGTCGGCCTATCAGGGCCTCATAGACCATCCACTACTGATGAACGCGGTGGTCGTCAGCATCGGTTTTACCTATGATAGCGCTTCGCAACGCTAGCCGTCCTCCGGCAATTTTGGCGGGACACAGTCAGGGGAACCGGCTAATCTGAATTGAGTTTCTAACACGTAGGTCCGCCAAACCCGGTCTTTTCCGGGAACGACGCAAGGGGATATCACCAGTGCTGCAATTTTTCCTCACACCCATAAAATCACGTCCCGTTCATTTCCTGCGCGGCATGTTCGTCATGCTTGCGCTTTCAGGCTTCTGCGGCGGTTATGCGCATGCGGCAGGCGCATTCGACCGGTTGGCAGGTAGCTGGACCGGAGGCGGCTCAATCGAGCTGACGAGCGGCGCGCGCGAAGCGCTGAAGTGCCGGGCCAAATACGATGTGAGCGGCGACACGCTCCAGCTTTATATTAAATGCGCCAGCGACAGCTATAATTTCGAGCTGCGCAGCACCGCGAACGTGGCTGGCAGTGCCGTCACCGGCTCATGGTCGGAAAGCCCGCACGGCGCCTTCGGCACCATTGCCGGAACGGCTTCGGGCGAAAGCATCCGGGTCAAGGCGGAGAGCGGAAGTTTTACTGCGGCTTTAAGTTTGACGACACATACCAACAGTCAAACATTCTCGATCCGAACTGCAAATCCGGACGCCGGCATCAAGAGTGCGACCATCAACATGAAGCGCGGCGGCTAGGCTGCCGCGCTTTCGCCCGCGTAAGTTATTCTGCCGGCGACTTGCGCGAGGTCCGCGAGGTTATATGCCGCGCCATCTGGCTCAGGAACGTGGCGGTCGGCCGCAAGATCAGCAAATCGGCAGTCAGCGCAGAAATCATCGCAAACGCGCTCAGCCATCCAAACAGGCGCAGCGACGGCAGACTGGAAAACACTGTCATTGCCAGCCCGCACGCCAACACGGCTGAGGTCAAAATCAACGGCGGCCCAACCAGGATGGTCGCGCGCTCGACGCCGATGGCGGGATCCGGTTCGGTGTCCTCGATCTGCAATCGGTTGAGGAAGTGAATCGTCGCGCTCAGGCCCAGCCCGAACGAGACCGTCAAAGCGATCACGCTCGCAAATTGCAATCCGTAGCCGGTCACCCACAGAAGGCTGCCGGCCAATACGATCGGGAAAAGCCCCGGCAAGATGCTGGTCAGCATGACGATGAAGGACCGGAATGCCAGGCCGATAAAGGCTGCGACGAAACCGATTTCGATCGTCAGTCCTCGGCTCAATTTGTCGATCATGATCGCGCTGTTGCGCGCGGCGATCACCGACAGGCCGGTGACCGCAACTTTATAGCCGGGATATTTTGCGTTGAGGCCGGCCAGCTTCTTGTCGAGGGCATCGACGATAGGCAACAGCTTGCTCGCGTCGGCGTCGGGAACGCGGCCGTTGACGATGACTGCGTCCTGCTTCTCGGAGATGAAGCGGCGCGTAAGATAGGCTGGAAGCAAATCGACATATTGCTTGAGCGTGGCGACGTCCGACTTGTTCATTTTTTCGGCGAGCCACCGGCGCAGCGTCTCCAGCGACCAGACATTGCCGACCCCCGCCTGCTGCTCGAGGATCGATTGCACATCGGCGATGAGGGCGAGCGTTTCCGGCGCGTAAAGCGACCGCCCCGCGGGGAACTCAATCAGCACGTCGATCGGATTGGCGCCGGTGAGCTTCACGTCGAGTCGCGCGCTGGCCGCGACGGCATGCTCGCGGTCTGGCACCTGATCGGCCAGCCGGTAGCGCGGCTCAAGCTGCGTATACGCAAGCGAAAGCCCAAGGGTCACGAGCAGACCGGCCAGCGCGTAAAGGCCGGGGTGGGCGACCATGCGCAGCGCGATCCATCCGCAAAACCGGCGCAACACGTCGAGCGCCTTGTCGACGCCGCGCACGCTTTCGGCGAACTGCGCCTCGTGGCGAATAAGCAGAACCCCAAGTAACGGCACCAGCGTTAGCACGGCGATCAAGGCAATGAGTGTGGCGATCAGCCCCGCCTCGCCGAAAGTCCGCACCAGGTCGGATTCGGAGAATTGGAGCGCGATGAACGAAACGCCGGCCGTGGCGTGCGTCAGAACACAAGCAGGGCCGGCGATGTACAGCGCATTGCGGAAGGCGGTGTATTTGTCGTCGCCGGCGATCAGCCGGTCGCGCGCCGCGAATGTGAGCTGCATGCTGTCGGAGAAGCTGATGACCATGATCAGCGGCGTCATCACGTTCAGGAATATGTTGAGGCTGAAGTCGAGCCAGCCCAACGTGCCGAGCGCCAGCAGAATGGCGACAAGCGGCGGCGCCGCAGCGATGATCATGAAAGATATGCGGCGGAAGAACAGTACCGCGATGAGGCAGCCGATCGTAAAGCCGAGCGCGTTATAGACAAGCCGGTCGCGCTCGATCGCGTTGCGAATTTCGAACTGCATGACGGGAACGCCGGAGAGCTGGCCCTTCAGCCCTGTCCCCTCCAGGTTTTCGTCAACGGCTTTGTGAACTTCGCGGATGATGTTGGAAAGCTTTTCGCGGGCGGCGATGGGATCGAGCGCGAGCACGATCAAAGCGAGCTTGCCGTCCTCCGACAGCAATTTTCCGCGAATGATCTCATTCGACATCATGCGCGCGATAAGAGTCTGGTATTCCGCGCCTTCCGGTAGGGGATTGGGAAACAGCGCGGCGGGAATATTGCCGCCCTGCGGCGGCTCGCGCGCGGAAAACAGCGAGATCAGCCCGCGCGTGCCCTCGATGAGTTGGAGATCGGTCACCACCTCGCGCAGTTTTTCGAGCGAAGACCGCTCGAGCAAACTGGAGCCCTCGATAACGACCAGAATGTCGAATTCGCTGGAGGGAAAGCGGCGCGTGACGTCTTCGTAGGTTTTGTATTCGACGGTGTCGGCGCGGAATAGTTGGCTGAGCGAGTCGTCAACTTTCAGGCGCGTGAATCCGACCGTGGCGGCGGCGCAAAGAATCAGAAAAACGACGATCAAGATGTAGGGATGCGCAAGCGAAATGAACCCCATGCGCTCGATTCCAAGCGCCAGATTTCGCGGTTTTATAGGGGTCGGCAATTGCGCCAAATTCGGGTCCGGTGCCGGAGAACTGCTCACGAATTCACTCTATGAGAACATATGTTGTCGCACAATGCGGCACGGACGCGACACTTTTTTAACTTCAATTGCTTCGATTTGCGATGAAATGCGCCGCCGCTTTCAGGATTGCGCCATCATCCCCAAACGGCGCGAGGGCGCTTTCGGCGTTGCCGATCAATTTCGTTAGCCTTTTGCGGGCGCCGTCCAGTCCGAGCAGGCTGACAAAAGTCGCCTTGTGTGCCGCCGCATCCTTGCCGGTGGCTTTGCCGACCGTGGCGGCATCGCCGACGATATCCAAGAGGTCGTCAGCTACCTGAAAGGCCTCGCCGACCGCCGCGCCGTAACGATCAAGCGCGACACGCGCCTTCTTGTTGGCGCCGCCGAGGATGGCGCCGCTGGCGCAGGCAAACTTGAGAAGCGCCCCGGTTTTCATGGCCTGGAGTGTCTTCACAGCATCGAAATCAAGCTGGCGCACCTGGCCATTTTCAAAGCGGCCCTCGGCCGCGAGATCCATCATCTGGCCGCCGGCCATGCCACCGAGGCCGGCGGCCCGAGCCAGTGCGGATACGAGCGCGATGCGGGTGGCAGGCTTTGGGTGGGTTTGCTCGCGCGAGAGAATATCGAAAGCAAAAGTCAGAAGGCCGTCGCCGGACAGGATCGCGGTCGCCTCGTCGAAGGCCTTGTGGGCGGTCGGCCGTCCCCGGCGCAGGTCGTCGTTGTCCATGGCCGGAAGGTCGTCGTGAACGAGCGAGTAGCAGTGCACGCATTCCAGCGCTGCCGCCACCATCAGCGCTTGCCGGCGCGGCACGCCGAACAGGCTTGCGGATTCAACCACCAGAAAGGGACGGATGCGCTTGCCGCCACCGAGGCTCGAATAGCGCATGGCATCGAGCAGCCGGGCCGGGCGCGCCAGTTCGCCGGCGACCGGCTTGGCCGCCATCAACTGATCGAGCAGGCGCTCGGTGTCGGCGGCCACCTGATCGAGATGCTTTTTGAAGCGTTGGATTACATCGCCGCGGACAGGGCCGCTTTTGCCCGAATCCCGCTTTGGCGATTTTTTCGCACGCACGCCCATGAATTTTCGAGCTTTGCAGCCCCCTCGATGTTTATTTTTTGGTTTTTTACAGCGGCAGAAAGACTAGTGCACCGGTGTGATCTCATCGAGCTGGCGAATGGCGCCGCTCTGCGCGCTGGCCCCGCCTTTGCCAAATCGCTTCTCGATGTAATCCATAACCATCGCCTTGAAATCGGTTGTCAGTGTCGCGCCGCGCAGCGTCGCAACCTTCTTGCCGTCGACGAAGACCGGCGCGGTCGGAGACTCTCCCGTGCCGGGCAGGGAGATGCCAATGTCGGCGTGCTTGGATTCGCCAGGTCCGTTGACGATGCAGCCCATCACCGCGACGTTGAGGGTCTCGACGCCGGGATAGCGTTTCTTCCATTCCGGCATCGAGGTGCGGATGAAGCCCTGAATGTCAGCCGCCAGTTCCTGGAACGTGGTGGACGTCGTACGTCCGCAGCCCGGGCAGGCGGCGACCAGCGGCACGAAGGTGCGTAGCCCCATGGTCTGCAACAATTCCTGCGCGACCTGCACTTCGAGCGTGCGGTCGCCGTTCGGCTCCGGGGTCAACGACACGCGAACAGTGTCGCCGATGCCCTGTTGCAAAAGAATGCCCATGGCGGCGGCGGAAGCGACAATGCCCTTCGAGCCCATGCCGGCTTCGGTCAAGCCAAGATGCAGCGCGTAATCGGAACGGCGTGCCAGTTCTGTATAACAGGCGATCAGATCCTGCACCGACGAAACCTTGACCGAGAGGATCATGCGGTTCTTCGGCAACCCGATCTCTTGCGCGCGCTCGGCTGAGTGCAGCGCGGATTGCACCATCGCCTCATGCGTCACTTCGCGCGCGCCCTTTGGGTTCGCGGACTTGGAATTTTCGTCCATTAACTTGGTGAGCAGCTCCTGGTCGAGCGAGCCCCAATTGACGCCGATGCGCACCGGCTTGTTGTGCTTGATCGCTATCTCGACAATCTGCGTGAATTGCGGGTCGCGCTTGTTCTTGAAACCGACATTGCCGGGATTGATGCGGTATTTGTCGAGCGACTCGGCGCAGCCGGGGTATTCGGTCAGCAGCGTGTGGCCGTTGTAGTGGAAGTCGCCAACGATCGGTACGTTGACACCCATCTTGAGCAGCCGCTTCTTGATATGCGGCACCGCTTCGGCGGCCTCTTCGCGGTCAACCGTGATGCGCACCAGTTCGGAACCGGCGCGAGCGAGCGCTGCGACCTGGCGCGCGGTCCCCTCGGCGTCGGCAGTGTCGGTATTGGTCATCGACTGCACGACAATGGGGGCGCCGCCGCCGACGGTGACCCCGCCGACGTTCACGGCAATCGATTTATGGCGTTCTTTGGCAGATGTGCTCATACGGCGTTCGTTTAGGTCCTAGGATGGGGCTATTGGCGAGCCCTCGCGGACCTTACTTAACCTCCCTCGGGCGTCAACGCCACCAGCGGAAAGACCCGGTATGAGGCCTTGAAACGGTTTTTTTAGGGTCCGATCAGGCTTCGCTGAGGCCGGCAAAGCCGAAATCCGGGCCCAGCAGCTCGCGGGCGCGGAGCAGGGCGCGGCGCGCCGCGTAGGCATCAAAGGCGACGCGAAGCAGGCCGGCCAACTGGGTGGGGCCTGTGATCAGTTCCTTGATGACAGCCATCACACTGGTGCCGCCGTCGGGGCGCATTCCGGCCAGCGCCGCCTGTGGCACGACGCGATGCGCGGGATCAATTACCACCCTAACTGCCGCAAAACTTAAGCCGTGGGTTGACGCGAGACGGGCGACCAGATGCGACTCCATGTCGACTGCGCCGGCGCCAGTCTCGGCGTGCATGTTCCGTTTAGCCTGCGGATTGATGATCGCGGAATCGACCCCCACGATCGGCATGTGCACTGCGCCGGGGATCATCTCCAGGATCTTTTCCGACCAGACACGGTCAGTCGGACGAACATGCTGGGAGTCGAGGATCGAGGATGCAACGACCCAGTCTCCTGGGCGCAATTCCGGGGCGAGGCCGCCCGCCACGCCGAAACTGATGATGCTGCGGCATCCTCTTTTCACGGCCGCATCGATGGATGAAGCGACCCCGCTTTCGGTATCGCGGCAGATGACGAAGACCCCAGGTCCGGCAGCGATGCGGGCTTCGAAAGCCAAGCCGACCAGAGCGATGACGAATCGCTCGACCGGCCGCGTTACGATCTCAAGGACCGGCGGTGGCGCATGAATAGCGAATTCGTTGGCAGACGTACGAGCAAGCATCATCCGGCCCCTCTTAAATGGGCGCCCAACGAATCCTTCGTTTTGCTCAGTGCCATCAATCCTTACCCCCCCCGGATTTCAAGCAAAAATCATGCCGCCAAGCGCCTACAGCTGTGCACGAAAGCTAGCTTTTGCGCAAACCGGATAGGCGCATGGCAGGTCGCCACGCGGCACATGGTTAGAACTTCCCCTTGAGCCTCAATTCGAATAGACCGCCGCAATACCCCCGAGTTGCGGTCCGCATGAGCCATAAATCAAAGATTCTCGTCACCGGCGCAAGCGGATTCGTCGGCTCGGCCGTCGCCCGCAAGCTGATTGAGGCAGGCTTTTCGGTGCGGGCTCTGGTTCGCAGCGCCAGTCCGCGCGCGCACCTGGCCGGGTTGGATCTGGAGTTTGTCGAAGGCGATCTCCGCGACCGCAAGAGCCTCAGCCGCGCCATGGCCGGGACCCGCTATCTCTTTCATGTGGCGGCCGATTATCGCCTTTGGGCGCGCGATCCCCGCGAAATATACGCCTCCAACACCGAAGGCACGCGCAACCTCATGGAGGAGGCGCTGGCTGCCGGCGTCGAGCGCATCATCTACACCAGCAGCGTTGCGACGCTTGGCCTGCGAACCAACGGGACCGCCGCCGACGAGAGCGTGCCGCTGCGCGAAGAGCAGGGCATTGGCGCCTATAAGCGTAGCAAAATCGGCGCCGAACGATTGGTCGAGGCCATGGTGGCGGAACGGGGCCTTCCCGCCGTCATCGTCAATCCATCGACCCCGATCGGTCCCTATGATGTGAAACCTACGCCCACAGGCAGGATCATCGTTGAGGCCGCGCGCGGTCGCATTCCGGCTTTCATCGATACCGGACTCAATCTGGTCCATGTCGACGATGTCGCAAGCGGACATCTCGCAGCGCTGCATAAGGGCAAGGTCGGCGAGCGCTATATCCTCGGCGGACAGGATGTCCTGTTCTCGCAGATGTTGGTCGACATCGCCGGCCTCGTCGGCCGCCGCGCCGCGCGTATCCGGCTACCGTGGCGCGCGCTCATACCGGTCGCCTACATCGCTGAGACGATGGCCAATCTCACAGGACGTGAGCCTTTTGCCACGATGGACGGCGTCCGCATGGCAAAATACCGGATGTTTTTCGAATCAAGGAAGGCCGAGCAGGAACTCAACTATAGCTCGCGGCCTTATACCGAGGCCATTAACGACGCGATACGTTGGTTTAGCGATGCCGGTTATCTCAAGCGCTAAGCCATGTTACTGATTTCTTGTGGGAAATTTGGTGCGGTTCCAATTAACGGGGTTGTCAAAAAACTGATTTGGTATAGTTCTTGCCTCATACTTTTGTTGAAATAACTGCCTAAATCCATCTATTCATAGCCCGATTTCCCGGACAGCAGACTGAGACTGGAAGCGATATGTTGGATGCGATTAAAGAACCTTGCGACTTGCGACGGCACGCGCCAGCGGATCTCAAACAAATCGCGGATGAGCTTCGTGCGGAAACCATAAGCGCTGTTGCCGTAACCGGTGGCCATCTCGGAGCCGGGCTCGGCGTTGTCGAGCTCACGGTCGCGCTGCATTACGTGTTCGACACGCCAACCGACAAATTGATCTGGGACGTCGGCCATCAGGCCTATCCGCACAAGATTTTGACGGGACGCCGCGACCGCATCCGTACGCTTCGCACCGGCGGCGGTTTGTCCGGATTTACCAAGCGCCAGGAGAGCGAATACGACGCCTTCGGCGCCGCGCATTCATCGACCTCGATCTCCGCGGGGCTCGGCATGGCCGTTGCCCGCGACCTCAAGGGCGAGAAGCACAACGTCGTTGCCGTGATCGGCGACGGCGCCATGTCGGCCGGCATGGCCTACGAGGCGATGAACAATGCCGGCGCGATGAATTCGCGCCTGATCGTCATTCTCAACGATAACGAGATGTCGATCGCGCCCCCGGTCGGCGCATTGTCGGCGTATCTCGCGCGCCTGATATCGGGACATACGTATTTGTCTCTGCGCGAAATCGGCAAACAGTTCGCCAAGCACCTGCCCAAATTCTTCGAGAACAAGGCCGCCCAGGCAGAAGAACTCGCCCGCGGCTTTATCGCCGGCGGCACGCTGTTCGAGGAGATGGGCTTTTATTACGTCGGGCCGATCGACGGCCACAATCTCGATCACCTGATTCCCGTGTTGCAAAACGTGCGCGACGCCAAGCACGGCCCGATCCTCGTCCACGTCGTGACGCAAAAGGGCAAGGGCTACGCGCCGGCCGAGGCGTCGAGCGACAAGTATCATGGCGTCGTCAAGTTCGACATCGCTACGGGCAAGCAGGCGAAGGCGAAAGCCAACGCGCCGTCTTACACCAAGGTTTTCGGCGAGAGCCTGGTCAAGGAAGCCGCCAAAGACGATCGCATTGTCGCGATCACCGCCGCGATGCCGTCCGGTACCGGCGTCGACATCTTCGAAAAGGCATTTCCTAAGCGCACGTTTGATGTCGGCATTGCCGAGCAGCATGGCGTGACCTTCGCTGCGGGATTGGCGGCTGAAGGCTACAAGCCGTTCTGCGCAATCTACTCGACGTTCTTGCAGCGCGCCTACGACCAGGTCGTGCATGACGTCGCGATCCAGGGCCTGCCGGTCCGCTTCGCGATCGACCGTGCAGGATTAGTCGGGGCCGATGGCCCGACGCACGCGGGTTCGTTCGATCTGGCCTATCTCGGCTGCCTGCCGAACTTCGTTCTGATGGCTGCGGCGGACGAAGCCGAGCTTGTTCACATGGTTGCCACCGCAGTGGCGATCGACGACCGCCCGTCCGCCTTCCGTTATCCGCGCGGCGACGGGGTCGGCATCGACATGCCGGAATTCGGCGTGCCGCTCGAAATCGGCAAAGGCCGCATCATCCGTGAAGGCAGCAAGGTCGCGTTGCTCTCGCTCGGCACCCGTTTGGCGGAGTGCAGCAAGGCGGCCGAAACGCTCGCAGCGTTCGGCCTGTCGACAACGGTGGCGGATGCCCGTTTTGCCAAGCCTCTCGATGTCGATCTTGTTCTGCGGCTCGCGCGCGAGCATGAAGTTCTGATCACGGTGGAGGAAGGCGCGGTCGGCGGCTTTGGCAGCTACGTGCTGCAAACGCTTGCCATGAACGGCGTGCTCGATACCGGTCTCAAGATCCGTTCGATGGTTCTGCCTGATGTCTTCCAGGATCACGACAGCCCGGCGGCGATGTATGCCAAGGCCGGCCTTGATTCCGCAGGCATCGTTGCAAAAGTTTTTGACGCGCTCGGACGAGACGTGAGCGCAGAGACACTGAAGCGCGGGCTGGTATGAACGAACATTTTGTTGCGGAGAATTCCATGAACCAGATGACGACGCCATTGCGGATTGTGCTGGCGAAGCCTCATGGCTTTTGCGCGGGCGTGGTCCGCGCCATTGAGATCGTCGAGCGCGCGCTGCAGAAGTACGGCGCGCCGGTTTACGTGCGCCACGAAATCGTGCACAACAAGCACGTGGTCGACAGCCTCAAGGCCAAGGGCGCCCGCTTCGTTGAGACGCTCTCCGAGATCCCCGAAAACGCGGTGACGATCTTCAGCGCCCACGGCGTTGCGCGCAGCGTCGAGGAGGAGGCGGCCGGACGCGGGCTTCCAGTGCTCAACGCGACCTGTCCTCTGGTCACCAAGGTCCACAATCAAGGCAAGCGCTATCTCGCGCAGGGCCGCACCCTCATTCTGATCGGCCATGCCGGCCACCCCGAGGTCGAGGGCACCATGGGACAGATTTCAGGTCCCGTGGCGCTGGTCCAGACAGAAGAGGACGTCGAAACCCTCGCCATCCCGACCGACGCTCCAGTCGCTTACATCACCCAAACCACCCTGAGCGTTGACGATACCCGGGGAATCATCAAAGCCCTCGAACGGCGCTTTACCGATATCGTCGGCCCCGAAATGCGGGATATCTGCTACGCCACGCAAAATCGCCAGACGGCGGTTCGTGAACTCAGCAAACAGGTGGACATCATTCTCGTCGTGGGCGCCAAAAACAGCTCCAATTCCAACCGTTTACGCGAAATCGGGTCGGAAACTGGCATTCCGAGCTATCTGATTGCCGATGGTAGTGAGTTGCAGTCGGAATGGGTGAGGGGTGCGCGTACGGTAGGTCTCACGGCAGGCGCTTCTGCGCCAGAAGTGCTAGTGGAGGGGGTCATCGAGGCATTGGCCCGCCTTGGTCCGGTCGAAGTTTCCACCTTAGCTGGCCCAGATGAGACGATAGAGTTCCGGCTGCCGGCCGAATTGGCAACCGTCTAACCGGCAAACATTCATTCCAATGTCGCGCATGGCGCGCATATCAAGCGAGACTGAGTCATTATGAAAATTCCCTTTTTCAAAGAAATGAAGATCAGCGCTTACCTGCTCAAGCAGAAGCTCCTGGGTAACCAACGCTATCCGCTGGTCTTGATGTTGGAGCCGCTGTTTCGCTGCAATCTCGCTTGCGTCGGCTGCGGCAAGATCGACTACCCGGATCCGATCCTCAATCAACGTCTTTCGGTCAAGGATTGCCTCGACGCGGTCGACGAATGCGGCGCGCCGATGGTGGCGATCCCGGGCGGCGAGCCGCTGATCCACCGCGAAATCGGCGAGATCGTCAAAGGCATTGTCGCGCGCAAGAAGTTTGTCTCGCTTTGCACCAACGCGCTTTTGCTTGAGAAGAAGCTGCATCTGTTCGAGCCGTCTCCGTATCTGTTCTTCTCCGTCCATCTCGATGGCCTGAAAGAGCATCACGACAAGGCAGTTTCGCAGAAGGGTGTGTTCGACATTGCCGTTCGCGCGATTCAGGCGGCGAAGGCAAAAGGCTTTACCGTCAACGTCAACGCAACGGTTTTCGACGGCCACGCCGCTGAAGACATTGCCGCGTTCCTCGATCGCGCCAAAGAACTGGGCGTCGGCGTCTCGATCTCGCCCGGCTATGCCTATGAACGCGCTCCCGATCAGGATCACTTCCTCAATCGCCGCAAGACCAAGGAATTGTTCCGTCGCGTCTTCGCGCTGGGCAAGGGCAAGCAGTGGGACTTGATGCATTCGAGCCTATTCCTCGACTTCCTCGCGGGAAACCGGGAATACCACTGCACGCCGTGGGGCATGCCGACCCGGAACCTGTTCGGCTGGCAGAAGCCCTGCTACCTGCTCGGCGAAGGTTACGTGAAGACCTACAAGGAACTGATCGAGACGACCGACTGGGACCTCTATGGAACCGGCAAGTACGAGAAATGCGCCAACTGCATGGCCCATTGCGGCTATGAGCCGACCGCGGCGCATGCCTCTCTCAGCAACCCTTTGAGCGCGCTTTGGACCGCCTTGCGCGGGGTGAGGACATCGGGACCGATGGCTCCGGAAATCTCGCTGGAAAATCAGCGCCCGGCGGAGTTCGTATTCTCCACCCACGTCAGCAAGATGATGAACGAAATTCACACGGCCCAGTCCGAGGCCGGGGCCGTCCGTGTACCCGCTAAACCCCCGCAGCCGGAAATGCCGGCCGCGGCGAACTAAGATTCGGCCTTATTGCGTTTGAACCATCGGCATTGCGCCTGCGTTTGTAGGGTGCGGTGCCGAAGTTGTTTGCGTGGTGCGGTCCTACCACCGTTTTTAATGTGCCATTGGGCGCTTGGATAATTTAGCTCATGCTTACAAACGTCATTGTCCGCGTCATCGACTTCTGCATCCACCACGCTTTGCGCGTTGTGGTGCTCGGCGTCTTGCTGGCTGTGGCGTCCGGTTTTTATTCGGCGCGCCATTTTGCCATCAACTCGGACATCGGCACGTTGCTGTCGCCCGATCTCGACTGGCGCAAGCGCGAACTTGCCCTGGAGCAGGCGTTTCGCCGTTTTGAACTGATCGTGGTGGTGGTGGAGGCGCCGACGCCTGAGTTGACTACCGAGGCGACGGCCGCGCTGACCAAGGTGCTGGAGCAGAAGAAGGACAAATTCCGCGGTGTGACGCAGGCCGGCGGCGGCGAATACTTCGCCCGCAACGGCCTCATGTTCCAGTCGACGGAAGAGCTCAGGAACAGCATGGGGCCGCTGGTCAGAGCGGAGCCGTTGATCCGAGATCTGGCGACCGATCTGAGTCTGCGCGGACTTATCGCTGGCGTCGAGGACGCGCTGCTCAGTCTCAAGACCCAAGGCACCAAGCTGGATGACTTCGCGCGCGTATTCAACGCGGCCTCCGACACGCTGGACAATGTGATCGCGGGACGGCCCGCGAACTTCTCCTGGCGCGTGCTGGCCAAGGGCAAGCCGGCGGAGCCCAAAGAGTTGCGGGGCATTATCGAAGTGCGTCCCGTGCTCGACTTCAGCACCATCGAAGCAGGCCACGCCGCGAGTACGGCTATCCGTGCGGCGGCGGCAGAGATCGCGCCGAAATACCAGGCGACGGTGCGGCTGACCGGCCCGGTCGCGATGGAGGATGAGGAACTTGCCACCATCAAGGAAGGCGCGCTGCTCAACGGCATCATTACCGTCGTGATCGTGCTGATCATTCTTTGGTTCGCGCTGCGCTCGGGACGCCTCATTGTCGCGGTGTTCATCAATCTATTCATCGGACTGGCCATGACCGCTGCGCTGGGCCTGATGATGGTCGGTGCGCTCAATCTGATATCGGTCTATTTCGCCGTGCTGTTTGTCGGCATCGGCGTCGACTTCGGAATCCAATACGCCGTGCGTTACCGTGCCGAGCGCCACGAGCGTGGCGGCATCAACACCGCCGTCCTGCATGCCGGCAGCGCGGTCGGATCGCCGCTGACGCTCGCCGCCGGCGCAACCGCCGCCGGATTTCTCTCGTTCCTGCCCACCGATTACCGCGGCGTATCCGAGCTCGGCCTGATCGCCGGTTTCGGCATGTTGATCGCGTTTGTCACCAGCATCACGGTCCTGCCGGCGCTGATCCGGCTCCTCAATCCGCCGGGCGAGCCGCACGAGCTCGGCTTTTCCGCGCTGGCGCCGGTCGATGCATTTCTGGAGCGCCAGCGCATCCCGATCATTGCGGGCACCGCGTTGGTCGTGATCGCGGGTCTGCCGCTGCTCTATTGGCTGCACTTCGATTTCAACCCGATCAATCTGCGCAGCCCGGAAGCGGAATCAATCGCCACGTATCTTGAGCTCAGCAAGGACCCGGACGCCAATACCGACGCCATCCAGTTGATGACGCCATCGCTCAAGGAGGCCAACGCCGCGGCGGTGCGATTGTCGAAGATACCCGAGGTCTCTCGTGTCGTGACCCTGACGAGCTTCATCCCGACGCGTCAGCAGGAAAAGCTGCCGATCATTCGAAACGCGGCAAAGGCATTGAGCGGGGCCTTCGATCCCAAGAACTTGCAGGAGCCGCCGACTGACGAGGAAAATGTCGAAGCGCTCGACGAGGGCGCCGAGCGGCTTATCGAAGCGACCGGGAGCCAGACCGGCGCCGGCGCTATTGCGTCAAAACGGCTGGCGGCGCTGCTTACAAAAGTCGCCAAGGCCGACAAGACCATGCGCGACAAGGCAGCCGCAGCCTTCATCCCGCCCTTAAAGACCGCACTGGACGGCTTGCGTTTGTCGCTGCAACCGCAATTGGTGACGCAGGAGATATTGCCGCCCGAACTGGTTCACGGCTGGCTGACCCAGGACGGCCGCGCCCGCGCGGAAATTTCGCCGTCGGGCAATCCGCGCGACAACGAAGTCATGCGCGAGTTCGCGCGTGCCGTCCTTGCCGTCGCGCCGAACGCCATTCAGGGGCCGATCTCGATCGTGGAGGCGGGCAATACGATCACGCGCGCCTTTATCCAGGCGGGCCTCTGGGCGCTGCTCTCGATTGCAATCCTGTTGTGGGTGGTGCTGAGGCGGATCGGCGATGTGCTGCTGACCATCATTCCGTTGGTGCTGGCCGGTGTCGTCACGCTTGAAATCTGCGTGCTGATCGGGCTGCCGCTCAACTTCGCCAACATCATCGCCTTGCCCTTGCTGCTCGGCGTCGGCGTCGCGTTCAAGATCTATTACATCATGGCCTGGCGCGAAGGGCAGACGAACCTGTTGCAGACTGCGCTAACGCGCGCCGTGTTCTTCAGTGCGCTGACGACGGCCACGGCGTTCGGCAGCCTGTGGTTTTCCAATCATCCCGGCACGGCGAGCATGGGCAAATTACTGGCGCTGTCGTTGATGAGCACGCTCGCCGCGGCGGTCTTGTTCCAACCCGTTCTCATGGGCAAGCCCCGCGAGGAAGAAGTGCCCAGCGCCAAAATTGCCAATAACAAGCCCGGTAACGGCAGTGGCAGTGGCAGTGGAAACGGAAACGGAAATGGGAAGTCTCGCGTCGCCAAGCAGGCGCCCCCGCCAAAGCCCCGCGTGCCGAGGCCCCGCGCCGCCAAGCCTCGCAAAATCCTGCCAAACACGCGGGGGTTGCAATGAACAAGACCGTCGGTCACTGGCGGTGATTTCAGAAGGGAACTGATCATGGTTATTCGCATTTTCTTGCTGCTGGCCTTGTTGATCTCCGGTTCTTCAACAGTCCTGGCGCAAAGCAAATCCGACGAGGAGGCCGCCTGCCGCGGCGACGTCCGCAGGTTCTGTCATAACAAAGAGCGGGGCGAGATCGCCGGCTGCCTGCTGAGTCAGCGCCGCGAGAAACTGAGTTCGCGTTGCCGCGCCCTGCTGAAAAGCAAAGGCGTGTGACGGCACGGTTTATGCAATGTCGAAGCGTAATATTGGTGATTTATAACGACCATTAAAATGCCGCACGGATGCGGCATCACAGGTACTGCATCATGCGTTTGAAAGTTTTGACGATTGTCGGTGCCAGTCTTGTGGTCGCGCTTTCATATTGCGGCCCGCTCCGCGCCGCCGAACCCACCGCAGCCGGTCTGTGGGAGCAGCTGGATGACTATGGTCACAGCTGGTTCCTGTTTTTCGAGCGTGACGGGGTCTACGAGGGCGCCGTCGTCAAGATGTTTATCCGGCCGCGCGATCCGCCGAACCCGATCTGCAATGGCTGCGCCGGAGACCAGAAGAACCAGCCGGTGCTCGGCCTTGTCCTCGTCAAGGGCATGAAGCGCAACGGCCTCAACTACGACAAAGGCACCATCACCGATCCGCGCAACGGCTCGGTTTATCAGGCCAAAATGAAAGTGAGCCCGGACGGGAAACTTCTGACCGTGCGCGGGTTTCTCGGCATCGATCTGTTCGGCCAGGACCAGATATGGAAACGCCTGCCCGACGATGCGCTGCCCATGAACGAGATCCCGCCGGCAATCGTGCAATATCTGTCCACGCCCCCGGACAACAAGCGGATGAATGGCGGCAACGGCCCGAAAAACCCCGGCCTGAAAACCACGACACCCAACCGGTAGTTATTTTGCGGCTTCACATGCCGAATTTAATCGGCTGGCCGTCCATCACATTTCTGTAACGCGCCAGCGCCCACAGCGGGAAGAATTTGCCATAGCCGTGGTAGCGCAACATGAAAACGCGCGGGAATCCGGTCGCTGTAAAACGCTTTTCCTCCCACAAGCCGTCAGGTTTCTGCGTGCGCAGGAGGAAATCAATGCCGCGTGCAACCGCAGGGCTGCGGGAGGCGCCCGCCGCCATCAGGCCGATCAGCGCCCAGGCGGTTTGTGAGGCGGTGCTGGGAGCGGATTCATAGCCATGGTAGTCAAGCTTGTAGCTTGACCCGTCCTCGCCCCAGCCGCCATCGGCATTCTGGACGGACAAAAGCCAGTCGACCGCTTTGCGCATCATGGGGTCGGTGCGGTCGATGCCCATGACGTTGAGGCTGCATAGCACCGACCAGGTGCCGTAGATGTAGTTCATGCCCCAGCGGCCGTACCAGCTGCCTTCGGCGAGTTGGGTGCGGCGCATATAGCCGACGGCATCTCGCAGGGCTGGACTTGTCTCCGGGCGCTCGCCCAGTTGCGCCAGCATCGACGAGCAGCGGCCGGTCACGTCCTCGGTCGGCGGATCGAGCAGCGCGCCGTGATCGGAGAACGGGATATTGTTGAGGTAGTAATAATCGTTGTCGGCGTCGAAGGCGCCCCAGCCGCCGCCGCGGCTTTGCAGGCCGGCGACCCATTCACGGCCGCGGTCGATCGCCGGCTGGAATTGCTTGTCGCCGAGAACGCCCTGCGCGCGGTCCATCGCCATCACCACCACGGCGGTGTCGTCGAGGTCCGGGTAATAGGCGTTGTTGTATTGGAAGGCCCAGCCGCCGGGACGCACGTCGGGCCGTCGCACGATCCAATCGCCGGCAACGTCAAGCACCTGCAGCGGCTGCAGCCATTGCAATCCGGCAACGGCGGCGTCGACCGCGGGCTTGCTGCCGACTTCGAGCAGCGCGTGGCACACCAGCGAGGTATCCCAGACCGGCGACACGCAGGGCTGGCAATAGGCTTCGCCGTCCTTCACGACCAGCAGCTTCTCGAGCGAGCCGCGTGCCGTGACATAGTCCGGATAATTGCGCCCGTAGCCGAGCGCGTCGTACATCATGACCGAATTAGCCATGGCGGGAAAAATCGCGCCGAGTCCGTCTTCGCCGTTGAGGCGTTCGGTGACGAAGGCGACCGCGCGGTCGATGGCGCGCTGCCGTGTCTTTTTCGGGAAAAAGTGTTCGATGAGGCGCAGCACGGTGTCGATGGCGCGGAACAGCAGAAACCAGAACCATTTCTGATGCGGTGCCTTGGCGGGAGACCCCACGGTCTGTGGCGGCTCAAGAAATAATTCGTCAATACGGATTTGTTTTGGATTGCGCGCCTTCGGCTTGAGGCTTCGCAGGACCAGCAGTGGCACGATCACCGTGCGCGCCCAGTAAGATATTTTCGCGAGGTGGAACGGAAACCACATCGGCAGCAGCATGATTTCGATCGGCATCACCGGCACCGCACGCCAGTCCAAAAAGCCGAACAGCGCCAGCATGACGCGGGTGAAGACGTTGCTCTTGGCCGCGCCGCCACGCGACAGGATGGCTTCGCGCGCGCGCCGCATGTGCGGGGCCTGGATGTCGTCGCCGATCATCTTGAGCGCGAAGTAGGCTTTCACACTGGCGCTCATGTCGAAGTCGCCTTCGTGGAACAGAGGCCACCCGCCATGCGCGCCCTGGATGCGGCGC
The DNA here is from genome assembly GCA_043734185.1 of Pseudolabrys sp. Lineage (GTDB taxonomy): Bacteria > Pseudomonadota > Alphaproteobacteria > Rhizobiales > Xanthobacteraceae > Pseudolabrys. The sequence goes on along the minus strand of JAYTFS010000071.1, from coordinate 8,720 downwards.
AGGTAGACCGCAATCTTGGCTTCCAGCGCGGCGTTCACCGGCTCGGCGAGATAGTGCCGCAGCAGAACGTATTCGGCCGGAATGGTGGCGTCGGTTTCAAGCTCGAACACCCAATGGCCGTCGTGGCGCTGGCGCACGAGGATAGCGCCGGTGGCATCCTTGATGGCGCGCTCCAGCGCCGGACGCGCGGTCTTCGGCATGTCGCCGCTGATCTGATTCAAAGTGTCGGACATCGTCTCTTTCGCTTACGTCGCTTTACTGATCAGTTCGGCTGCCCGGTTGCCGGAGCGTATCGCTCCCTCAATCGTCGCCGGCAAGCCCGTCGCCGTCCAATCGCCGGCGAGGAAAAGATTGCTCCAATCCGTCTGTGGGCCCGGCCGCTTGGCATTCTCGCTGGTAAGGGCGGCGAAGGTGGCCCGTCGTTCCCGCACGATCTGCCACGGCGGCACAGGCGCTACCAAGGGGCCGGAAATACCAGCAATTACAGCTACTTCCTTCCAGATCTGTGCCGCCAGTTCTTCGCGCGGCGTATCGATCAGCCGGTTGGCGCCGCTGATCGTGACGGACAGTCGGTCGGGAAACACGAACAGCCATTCGACCATGCCGTTGATGACGCCGGTCATCGGCGCGAGGCCTGGGGGCGGCGCAAGCTTGAAATGGGCGTTGACGATGGCGCGGAACTCGGTCGGCGTGGACAGGCCCGGCATGAGAGATGCCGCCACCACAGGCGGCGCCGCCAGGACGACGGCATCGCCGGGTGACAGCGGCACCGAGACGTCGCCGAAGTCGAGCCCGGTGAGAAGGCCCGCGCCGGAAGTGAATGCGCGCAGGCGCTGGCCGAAAGCGACCTTGCCGCCGTTCGCCTCAATGTAGCGCAGCGCCGGATCGATGAGCACCGCCGACAATCCCTCGCGCGCGAATAGCGGGTGATAACTGCGCCCGCCTGCCACAAGCGTCTCGCGGATTACGGCTGCCGCGAGTTCAGCAGAACTTTCCGGCGGCGCGGTGTTCAGTGCGGCCAGAAGAAACGGTCCAAGCAATCTGTCGTAGAGTGGCCCTTTGCAATCCAGCACGTCGCCGATGGCCGCGCCGGGTGCTGCGCGCAAAAGTCGCAGCAGCAACAGATAGTCGCTGATGTTTGTGCCCGGCACGCGGCGATTGCTATCCAATATCCACCAGGGAATGCGGCCGTCATTGGCGCGGATGGTCCAGCGCTCGCCACTCGCCAAATCGATAAACGGAAAAGTCGCGGTCGCAGGCCCGAACAGATGATCGCGCGAACCGATTGTGTCGAGGTAGCCAAGCGCCGCTTTGTTGCCGGATAGAAGAAGATGATTGCCGTTGTCGATCACGATCCCGAGCGCCGGATCGAGGTAAGACCGGCAGCGCCCGCCCGCCTGGTTGGTTGCCTCATAGACGGTCACCCGCTCACCCTGCGCGGTCAGCCGCACGGCGCTGGCAAGACCGGCGAGCCCGCCGCCTATGATGTGGATCGAGCGGGACATCACACGATCGCGTAGCGAAGAAGTATCCAGAGGAATTGCCAGCGGCGCAGTCGTACGCGCTCGCGCGGCGCCTGCCATCCGCGCGCGATCATCCGGTCGAGGTAGATGCGGTAGGCGGCGGCCATGATGCGCGGCGTCTTCACGGCGCGGCGCGGGCTGCGCGCCATGATGGCCTCGGCTTGCGCAAAGTGGCTTTCCGCGCGCGCCACGACCGGCGTGCAGACTTTGCCGATTGCAGGACTTGCCAGCACCGTCGCAGGATCGCCGCTGTGGATACCCGCATCCACCAGCGCTTCTTTTGGCAGATAGAGGCGGCCAATGGCGCCGTCCTCGTCGATGTCGCGCAGGATGTTGGTGAGCTGAAGCGCGCGCCCGAGATGATGTGCGAGCGCGAGGCCCGCTTCCTTCTCCATGCCGAACACACGAACGCTCAACCTTCCGACCGCACTGGCGACGCGGTCGCAATAAAGGTCGAGGGTGGCGAAGTCGGGCGCGCGGATATCGGCAACGACGTCCATTTCCATGCCATCGATGACGGCGAGGAAGTCTTCGCGTTGCAGATTGAATTCGTGCACGATCTGCGCCAGTCCCCGCAGGTGCGGTGGCGCCGTGCCGGCGTAGAGCGCAGCGATATCTGTGCGCCAGCGCTGCAATTGTTCGAGGCGAAGGTCTTTGGGTCCGCCGTCATCGGCAATGTCATCGACCAGGCGGCAGAACGAGTAGATCTCGAACATCGCCTCGCGCTGTGCCTTCGGCATAATGCGCATGGCGGCATAGAACGAGCTACCGCTCGCGCGCTGGCCTGCGTTCGATGTGTCTTGGTCGGCCACGCTGCTCACTGGACGATCCGCTGGGCGGTGGCCTTGGCGACGGCGAACAGGCCGATCCCAACGGCGCCTAGCTTGCCGACATGCACGCGCTCGCTCAGCGGGTCATGTTTGGCGAGGATGTGGGTGATGTGGCGCGCCAGCTCCTGAATGACCGATAGTTCGAGACCGAGCCGAAAATCCTTGACCATGACCGGCAGCGCATCGCCCTGCCGCAGCAGCAGCTCGGTGCGCTCGGCGAGGGCGGCGAGGCAGCGCCGCAATTCCGGCGACGCGTTGGGCGCGGCGAGGGCTTCGACACTGGCGCCCGAAGCGGCCAGCGCATCCAGCGGCACATAAACGCGATCGAGGTTGCGGTAGTCCTTGGCGCAATCCTGCAAGTGATTGTTGATCTGCAACGCCGCGCAGATGGCGTCCGAGGCTGGCCAAGTATCGCGGCTCTCGCCATGCACGTCGAGCACGAAACGGCCGACCGGCATCGCGGAGTAGGTGCAGTACCCAATCAGGTCGTCCCAGTCGCGATAGCGTTTCTTGGTGGCGTCGAGGCGGAACGCCTTGAGTAGGTCCTGGGCATGATGCGGCGACATTCCGCGCTCATCGAGCGTGTGGCGCAAGGTCACCGCCTGCGGACTTTCGTCGCTGCCGCCGAGCAGGTCCGCTTCCATGCGGTCGAGCAGGTCGATCTTTTCCTGTGGCGAAAGCGAGGCATGGTCGGCGATATCGTCGGCGCTGCGGACGAATTCGTAGAAGGCGAGGATCAAGGCACGGTGGCGCGGCTGGATGAGCCACGACGCAACCGGAAAATTCTCGTCGCGGTGGGTCTTGTCGGACCGGAATTCCGAAGCATTCGTCATCTTACGCCGTTCACGTTCACCATATTGCGGTCTTCACCTGACCGCTGCCGTTTGCGCGCGTATTGATAGGCGGAGTCGAAGGCAAATGCCATGTGGCCCAGCGCGGGATTCGCCACCATTTGGCCAGAATCTCCGCTGAATCGGCCACCGGAGCTTATTTGCGGGTGAGACGTTGCCGGGTTAAGAGCTTCCCGAACATAAGGTGGAGAATTGCAATTGGCGACCAAGTACGTAACAGCGATTTCATTTGGCTTGCGAACGGTTATAACCGTGGGCCTGCTTCTGGCGGGTTGTGGCGCGCTTCAAGCTGCAACGGACATTCAGGAGACCTATGCGCAGCGTCAGGCCTGCAAGCCCGATGTATTCCGGCTGTGCAGCGCCTTTATCCCGCGCCGGGCGCCAATTACGGACTGCCTTGAGCGCAATATGAGCCGGCTGAGCGAGCCGTGCCGGGCCGTGTTCGAGGGCCGGCTACGATAGCCCGGAACAATCTGCCTAAGACCAAATTGTGTCTGGCGACGGCATGGCTGAAATGTGTCTGCCGCCTCTTGCCTTGCGGCCAATAGGCGGCGACCATAGGAGTTGCCAAGAGAATGCGAGGCCGAGTTGCGCTGCTCGATAGTACCTAAAACCCAACGCCGGGTTCTCTGCGTTTTCCCGCGCTACACGCCGTCCTTCGGCACGTTCCAGCACGCCTACCGGCTAATGCGGGGTGTCAAGGCCTTCATGCCGCCGCAGGGCCTGCTGGTGATCGCCGCCTACATGCCGGAGGCATGGGACGTTCGCATCGTTGACGAGAATATTACGCGCGCGACCGACGCCGAGATGGCCTGGGCTGACGTCGTGATGATCAGCGGCATGCATATCCAGGCGCCGCAGATCCGCGACATTCATGGGCGCGCCAAGGCGGCCGGCAAGATCACGGTGCTCGGCGGACCTTCGGTATCGTCCGCGCCGGAAATGTATCCGGAGATCGACTATCTGCATCTGGGCGAACTCGGCAACGGCACCGACCGGCTGATCGCGCAACTCGACGAAAGCCTGGCTCCGACATCGGCGCAGGTCCGGTTCGAGAACAAGGATCGCGTGCCGCTTTCCGATTTTCCGATTCCGGCTTACGATCTGATCCCGCTCAAGAGCTACTTGATGTGCACGCTGCAATTTTCCAGCGGCTGCCCCTATCAATGTGAGTTCTGCGACATACCCGGTCTGTATGGCCGCCAGCCGCGCCTGAAGACGCCGCAGCAGATCACCGCCGAGCTGGACGCCATGTGTAGCCAGAAGGGCCATCCGACGTCGGTCTATTTCGTCGACGATAATTTCATCGGCAATCGCAAAGCCGCGCGCGACATGCTGCCGCACCTGGTCCAGTGGCAGAAGGATCATGACTACCCGATGCTGTTTGCCTGCGAAGCGACGCTCAACATCGCCAAGCAGACGGAAATCCTCTCGCTCATGCGCGATGCTCAATTCCTCGGCATGTTTGTCGGCATCGAAACGCCGGAAGCCGAAGCTCTCGACGCGATGCGCAAGCAGCAGAATAACGCGGTGCCCATGCTGCAGTCGATCAAGACGCTCAACGATTACGGCATCGAGGTCACGTCGGGCATCATCCTTGGGCTCGACACCGATTCCGATGATACCGAAAAGCGGCTCAAGGATTTCATCGAATTGTCGCAGATCCCGATGCTGACCATCAATCTGCTGCAGGCGCTGCCGAAGACGCCGCTATGGGACCGGCTCGAGAAAGCTGGCCGTCTCGTCATCGACGATCGCCGCGAAAGCAATGTGGATTTCCTGCGGCCCTATGACGAGGTCGTGGCGACGTGGCGCCGCTCAATCGCCTATGCCAACGACCCGGAGCTGCTGTTTGCCCGCTTCCAGCACCAGGTCGACGCCACGTTTGCCAACCGGTTCACGCCGCCAGCCAAAGGCAAGCTCACCTGGTCGAATCTTTCAGGCGCGGCGGTGATGGCTTTCCGGATTATTTTCTATATCGGCATCCTGGCTGATTATCGTCGGCCGTTCTGGCGCGCCATCCGTCATGCGATCAAGCGCGGCAAGATCGAAGCCGTCTTCGGCATCAGCTTTGTTGCCTACCATCTCATCGAATTCACGCGCGAAGCATTGCGCGGCGAACAGAATGCCTCGTTCTATTCGGCTGCGCGCAAGGATGCCGGGGCCGGCTCGGCACCCGACGCCGTACCCGCTGAGTGACGCCTAGCGTCCCTGATAGGCCGGCGTGCGCACGATCAGGCCGTCAAGCTCCTGCGTTACCTTGATCTGGCAGGACAGCCGCGATGTCGGCTTCACCTCGAAAGCGCTATCGAGCATTTCTTCCTCTTCGGCAGAAGGCGGCCCCACGATCGGGCTCCATGCCTCATCTACATGCACAAGGCAGGTCGCGCAGGTGCAGGAGCCGCCGCATTCTGCGACGATGCTGGCCACGTTGTTGGCCAACCCCGTTTCCATCACGGTCGAGCCGATCTCGGCCTCGACCTTATGGACCGTGCCGTCATGCTCGATGAACGTAATCGTCGGCATGAAGGATTACGCAACCCCGAGCTTCTTTTGCAGGCTGGTTGAAGAGGTGGTGTACTGGAACACCAGCCGCTTTTCCGGATGCACATAGTGGTGCGCCCGCTGGGCCATCAAAGCGGCCTCATGGAAGCCCGACAGGATCAGCTTGAGCTTGCCCGCATAGGTGTTGATATCGCCGATCGCAAACAGACCCGGCTTGCTGGTCTCGAACGTGCCGGTGTCGACCGTGATTAGTTCATCCTCCATCGCGATACCCCAATCCGCCACCGGACCTAATTTCATGGTGAGGCCGAAGAACGGCAGCATGGCGTCTACCTCGACGCGCGTGACCGCGCCGTCGCCGCCCTTGATGCTGGCGGCCTTGAGTTGGCCGTCGCCGCCTTCCAGTACCGTGACCTGACCGATCCGCAAGTCCATACTCCCCGCTTCGACCAGCGCGCGCATCTTGCTGACGCTCGCCGGTGCGCCGCGGAATTCGTCACGCCGGTGCACCAAAGTCAGCCGCTTGGCGAGCGGCTGCAGATTGAGCGTCCAATCGAGCGCGCTATCGCCGCCGCCGACGATCAGTATCCGCTTGTCGCGAAAAACATCCATTTTACGTACGGCATAGTGCACCGACTTGCCTTCATAGGGCTCGATTCCGGCGATGGGCGGACGCTTGGGCTGGAACGAACCGCCACCGGCGGCAATCACGATCGCCTTGCACTCGAACACCTTGCCGGCGTCGGTGGTCACGCGAAAAAGCGGATCGCCGATATTCTGGATCTTGACCACCATTTCGCCGAGATGGAAGGTCGGATTGAACGGCTTGATTTGCGCCATCAGCGCTGCGGTCAGGCCTTGACCGGTGATGTAGGGAATTCCTGGAATGTCGTAGATCGGCTTTTCAGGATAAAGCTCCGCGCATTGCCCGCCGATCTTGTCGAGGATGTCGACCAGGTGCGCCTTGATGTCGAGCAGGCCAAGCTGGAAAACCGCGAACAGGCCGACCGGCCCCGCGCCAATTATCAATACGTCGGTCTTGATCGTTTCGCTCATATTTAATCCTCGAACTCTCAGTGATATTTTTACGCCGACCGGCGCGTGATGCGACTATCGGGAATTGCGGCGATGCGCAATAGCTCTGCCAAATTCTGTTCAGGTGTTTGACCGCTGGTGGTCAACGCCACTTCGGCCCTGGCGTAAAGCGGCTCGCGACTCTTGAGAATGGAGATCAGGTCGTCCATGGCGCGGGCGCTATTAGCCATCGGCCGCATGTCGCCTTGCGCCATGACGCGCTTCATGTGTTCTTCAGGATCGGCGCGAACCCAGACCGTGAAGCAGGACGACAGCAGCAGTTCGAGCGTGCCCGGTTCGGTGACGATGCTGCCGCTGGTGGCGATGACGAACGTCGGATGTTGCCGCAGCACGTCGTCGAGCGTGTCGCGTTCGGCGCGGCGGAAGGTCTCCTGGCCGAACATGTCGAAGATCTCGCTCAACGTCGCGCCGCTGCGCCGTTCGATCTCGCGGTCGAGCTCGATGAACGGTACGCCGAGCTTGTCTGCCAGCAATTGCCCGAGTGTTGACTTGCCGCCGCCGCGCAGGCCGATCAGCGCGATGCGTCTCCTCCGTACATCCTCGGACGGCGAAGAGAAATGCTCTGTCACGAGCTTGCGGGCTTCTACGAGCATGTCTTGCGGCAGCCGCTCGAGAAACTGCGTCAGCAACACCAGATCGAGTGGCGGTTCGGTGCCGTCCTGCACAAGCTGTGTGACCGGGAGGCCGATGGCGCGGGCAATGCGCCGCAACAGCACGATCGAGATATTGCCCTGGCCGGCCTCTAGTTGTGCCAGGTATCTTTCTGAGACTTTCGCATGTTGGGCCAAGGCCTTGCGGGTCATGCCGCGTTGATTGCGCAGCACGCGAACGCGGTCGCCCAGTCGGCGTAGATAGGCGTCCGCGTCGCGGCCGGGATCCATTTTCATCAAAGAAGTTTTGACGTTGGCAGATTTCATATATCGACGGTAACATGCATTATAATGCCAAACAAGGGACGATCTTTGACATTCCGGTGCAAATGGCATTGCGAGTGACGATTTGCGATGTTATTGATATGCAAAATAATGCATATCGCGAGAAGAGTTTGGGATTTCTGTCCCGCTCATCCAAGGCAAACCATGACAGCAATCGATTTCCAGACCGAACCCGCGCGCTACCGCCATTGGCGGATCGAGCACGATGGCGACGTCGCTTACCTGATCATGGACGTCGACCCGGCCGGTGGGCTCGCCGAAGGCTATGAGCTCAAGCTCAATTCCTACGATCTCGGCGTCGACATCGAGCTTTATGATGCCGTGCAGCGGCTGCGTTTCGAGCATCCGCAGGTGCGCTGCGTCGTCATCAAGTCCGGCAAGGACAATGTTTTTTGCGCCGGCGCCAATATCCGCATGCTGGCCAAGGCAACCCACGGCCACAAGGTGAACTTTTGCAAGTTCACCAATGAGACGCGGTTTGCGATCGAAGACGCTTCCGAGAATTCCCAGCAGATTTACATTTGCGCCATCAACGGCAATGCCGCAGGCGGTGGCTACGAGTTGGCGCTGGCCGCCGATCACATCATGCTGGTGGATGACCGCCGCTCGGCGGTGGCGCTGCCGGAAACGCCGCTACTCGCAGTGCTGCCGGGCACTGGCGGGCTCACGCGCGTCACCGACAAGCGCAAGGTGCGCCGCGACCGCGCCGATGTGTTCTGCTCCATCGAGGAAGGTATGCGCGGGACGAAGGCCGTCGAATGGCGGCTGGTGGATGAAGTGGTGCCCAATTCGAAATGGAAGGACACCGTTGCCGCCCGCGCGCACGAAATTGCCGGCCGCTCCGACCGGCCGAAAGACGGCAAGGGGATTTCGCTCACGCGGCTCGCGCGCAAAATAGAATCCGACCGCATTTCCTATTCTTACGTCGATGCCGAGATTGACCGCCCGCGCGGTCTTGTCACCATCACCGTGCGAGGGCCC
>JAYTFS010000070.1:0-2654 GCA_043734185.1 Pseudolabrys sp. | reverse complement strand
TTCAGGCGAAAACGAAGCGGTACACCGGCACGGACATGATCGAGCCTTTGATCAAGGGCACAGGCAAGGAGATCGGCTTCATGCCTGTGGTCCAAATTCTGAACTGGCACGGCAGAGGTCTGCAACTGGTCGGCCCGCTGCCGGCCGACATCCAAAACTACACGAGCTATGCCGCGGAGCCCGCATCAAAATCCGAATGCGGCCTGACTTTTGTCCGTTTTCTCGGAACTGCGGAATCGAAGGCCCTATTTGCGAGCGCAGGAATTATGGCGCCGAAGTAAACCGGCTGCTTGCTCGATTTTTTCTGACCAAACGGAGGGGCCAAACAGTCCGCCAACGTCCGGCACGCCTCCAAGTGGCTCGCTGACGCTCCAAAGCCGCCTCACGCTCGAAATCGTCGATGAGCATCCGGCCAACTCGGCGGGCATAGGCCGACGCGGTCACTGAAGAGACCGCAAGCCCGATCAAATTGTAGCCCGGCACGAATAAGGCCACCGTCGAGGTCGTGAGTGTCGCGAGCCGTGTGGGCAAGACGCCGCCGGTCAATCCGATCGCAACGCTCTTGGCGCGGCTGCGCTCGAAGGGCACGCCGTAGAGGTCGTGCAGTTCTCTTACCAGGCGCACCATGACGGCCGTGATGACCGCCGCGTTTACGATGGGCACCGGTATGAATCCGCTGGCGGCCGAATAATTCGCGTGGCGCTCGACGATAGCGAGCGCCCGCGTGCGCTGCCGCGCCGCCTCGGCGTCGGCGGATGAGGCCGGCGCCAGTTCGATCACGTTGTCTGCTGACGCCGTACGGCGCATTGCGGCAAACGATTTCGGCCGCAGATATGCGCCCACCCCGGCCGCCCATGCGGCCTTAAACGTCGGTGCGGGGGCCTTCGGCTTCTCGCTTTCGCTGGGGCTCGTGTTGCTTGCCTGATTTGAGCCAGGCAGGTTCCCGCCGTTTGCCGCGTTGGCGGCCGCGAGTTCGGCCTTGCTCTCCGCGGTGAGCTTTTCAAGACGAGCAAGATTCTGGAGAAGGCGATCGCTCGTGAGGCGAAGAAAATAGTATCCGAACTCCGGATTTTGCTGATAGATTTCCTGCAGCCTTTCGTAGGAAACTGTCAGCACTTCACCATCTTCGATGCACTCGACCGACTGCGTCCGGTGGTTTTTCGGCGAAAGAAAGCCAAGTTCGCCCAAGATACGTTCCGGCGGTATTTCGATGCCGATTTCGGTCACCAGGAATTTTCCCGTCACCGTCAAAAACATTTCCGTGGCGGCATCGCCCTTGCGAAACAGCACGTCCCCCTTTCGGTAATTGCGGGGAGTCATGAATGGCCGAAGCCAATCCAAGGACAGCGTGCCCTGCGCCGAACTTCGGGCCTTTTTCACCAGGTTCCGTATCTGAACGAGACGCACGACATTGGCCGGAAGCGCCAGGAAATACATGAAGAATTTTGGGATCGAGCCAGACAACGCGGCAGACCCGAGAAAAAAGACAATGCTGATGATGCAAAGGACACGCATCCGTACGATGGTGCGAACCACGAATGTCGAGACCAGGAATATCCCGCCGACCAAAGCCAGCACATTCGCGAATGTGATATTGCCAAGCGCGATGTCCAGCAGGCGATTGAATATCGCCTCGTAGGTGACATTGTTCGGGTCGATACCGAACTGGATCAGCAGCCGCTCAATCGTAAGATTCGTGGTTGCGTATTCGAGTGCGCGCTGAACCATCGCGGCCGGATCGAGGATTCCTAGGCGCATATTTGCTCCATGAGGCGCAGCTATTGTTATCCCACCTGCCTTCCAATGTCCCTCAACAGTGGCCTTTTTGATCAGCCCAAGATCACCTTGCCTCGCGTCTCGTTGAAACGCACATGCAGCTCGGGAAGTGCCGCAATGGGCGTTGATCCAGACCCGAGCGTCGCTTAGCATCCACGCTGGCATAACTGCAGAGCGCTTTGCGTGCGTGAAATTGTATCTGCTTTTCTGGTTGGCGCGGCGCTTCTGATGTCCCGCGGCGCCTTGCTGGCCCATCACTCTTTTTCGATGTACGAGGATCAGCCAACCCTGCTCGAAGGCACGGTGCTCGAATTTAAGTATACCAATCCGCACACCTTCATCATTGTGCGGGCGAAGGGGGAGGACGGTCGCACCGCTATTTGGAAGCTCGAAGGCCCAAGCCCGGCCTCACTGGCGCGCGAAGGATGGTCGAGCAAATCTCTCAAACCCGGCGACCAGATCAAGATGACGATCTATCCCTCGCGCGAGGATAAGACCGGCGGCGTATATTATCCAAGGTTCATGACCTTCCGCGACGGCAGAGCGATCGGCGGAAACTAGGGCGCATAGGGCGCAGAATCGGACATGATCCCAAGGGCCCAGTTGCGGGCGGGGGTCCGCCTTCGTAAGTATGGGACATCATGACGGTCGTTCTCGACAACATCTCGGGCAAGCCGCGACACCCGGAAAAGGCGCATCGGCCGGATTCCGCCGTGCTGCGCAAGCCCGACTGGATCCGCGTCAAGGCGCCGGTGTCGAAGGGTTATGCCGCGACGCATGCGATCATGCGGGAGAACGGCCTGCACACGGTGTGCGAGGAGGCCGGCTGCCCCAACATCGGCGAGTGCTGGGAGAAGAAGCACGCCACCTTCATGATC
>JAYTFS010000069.1:0-5119 GCA_043734185.1 Pseudolabrys sp. | reverse complement strand
ACTTCGGAGATCTAGCATGCCTCAGGGCACCGTAAAGTGGTTCAATCCGACGAAGGGCTATGGCTTCATCCAGCCCCAAGAAGGCGGGAAGGATGTGTTCGTGCACATCTCGGCGGTCGAACGCGCCGGACTTAGCACTCTGAACGAAGGTCAGACCGTTCAGTTCGAACTCGTCGAGAACCGCGGAAAGACATCCGCGGAGAACCTCAAGGTTAAGTGACCTCGTAGCCCGAGGCTGCTTTCGGCCGTTCTGACTAAACCTGATGCCGCCGGCATTTGGCACGGCGGTGTTCGTGTGCGTTTTTATCCGGGCGCGAACTTACGCCCTAACGCTTCAGCGCTTCCAGTTCCGGGAACGGCGCATAAGCCGCGTCCTTGCAAATCTCCCGCGCCGCTGCCGGCGTATCGAAAAAACGGTCGAGCTTGCCCGACACGTAAACCGCGACGCCTTCTTTCGAGCCGGCATAGGTCCCGTCGCTTTTTCGCGCGTTGAAGCGCACGCAGGTCATGAAACGCTGGCCCTGCCCGAAATCCTTGAGCGCCGGGGCTGAAACAGCGGCATCGCGGATGCGGGTGGGATCGTTGAGATACGTGCGCAAATAGGCGATCAGATCCTGCCGGTAGCCCTGCGGCGGGATGTTCTGCGCCTCCCAGTTCGCCTTCAACTCGGCCGGACTGGGACCGACGTCGGTGGTGCAGCCGCCGATTGCGAGCGCCGCCACAGCCAAAAGCGCCAGCCCTCTCATCCGTCGTCTCCCTGCCCGCGACCCCACGATCATAACGCCCTTTGCCGGAACGGCCAGCGAGGCGGGTCGCGCGTTGCGCGGGATGATTGTATGCTGGCGATAACAATAAAGCGTCCTGGGAGGGAACCATGAAAATCACGCGACGCGGAATCGTGCTTGGCGCCATAACCGCGCCGCTGGCTGCACCCTATGTGGCGTGCGCGCAAACTCCAGGCTGGCCGCCTTCCAATATAAAAATGGTCGTCGCCTATCCGCCGGGCGGCTCGACCGATGCGATCATGCGGCTGGTTCAGGCGCCGCTCCAGGAGCGCCTCGGCACCACCGTCATCATCGAAAATCGCGCGGGCGCATCCGGCAGCGTCGGCACTGGCTACGTCGCGAAATCCCCACCCGATGGCAACACGTGGCTGGCGGTGTTCGACAACCACGCCGCCAATCCGTTTGTGCTGCCGAGCCTGCCTTATGACAGCGACAAGGACCTCGATCCAGTGCTGCTGATCGGCACCGCGCCTTATCTCATCGCGACCGCAAGCGCAAAACCGTTCAAGACGCTCGCCGACGTGATCAAAGCTGCCAAGGAAAAGCCCAGCACCATCAGCTACGCTTCGGTCGGCAGCGGCAGTGTCGGCCATCTGGCGATGGCGCTTTTGGCGCAACGCGCCGGTGTAACGCTCGTGCATGTTCCCTATCGCGGCGGCGGGCCGGCGATGACGGACGCACTCGGCGGCCACGTCGATCTTCTGGTCGGCAGCACGGCGCTGTCGATGCCGCAGGTCAATACCGGCGGCCTGCGCGCCGTCGCGCAGACCGGAAAGACCCGCAATCAGTTTCTTCCCGCGGTGCCGACCGTGGACGAGAGCGGCTTTCCGGGTTTCGAGGCTTACGCGTGGTGGGGCATTTTCGCGCCGGCCGGCACGCCGAAACCGATCATCGACCGTCTCGGCACCGAGATGGCCGCCTGCATCCGCGAAGAGCGCATCGCAAAGCAACTGACCGAGACCCAGCAAGTGTCGCTCACGCTCGGCGGCCCGCGGGTCCTGCGCGAATTCGTCGAGAATCAGATGAAAGTCTGGGGCAAGGTCGTGAAGGACAATAACATCAAGGCCGACCAGAACTAGACGATGGCTGCGCTTTCCCGCCGCTCGTTTCTGACTGGAACTGCGCTCGCCGCCGGCGCGGCGTTGGCCGGCCCCTCGAGGGCGACTGCGCCGCTATCGAGCGCGCAAGGCCCAGGCGTCTATCGCTACAAGCTCGGCAATTACCAACTCACTGCGCTTTACGACGGCACCTGGTTTCTGCCGATCGACGACAAGTTCGTGCGCAATGCCAGCGGCGAGGACGTGAATCGGGCGCTCGCCGACGTTTTCCTGCCGCCCAAAATCATGCCGATCTCTTTTACCGCGCTGCTGGTGAACACCGGCGCCAAACTCGTCTTGATCGACACAGGAACAGGCGGTCAGGTCGCGGACACCGCCGGCACACTGCCCGCCAATCTCGCCGCCGCCGGCATCGCGCCCGGCGCAATCGACAGCATTCTCATCTCGCATTTCCATCCCGACCACATCGATGGCATCAAGACCAAGGATGGCGAAAAAGTATTCGCCAATGCCGAAATCTGGGTGCCGGAGCCGGAGTGGGTCTACTGGATGAATGACGCCAACATGGCCGGCACGTCGAAGTCGGTGCACGGCTATTTCCTCAATGCACGGCGTATTTTCGGCGACATCGCCAAAGAGGTGCGGCAATTCAAGCCGGGTGCGGAAGTAGCAGCCGGCATCGTCTCAATTCCAGCCTTCGGCCACACGCCGGGCCATACCGCCTTCGCCCTCCATTCCGGCAATCAGTCGATGCTGGTCATGAGCGATACCGTGCGCAATCCGTATTTGTTCGCACGCCATCCGGATTGGCAGCCGATCTTCGACATGGACGGCCCGCTGGCGGTGAAAACGCGCCGCGCCATGCTCGACCGCGCGGCGGCCGACCGCATGCTGGTCGAGGCGTTTCATTTCCCCTTCCCGGCCTGCGGCCACATGATCAAGGCCGGCACCGGCTATGAGCTAATGCCGGTCGAGTGGCGGCCGCTGTAGACGGTCAGTTGCTGGTGAATTTTACCCCGGCATAGGCGGCGAAGCCGGGCTGCATCCAGCCGATTGGATTTTCGTATTGCCGGTTGAAGAGATTATCGATCCGGCCGAATACGGTGACGTGCTTGTCCACCACGTAGTTGGCCGCAACGTTGACGATCATATAGCTCGGCGTCGGTGCTGCTACGAACACGAGTCCCTGCCGGTCAAAGTCGAACCACGATCCGACATAAAGAACGTTCGCCGAAAGCGTGAGCGGGTCGATGGCATTCCAAACCACCGATCCACTTGCTTTGTCGCGCGGCCGGCGCACCAGATCCAGACCCGTGGTCGAGTCTTTGGCGATTGTACGCGTGTAGTCGCCGCGCACGCGTAAACGGTCGGTAAGTTTGGCTTCCGCGAATGCCTCGACACCGTATGTCTCGGCCTGTCCGATATTCACATAGGTGTTGGCCGGCACGAACACGCCGTTGATCAGATTGGTGATGTCGTTATGGAAATAGGTGGCGCCAAATTTGAAGCGCCCGTTCGCGATCGGCTGCTCGAAGCCGAAGTCGTAGCCGGTGCTGGTTTCCGGCTTAAGCGCCGGATTGCCGATGTAGTTGAAATCGCCGACACCGTAGAGTTCGTAAAGCGTCGGCGCCTTGAAGCCGGTACCATAGCTCGCCTTCAGCCTGGTTTCGGTCACCGGCACGATGAAAGCCGGCGCGAAACGCCATGTGACGTGATTGCCGAACTGATCGTTGTCGTCGATGCGGATGTTGCTGACGAGAAACAGGCGGCTGCTGAACTGCGACTGCAGTTCCAGATAGGCCGCCTGATTTCCGGATTTAGCATCGTAGGACACGACGACAGGCGGAAATGTTCCCAAAGAGCTGCTGCTGGCCTTTTCGTCCTCACGTTCCAGGCCCATCACCAGCGTTTGCCCCGGCACCACAACAAAATTGCCGCGCCAGTCGAATTTGGTGCGCGTGCTGGCATATTTGGATTCCGGG
Source organism: Pseudolabrys sp. (assembly GCA_043734185.1). Lineage (GTDB taxonomy): Bacteria > Pseudomonadota > Alphaproteobacteria > Rhizobiales > Xanthobacteraceae > Pseudolabrys. Next base: position 1,294 of record JAYTFS010000069.1, on the reverse strand, counting down.
GTGCCGTTGGGATCCTGATTGGTCCGCTTGTAGTCTGTCAGGCTCGCACCAAACGTATTTACAAGCCGGCCATCGAACACCGACCACACCGCCTCGGTCCGTCCGTAAAAATTCCGGTTGGTGTAGGTCGATTGATCGTTGAAGGACACGAAGGGGGAAAAGTTAAGATCGTCGTTGTTGTAGAGCAGCCTTGCGTCGGTATAGCGTCCGACGAAGTTGAACTTGAGATTTTCCGCGACCTGGGCGCCGAGCCGGGTCGAGTAAGTCATGTTGTCGTAGGAATTTGGATTGGCGCGGCCGCCGGGCTGGATCATATAGGCAGGCGTTACGGGAATATCCGTCGAGCGGAAATGCGCGACGTTAAACGCGTAGTCGAAGTTTTTCTGAGAGCCGCTCACAGCCGCCGACTGATTGAAGGTGCCCATCGAGCCGCCTTCAACGATGGCCCGCGCCTTCGGCGGCCCCTCGCCCTTCTTGCTCGTGATCGAGATCACGCCGCCAATCGCATTTGCGCCGTAGAGGCCGCTTTGCGGACCGCGCAAGACTTCGACCTGTTCGATGTCGGAGGCGAGCAGGTGGGCCAGATCGATCGCGCCGTTCGGCGTGCTGGCATCGCTGATATCGATGCCGTCGAGCAGCACTTTGACGTGCTGCGAGCCGGTGCCGCGCATGAAGATCGCGGTCTGTCCGCCCGGGCCGCCGGTCTGCACCACATGGAGACCCGGCACGTTATTCAGAATGTCGGGAATCGTGCGGCGCTGATCCCGTTCGATGTCAGCGGCGGTGATGACCGTAACCGAACTTCCAAGCTGTTCGGTCGGCGTTGGAATCGTCGTTGGGCTGACGGCAATCGTCGGCAGATCAACGGTTCTGTCTTGTGTATGTGCGGCGGTGGCCGTCAGGCTGGCAAACATCAGCCCGACCCCCGCTACGCGAAATAGATGCCCCATGACTCAACATTCCTTCGTTTGCGCTCGCACCAAGGCGAGCGCATCGGGTGAAACCAAACCCGATGCGAAGGACAGGTGACCGCTACACGGCAGGTGCGCGCGCGACGTTCGCCTTGTCGAAGTCGTGGGAGGGTGAGCTCTCACGGCCATCGCACCGGCATTGACGTCACCGCTGCGAAAGACCGCTCCGTATGGACCTCCCGTCCACCGGTTGGGTGACTGCGCTGGCAGGTTTCCTGGCTCGCGGGTCGTTGCTCAGTTGCGTCCGGCCTTCCCAGTTTCCCAGTGGCCGTATGGACGCGGGCTCGCCGCTGACAGTTGCGGGGGCAGCCACAAATCTCTGC
>JAYTFS010000068.1:0-4459 GCA_043734185.1 Pseudolabrys sp. | reverse complement strand
CATCAAAGGACGCGTCATGTTGGTCCAGTCGATCCAAGAGAGTCCCCAGTCTGCGCACGTCGTGGTGCTCGGCAACGAAAAGGGCGGCTCCGGAAAATCTACCACCGCTCTTCACATCGCGGTCGCCTTACTCAAGGCTGGACAGCGCGTTGCGACGATCGATCTCGACTCGCGCCAGCAAAGCTTCACGCATTACATCGAGAACCGCCGCGCCTGGGCCGAGCGCGCGCGCATCAAACTCGAAATGCCGACGCACTATTGCGTTGCGCGCGGCGAAGGCAACTCGATGGAAGCCAACGAGGCAACCGAATTCAACAATTTTTCTGCCGCGATCAGCAAGATCGAGCACACGCACGATGTCGTTGTGGTCGATACCCCCGGCAACGACACCTATCTGATGCGGCTTGCCCATTCGATGGCTGACACGCTTGTTACGCCGCTCAACGACAGCTTTGTTGATTTCGATGTGCTGGCTACGCTCGATCCGACTAATTTCGCGGTGACTGGCGAAAGCCACTATGCCGAGATGGTGCGCGAGGCGCGCCGCCAGCGCCGGCTCGTCGACGGCAAGCTGACCGACTGGGTCGTGGTACGCAATCGTCTGGCCACGCTCGGTTCGCGCAACAAGCGCCTGGTGGGCGAGGGCATCAATGAATTGTCGAAGCGCATGGGCTTCCGCAGCATCGAAGGCTTTGCCGAGCGCGTGGTCTATCGCGAATTCTTCCCGCGCGGCCTGACCGCGCTCGACGACCTCGACGAAGAGACGCTGGGCACGCGTCCCAACATGTCGCATGTGACGGCGCGCGAGGAAGTGATCCAGTTGCTTAATTTGCTGCGTCTGCCGATGTCCGAAAACGGCAAGCGACGCGCCGCGGCCCGCGCCGAATGGTATTCGGTCATGGACCAGCCGCTCCAGGTCCACGACGTCATCTAAGCCTCACCGGCCATTGCATCCGGTAATGCGCGTCGCCATGTCTTGGCGCGTGGCCCGCCCACTCGCGCGGGCGGCATGATTTCGGTGTAGAATTCCCATCATGAGCAAGGATCCGCAAACCCCGGCGCCGGCCTCGTCCCGGCCGGAAATTGACGCGTTTCTCGAACGCGTGAAATCGCTCGGCCGGACCGCGACGGACGGCAAGCGTGGCCGGCTGGTGTTTGCGCTCGATGCGACCATGAGCCGACAGCCGACTTGGGATTCAGCCTGCGCGCTGCAAGCCGATATGTTCCGCGAAGCCGCCTCGATCGGCGGCCTCGACATACAGTTGGTCTATTTCCGAGGCTTGAGCGAATGCCGCGCCTCCGGGTGGGTCGCCGGAACTGAAAAGCTCGCTGCGCTGATGTCGGCGATCGATTGTCGTGGCGGCCACACCCAGATTGCCAAGGTGTTGAGTCACACCCGGAAGGAGCACGCCAAACAGAAAGTGCAAGCGCTGGTGTTTGTCGGCGATGCGATGGAGGAGGCGATCGATGACTTATGCGTCGTTGCCGGCGAACTTGGAATTCTCGGCGTACCGGTCTTTATGTTCCAGGAAGGCCACGATCCGGTAGCAGAGAAGGCCTACCGCGAGATCGCACGCTTGTCGCGCGGCGCCTATTGCCGCTTCGATACCGGCTCGGCCCATGAGCTCGGCGAACTCTTGCGCGCGGTGGCTGCGTATGCCGCCGGCGGCATCAAGGCACTCAGCGATTTGTCGGCGCGCAAGGCTGGTTCCGCCCGCATGCTTCTCGCTCAGTTGAAATAGCGCATGATCCCGAAAAGTTGGCACCGGTTTTCGGAAAAGATCATGCGCGGGATATTTTAAATGCCGACACTTATCTTCGGTGTCCTGATCCTCGTAGCCGCGCTGTGGGCGCTTGGGGTCGTTTCCAAAATTGATCCAAAAATTGGCGTGCGCGTGCTCAAGGCCGGCGGCGGCCTGATCGCGCTTGGCTTAGCGGTGTTTCTGGGGCTGCGCGGGGAAATCGGCGTGGCCATTCCCCTTGGCGTCGTTGCCCTGGGATTGCTCGGCTGGATGCCATTCGGGCCGGCCGGATTTTCAGCGCGGAGTCAGAAGAGCACCGGCAAAACCTCGCGCGTGCGCACGGCTTTTTTCGAAATGGAGCTCGATCACGACAGCGGCGACATGAACGGGCGCATCGTTGCCGGTCGGCATCAGGGCGCGGCGCTGGCAGACCTCGACGTCAAGACGCTGGTCGAAACGCTGAATGATATCGACGAGGAGAGCCGTGCGCTATTGGTGGCGTATCTTGACCGCCGGGATTCCCGCTGGGGTGAACACGCGCAAGGTGACGCGGCAGCGGGGCGGCCGGCGGCGTCCAGCGGCAAAATGTCGCAACAGGAGGCCTATCAGATCCTTGGCCTGGAGGCCGGAGCGAGCGCCGACGACATCAGCCGCGCGCATCGCTCGCTGATGAAGAAATTCCATCCCGACCAGGGGGGGTCGACGTATCTCGCGGCTCGGATCAATGAAGCCAAGGAGATCCTTCTTCGTAGCCATCGCTGATGTACTCCAACAACATCATCAGCGGCTCCTGAACGTCAACGCATTCCCACTATCATCATTTTTTTCCGCACGATCTTTGCCGAAAGTTTTTCGGGATCGTGCGGCAGGATTTAGTTCTTCACCACCATGCAAGGAATCTGGCTGTGCTTGAGGTGTTTGCAGGCGCTTTCCGCCTGATCTTTCTCTAGCCTGGCAAAGCGCGCGCGATAGAGGGCTTTATCGCCTTTGGCTAAAACCCGCTCGGTGAACGGGTCGGCGCGGCCGAGCTGGTCTTTGGCTTTGCCTTGCGCCGCACTCAAGCGCTGCTTGGCCTCGTTTTCTTCGGGAAACGCGCCCACCTGAATCATCCAGCCGCTACGCGGCTTGGCGGATGCTTCCGATGTGGGTGCGGCGACCGGCACATTGTCGCCGGCCGAAGCGACTTGCACGACCTGCGCGGTTTTCGTTGCGGGAAGTACGCCGAGCACGCCGGGTTTTGCGCCCGGTGGCGGCTGTGCCGGCGTTTCACTTTTGATGGTGTTGACGTTGACGACATTTGCCGGATGAGCGGTGGCCGGCATCGGCGACAGTGAAGCCGTGCGCATCGTGCCGGGTTGGACGGTGAACGTCTTCACGGCATTGGGCTTAATCGGGTCGGTGGAGCCGATCGCCGGCGTGGAAATCACCGCGGGCGTTGGTACTGGCGCGGCTGCTGCCACACGTTGTTCCTTGTCCTTGCCGTTGTCCTTGGGACCGTCTTTTGCGGATTCCTTGGTGCTGTCCTTCGTGCCGGCTTGGGCAGTCTCAACGCCCTCGGTGATCGGCGGGGCGGTACGCTTAACCGCTGCAATATTGATATTGTTTTCGATCAAACTGCGCACGCGTGAGTCGCGCGCCTCGGCGCTACGTCCCCCAAACACGACAGCCACGATATCGCGATTGGCGCGGCGAACCGAGGTGACGATGTTAAATCCGGAATCGTGGATGTAGCCGGTCTTGATGCCGTCAACGCCATCGACATTTCCCAAGAGATGATTGTGATTGCGCATCGACTTGCCGCGGAACGCGAAGGTCCGGGTGGAGAAATAAGTGTAATAGGTCGGGAAGCGATCGCGGATCGCGCGGCCCAGAAGCGCCTGATCAAAAGCGGTGGTGATTTGGTCATCGTCGGGGAGGCCCGAGGCATTGCGATAGGTCGTGGCCTTCATGCCGAGCGCGCGGGCTTTCGCGGTCATCAGCTTGGCAAAATTAGGTTCATCGCCGCCGAGCGCTTCGGACACGATGACCGCTACGTCGTTGGCCGACTTGGTGACGATGGCGCGGATCGCGGTCTCGACCCGGATCGTTTCGCCGGGCTTTAGGCCAAGCTTTGACGGCGCCTGCGACGCCGCGTGGGCGGAGACCGGCATTTCGGTCCCGAGCTTGATCTTGCCGCTCTCCAGCCGCTCGAACAGCAGATAGAGCGTCATGATCTTGGTGAGGGAGGCAGGGTGGCGCGGGCTGTCGGCATTTGTCGACTGCAGCACCTTGCCGGAATTGCCATCCACAACGATGGAGGCATAAGACGGCTGGTAGCTCGCAAAGGCCGCTCGCAGGCGATTGAGGCGGCCCCGGGCTTCGGCGTCATTGGAGATCGCGGAGAGGACGAGCAGGCTCGTTATGCCGACTGCGCCCCAACGGAGACCGCAACAAACTCGGACTCCCGCACGCAACATCGGCTCTCCCCCAACCCCGTTCTTGGGCGGACCTAAGCCGCCAATCAGGCGAATTTGCAGCATCCCCGCGACGCCACAATTTACGACCGTAGGAGGGCTGGGTTTATAAGTAATTAAGCCAATCCCCCGGATTTTACAGCATTTATCGCACTGCAATATAAGGGTTGACTTTATTGTGCAGTGCACTATAAGTTAATTCATTCCCGGACTAGGCCGGGTCCTAAGTTCAGCACATTGGCGCCGCTTCGGCGGGCCGGGAAA
>JAYTFS010000067.1:0-11284 GCA_043734185.1 Pseudolabrys sp. | reverse complement strand
ACGGCGCCCGATGCGCAACATGTGCTCAAGCACGACGCGCGGTTGCCGCGTCGCCTGCAGTGTCTGTGACAAGATGACGTAGTCGAAGGCATCGTCCGGATAATCGGCAAGATCCGTGTCGGCGTCGCCCTGAATCACCGCAAGCCCCTTGGCGACGCATTCATTCACGCCCTCGCGCGACAGCTCGATGCCGCGGCCGTCGACGCCGCGGCTTTCGCTCAACAGCCGCAACAGCTCACCGTCGCCGCAGCCGACGTCGAGCACCTTGGCACCGCGCTCGACCATTTCCGCCATGAGCACCAAATCGACGCGCGCGCCGCCCTGCGTTCGCTCGATATTGGCGACGTTGAGGTTGCTCATAGACCGCGCGCCTTCCGAGCACCGTCAAGGAAGCCGCGCACGATCGCGAACAGTTCCGGCTCGTCAAGCAGGAAGGCGTCGTGGCCCTTGTCGGTGGAGATTTCGGCAAACGACACCCGCGCGCTCGAGGCGTTGAGCGCGTGCACGATGGCGCGCGATTCCGAAGTAGGAAACAGCCAGTCGCTGGTAAACGACACCACGCAGAACCGTGTCGGCGTGGCCTTGAATGCATTCGCCAGGACGCCGCCGGAATCCGCTGCCAGATCGAAATAATCCATGGCGCGCGTGAGGTACAGGTACGAATTGGCATCGAAGCGCTCGACGAACGAGATGCCCTGGTGGCGAAGATAGGACTCGACCTCGAAATCCGCGTCGAATGAGAAAGTCGGATTTTCGCGGTCCTGGAACTTGCGGCCAAATTTCCGGTGCAGCGCGGCGTCGGACAAATACGTGATGTGTGCGCCCATGCGCGCGACCGCGAGCCCGCGCCGCGGGTCGGCACCTTCCAAATGATAGCGCCCGCCCTTCCACTCCGGATCGGCCATGATCGCCTGCCGCCCGACTTCGTGGAACGCGATGTTCTGCGCCGAATGACGCGTGGCGCAGGCGATCGGCAGCGCGGAGAAAACGCGCTGCGGAAAACTCGCCGCCCATTGCAGCACCTGCATCCCGCCCATGGAGCCGCCAGCGACCGAGAACAACTGGTCGATGCCGAGATGATCGAGCAGCATGGCTTGCGCACGCACCATGTCGCGGATGGTGATGACGGGAAAATCCAGGCCCCAAGGCTTGCCAGTCGCTGGATTGTTCGAGGCCGGGCCGGTCGTGCCCATGCAGCCGCCGACCACATTCGGGCAGATCACGAAATAACGTTCGGTGTCGATCGGCTTGCCGGGGCCGACCAGGGTTTCCCACCAGCCCTGCTTCTTGGTGACCGGATGCAAGTTCGCTACATGCTGGTCGCCGGTGAGCGCGTGGCATACCAAAACCGCATTGGAGCGATCGGCGTTGAGCGCGCCATAGGTCTTGTAAGCAATCTGGAACGGGCTGAGCTCGACGCCTGCATCGAGCTTGAGCAGCTTGTCGGGACCGAAACGGACTACGTCCGACTCGCGCGGATGGTCCGCATCGCGCTGGGCTCCCGGCGCCTCGCGGGCGCTACTCACTTTCGCTTCGACCATGTCGCCTTGCGCTCCCGGCGCATCGCGTTCCCGGGCAAAACCGCGTCCGGGCTGGGTTTAACTGTCAACCTAGCCGATACCTGTCAACGTTTTCTTTGATTTCACGCCCCGGGCCTCCTATCAATGCCGCCATGAGCAAGCCCCCTAAAGATCCGGCACCTCAAGCACCCTCGTTGGGCGATCTACGCAAGGAGATCGACCGTATCGACGAGGCGATGCACCAACTCCTGATGGAACGGGCTGAGATCATCGACCGGCTGATCTCGGTCAAGAAAAGCCAGGAAACCGGCTCGGCATTCCGCCCTGTGCGCGAGGCCGAGATGATGCGCCGTCTGGTCCAGCGGCACAAAGGAATACTGCCGCTCGACACGGTCGAAAGCATCTGGCGTGTCATCATATCGACGTTCACGTATGTACAGGCGCCGTTCTCCGTGCACGCCGACCTTTCGGCCGGCGATGCCTTGATGCGGGATTCCGCGCGCTTTCATTTCGGTTTCACTGTGCCGTTCATTCCGCACATGGGCGCCGCAGGCGTCGTAGCGGCGGTGTCGACTTCGAAGGGCGATCTCGGCCTGGTGGCGGCAAGCGCGGTGGCCGGCGCCGGCGCGTGGTGGAGCGCGCTCGAATTCGACGCGGCACCCAAGATCATCGCGCGGCTGCCCTTCGTGGAGCGCGCCGACCATCCGGCGGCTTTGCCGGTTTTTGTGCTCTCAAGGGTCGCCGCCGACGCCATGGCAACGGAAGCCCCAGTATGGAGCATCCGCGTTTCCGGCTGGGGCGCAGGACCCGCGCAGGCGCTTTCGAAAATGGCGGAGTTTATTGCCGTACCCGACCGCGCTTTCGATGGCGCAGCTTTGCTGGTGACGCTGGCCGAGGGCGCAAGCCTTGAAGCGGCCAGCGCCGCATTGGTTAAAGCCGGCGCCACGGTGCGTTCGTCAGCCCTCGTCGGCAGCCACGCAATCCGCTATACGGTCGGCGCCAATAAAGCGTGATCGTCCGGAAACTGCCAATGACCGCGACCCGTCCACAACCGCGCTCCGGCGTGCTCGACATTGCCCCCTACATTCCGGGCAAGAGCACCGCGCCGGGCGTCGCCAAGGTGTTCAAGCTGTCTTCCAACGAGACACCGTTGGGGCCGGGCGAGAACGCCATCGCGGCCTATCGCGCGACCAGCGAACACTTGCAGGATTATCCGGACGGCTCGGCATCGGCGTTGCGCGAGGCCATCGGCGGCGCGTTCGGTCTTGATCCTGCGCGGATCGTCTGTGGCGCGGGCTCCGACGATCTGCTCAATCTGCTGGCGCGCGCCTACCTCACCGACGGCGACGAGGCGATCCACACCACGCACGGCTTTCTGGTCTACCCGATTGCGACGATGGGCACCGGCGCTACGCCGGTCGTCGCGGTGGAAAAGAATTTCACCGCCGATGTCGATGCCATCCTCGCCGGCGTGACCAAGAAAACCAAGATCGTGTTTCTGGCCAACCCGAACAACCCGACCGGAACTTACATCCCGTTCGATGAGGTCAAGCGGCTGCAACGTTCGCTGCCGGCTAATGCGCTGCTGGTACTGGACGCGGCCTATGCCGAATATGTCCGGCGCAACGATTACGAGTCCGGCATCGAGCTGGTTGCCACCACCGACAATGTGGTCATGACTCGCACGTTCTCGAAGATTTATGGACTTGCCGCGCTGCGGCTTGGCTGGATGTACGGGCCCGCCCATGTGGTCGACGCCGTCAACCGCATCCGCGGACCGTTCAATGTCAATGGGCCGGCGATCGCGGCCGGCATCGCCGCCATCCGCGATACCGCGCATATTGAGCGTTCGCGCGAGCACAATACGCGCTGGCTCGCCTGGCTGACGGAAGAAATCGGCAAGCTCGGCCTGACGGTGACGCCGAGCGTGGCCAATTTCGTGCTGATCCATTTTCCCGAGACCAAGGGGAAAACGGCTGGTGACGCGAACGCGTTTCTCATGAAGCGCGGTCTTATCCTGCGGCAGGTGACGGCCTACAAACTGCCGAATGCCTTGCGCATGACGGTCGGCACCGAAGAGGCCAATCGTCTGGTGGTGAAGGCACTCGCCGAGTTTTTGGGGAAGCCGGCGTGAGCAAGCCCGCCACTTTGTTCAACCGCGTCGCGTTGATCGGTGTCGGGCTGATCGGCTCGTCGATTGCGCGCGCCGCCAAGGCACAAGGCGCGGCGGGCTCGATCGTGGCGACGGCGCGCTCGGCAAAAACGCGAAAGCGCGTGGCTGAACTGGGAATCGCCGATCAAGTGGTGGAAACCAACGCCGCTGCGGTCGAGGGCGCCGATCTCATCATCATCAGCATCCCGGTCGGTGCCTGCGGAGATGTCGCAAAGGAGATCGGTCCACATCTTAAAGCTGGCGCGATCGTCTCCGATGTCGGGTCCGTCAAAGGCTCGGTCGTGCGCGACATGGCGCCGCATTTGCCGAAGAACGTCCACTTCGTACCGGCCCATCCCGTCGCCGGCACCGAATATTCCGGCCCCGATGCCGGCTTTGCCGAGCTGTTCGTCAACCGCTGGTGCATTCTCACGCCGCCTGAAGGAACCGATCCCAAGGCGGTGGAAAAACTCGCCGCGTTCTGGCGCCTGCTCGGCGCCAATGTGGAAACCATGGCGCCCGATCATCATGACCTGGTGCTCGCGGTTACCAGCCATCTGCCGCATCTCATTGCCTACACCATCGTCGGCACCGCCGATGAATTGCAGACGGTGACGCGTTCCGAAGTCCTGAAGTTTTCCGCAGGCGGCTTTCGTGACTTCACCCGCATTGCGGCGTCCGATCCGGTCATGTGGCGCGACATCTTCATTGCCAACAAGGATGCGGTGCTGGAAATGCTCGGCCGCTTCAACGAGGACGTTTCGGCTTTGACCAAGGCAATCCGCAAGGGCGATGGCGACGCGTTGTTCGAGCACTTCGCACGCACCCGCGCCATCCGCAAAGGTATTGTCGATATCGGCCAGGATTCAGCCGCGCCCGATTTCGGCCGTCCACATCCGGATTTGCCGCATGCGCCGTTGCCCAAGCCTTATGCGTCGGAAAAAGACTAGAACAACGCCGGCGTATTCCCGATCGGTATCGGCCCGAGAAAAACAGCGCCATCATTGAAATGCAGTGGCACGGTGACCGCGCGCTTGCCTTCGAGTATGCCCTGCTCGCCCAGCAGATTGATCCCCGCCGAAATATTAGCTCCGGCTTGCTGGCGCGCGGCAGCGCCGAGCCCGGGGACCAGGCGATCGAGCGCCCCGGAAAGTTTTTCGACGGTCGGCGAAGCCTGCACCATCTGCTGGGCGCCGATCGAATTAAGAAACGCTTCGACGCCGACCACCGTGACGCGCAACTGGCCCTCCAGCCGGCCGTTCGCATTTAGCGACAAGACGCCGTTGCCGACCGCGATGGTTTCGCCCTGCTGCACACGCGCGCGCGTAACCTCAATGCCGCCGCCGGCTGCCTGCAACTCGCGCAACCGCTCCGGCCATGGCTTGGGTGCAAAATCGTTCAAGCCGCGCAGCACAGCGATAATGTCGGCGTCGACCGGCTCCGCAGTAGCCGCGTGCAGGTCTGGCGCCGCGGCGTGATCGAGCTGCAACGCCATTTCGATCACCGGCCGATAGGCGGCGGAGCCCTCCACGATGCGGCCGTGAATTTCGATATGTTTGGCGCGCAGAATACTCTGCTGACTGGTGCCGCTGATGCGGTCGGCCGCCGGGCGGTCCAAAACAATCGATGCCCGCTCGGGAGAGGCCGGTGTGCCGCGCAGGCTCGATTGAAACAGCTTCCAGTTGACGACGATGTTCGGTGCCTTTCCCGTTTCGGCAATCGTAAGAGGTCCACGGAATTCGCTGATCAGCGAAGTCGGATCGTAAATTTGCGAAGCGACCAGCATCCCGTTGGTCTTCAACTCGACCGGCGGCTGGTTGCTCTGAAACAAAGCCGAGGCCTGCTGGCAGTCCACTTCAAATCGGAACGGGTAACCGCCGATGGTCTGCGAGCCGCACGCATAAATGCGGCCTGCTTTCGCCTCGCGCGCGCGCCAGCCATCGAGGGTCACCTCGGCCTTGCTGGCCGCATAGCGCCAAAGCCAGCTCCAGCCGCCAAACAATATGGCAACCAGCATCAGCAGCGAGATATAGCGCCAGATGCGCCGGCGGGCGGTCGGGTTTCTTGCCATTAGGGTTGTAACACCTGCCGAATGCGGCGTTTCTAGGCCGTCGCCTCGGCCTTGGGAATCGTGGTCTATTTCCTACCACGATGAGCAACAAACACGATCAAAGCAGTGAAGACCTATGGGTGTTCGCGTACGGGTCCCTGATGTGGCGGCCGGGCTTCGCCTTTCTGGAGCGGCGCAATGCCCGCCTAGTCGGGGCGCACAGAGCGCTTTGCGTCTACTCCTTCGTGCATCGCGGCACGCCGCATCGGCCCGGGCTGGTGCTCGGCCTTGATCGCGGCGGCAATTGCCGTGGCATCGCCTACCGTGTCGCGGCGGCCAAGCGCTCGGAAACAATCGATTATTTGCGGGCGCGCGAGCAAGTTACCCGGGTCTATCGGGAGGCCTGGCGCCGGATCTGGCTCGATGACGACCCGCAGAAAAACATGCATGCGCTCTGCTACATCGTGGACCGTGGCCACCAGCAATATGCCGGCCGCCTCACTCTTGCGGAGCAACTCCATTTTGTCCGCCAGGGCCACGGCCGGTCCGGGCAATGCCGGGACTATGTTTTGGCAGCGGTTAAACAGCTAGAGGCGCTCGGGGTGCGCGACGCCGGCTTACATATTCTCGGCGAGCGCCTGAAGGGGACCCACCGTTCGGCCCGTAGCTAGATGGCGTCTCGACGCGGAAAACCGGACGACCTAATATCTGCGGCGTTCATCTTTGGCGTTAGGTTTTCCGGGGGCCCTATGCGTCGTCTGCTACTGCTCACGATTTTTATTTTCACCGCATGCGGGACTTCACCAAGCTGGTCTGCCGAGGACCGGGATCGTGTCACCTGTTTTTCGCTGGGCAACGAAAACTACAAAGACAAGGACAAATTCGAACCCGGAATGAATGCCTGCACGCGCATGATCAGTTCCGGGCAGTTCAAGGATAAGGCGCTGGCCTCCATCTATCGTGCGCGCGGCAGCTGGAAGCAGAAGAAGGGCGAGTTGGAGGCTTCGCTCGCCGACTACGGAATTTCAATCCGTCTCGAGCCGAATAATGTCGAAGGCTACGACTACCGCGCCGATGTCTATCAGCAGCAGGGCGATCTCGACCGGGCGCTGGAAGATTACAATCACTCCTCCCGGATCGATCCGACTTACGCCGCGGCTTATTTCAGTCGCGGAATGATCTATGAAAAGAAAGGCGAGATCGCGAAGGCTCGTATCGAATATAATTCTGCCATTGCCTTGCCGACCAAGGACCGCATCGCGCAATGGGCACAGGACAATGCCAGCGCGCGGCTTAAAGCGTTGGCGGAAGCCAAATAATAGGATCGGCTCTAGCGGCCGTTTGCGGCTTTTGCCTCGGCGATCAAACGTGCGGTCGTGGTTTCGATGTCACGTTGTAAACGCTTGAAGAAAGCATCCTTGTCGAGACCAGGCGCGATGGGATCGAGAATTTCCACCACAACAGTTCCCGGCAGGCGAAGGATCGAGCGGCGTGGCCAAAACAGGCCGGAATTGAGCGCGACAGGAACGCACGGCACGCCCGCAGCGGCGTAAAGAGGCGCAACGCCATACTTATAGCGTGACTCGGCGCCGGCCGGCCGGCGCGTGCCTTCCGGAAATATGATGATCTGTCGATTGTCGGCAAGCTCGATGCGGGCACGCTCGGTCATCGCCACAAGCGCCTGCGAGCCGGCGCTTCGATTAACCGGCACCATGCGGCCTTTGATCATGAGCCAGCCGAAAACTGGGATCCACTCCAGTTCCCGCTTGACGATGAACAGCGGATTGTCGAACAGCGGCAGCAGCGCAAAGGTTTCCCAAGCCGACTGATGCTTGGACGCAACGATGATGGGGCCCTTCGGAATTTTTTCGCGGCAGCGCACTTCGATGTCGATGCCGGCAATGATGCGCAGCAGCACTAAATTGGTCCGGCCCCACGACCGCGCCACCGCAATAATGGCGCGGTAGGGCATGAAGAAGGTCGGCAAGGCAACGATCAGATAGACCAGCGTGTTCAGATAGAACAGCAAGTTGAACGCGATGGAGCGAATAAGGATCAACACAGGATTTGCGCTCCTTTATGCCGCAGTGTCGGGATCGATACTCATACGACAGAGCGCGAACAGATATTTCAGATATTCAGCGAATAGAAAGCGCGCGGTATCGATGTTTTGCCACCACGGCTCGGTTTTCACCTTCTCCGACATGACCGGATAAGGAATGAGCGTTGTTTCCGGAAGCTGGTGCGCAAGTTCAACCATCGCACGCGGCATATGCCAGTTCGAGGTCACCACAATCAGCGAATTGAAGTTGTGGTCATGCGCCCAACGCTTGGTTTCCAGAGCGTTGCCAAAGGTGTTGAGCGCCGACCGGTCGAGGTCGATGCAGCATGTGAAGAATTTGGAATAAAGCGGCGTCAGCCGCGCGATCTCTTTCGCGCTGATGGCACGATGCACGCCGGTGATCAACAGGCGCTTGCCGCGATCTGCCGCCAGCAATTCGATTGCATCGGGAATGCGCGAGGCGGCGCCCGTCAACACTACGATTCCGTCCGCATTGCGGTTGAGCGAAACATCCTCGTTCGGGATCGTCCAGACGAACCAAAAGAACCCGACCGCCAGCAACAAGGCTCCAACGACACTGGCGGTCATTGTGAAGAAGCCGACCCATCGGGCGAGACCTACAAGCATGTCAGTCGATCATCTCAAGGGTCCGATTGACCGTTTGCCGCGACGTCATCGCCGTCACCGCCGCGATCAGCACGACCTGGCCTAACACGGCGATATAGCCGGCCACGCCAATCGAAAAGGAGCCAAACATCGCCGCCGTCTGGTCGCCCCCGGCCGAGCCGGTGAACCAGCGGCTGGTGCCGCCGGCCAAAGCAAACAGCAGAATTGCGGCGCCACCGCCGATGCCGCCGCCTTGCAATCCAAGTAAAAGAAAATGCCGCTGAAAATGCCCGGCGATGAATCCGTTCTTGGCCCCGACGAAATGCAGAACCTCGATCACCGTCTTGTTGGTCGCCATCGCGCCACGGGTCGCAAAAGTGACCGAAAGAATCGTGGCCGCTATCATCAGGATCAATATGCCGACGCCCGCCGCAACCGCGGTGCCAGCCATGGTGCGCATGCGGTCGATCCAGCCGCGATGATCGTCGAGGGTGGCGCCCGGCGCCTGCTCGGCCAACAGCTTTCGAAGCTGTGACATGTCAGGCGAGGCGCCAGATGATACTTTGACGACAATCAGGCGCGGCACCGGCAACTGATCGAGCGACAGTCCACTACCGAGCCAGGGCTCAAGCAGCTTGGCGGACTCCTCTTTCGAGTACGGCCGTACGTCGCCGACGCCGGAGAAGGCGCGCGCCGCCGCTGCCGCCTTTTCAATAAGCGCATCGAGATCGCGTCCGGGCGCCGGGATAACCTGGATTGTGACTTCGCGCGCCACATCCGATTGCCACTCGCTTGCCGCTCCGCTCACCAAAATCACCGCGCCGGTTGTCAGCGACGCCAGAAACGTCATGATGGCGACGACGGCGACAAGCGCGCGGCCGGAAATCGAATTGCGCGGCACCAGAGGCGTATCGAAGCGCGGCGGCGGGCCGCCGGGCATTCGCGGCACTGCCGTTAGATCGCTTCTGCTAGAATCCGACATCAGACTTCTCAATCATAGATATGCAGGCGGCCATCATGCAGTACCAACCGCCGCGCATCGTATTGATCCATCAGCGCGATGTCGTGGGTGGCGATGACCACAGAAGTTCCAGATTTATTGAGCTCGATGAAAAGGCGCAGCAGCCGTTGCGCCAAACTTGGATCGACGTTCCCCGTCGGCTCGTCGGCAAGCAGCAATTGCGGCCTTGCGATTACCGCGCGCGCAATTGCCGCGCGCTGCTTCTCACCACCCGACAGCACCGGCGGCAGCGCCCACATGCGTTCGCCGAGATCGACCCATTTCAATAGCTCAATCACCTCGTCGCGGTAGCTGTCCTCAGGCCGGCCCATAACGCGCAGCGGTAATGCGACGTTCTCGTACGTGGTCATGTGATCGAGCAGGCGAAAATCCTGAAACACGATGCCGATGCGGCGCCGAAGCGTCGCAACCGCGTCCCGGGACAAGGTCGCCACGTCATGGCTGAATTGCGTGATCAGTCCGCGCGTCGGCTTGAGCGATAGAAACAGCAGGCGCAGCAGCGAGGTCTTGCCTGCGCCGGAGGGGCCGGTGAGGAACTGGAAGGAATGCGGTTCAATGCGAAACGTGAGGTCGCGCAGGACCTCCGGCCCGATGCCATACCGCAAGCCAACATTTTCGAATCGGACCACGCCCGTCTCCGCTAAAAGCCCCTAATTACAGCTATATCACGCGGCCGCCATAGCTGCCGGAACCCGAAAACAGAGGTTTTGGCCTTCAATTTCAAGGTCCGCCATGGTTTCCGGTCCATTAACGGACGACTGGTAGGTATAGGCACCCAAACTGCGCAGATGCCATGCTGATTGTCTGTCCAAGCTGCACCACCTCCTATTTGATCGACCCGGCCTCAGTCGGCCCTGCCGGTCGTACCGTGCGTTGCGCGCGCTGCAAGGTGACCTGGTTCGCCGGCGGCCCAACGCCTAAGCCCGAAGTCGCCGCCTTCGTCGACAATGTGATCGCGGAAGCGGAAGCACAATCCACCGAAAACTATTCGGCAATGCCCCCTTGGCGGCCGGCGACATCCGCGCCGGCGCCGCATCACGAACCGGAAGCAGCCGACGATTTCGGCCACGATTCATCGGAGCCACCGCCAAGACTGCCCAAATCGCCAACGATCGCGCCGACCGCGCCGACCGCGCCGACCGCGCCGACCGCGCCGACCGCGCCGACCGCGCCGACCGCGCACAACAACGATATTGCTCCCTACGAGGATAACGCGCCGCAGCCGATGGCGATCACCGATGCGCCCTCGCTGGTGCCACATATCGAACACGCTCGATTGCCCGACACGGCGAATGCCGATTCCGATGCCGAAGACATTGAGAGTTTCGCCGCGCGCCGCGCGCGGTTGAAAACGCGACGCCAACACAAACGCCGCTCATCGCGCTGGACCGCGATCATTCTCGTGTTGTTCGCCTTCAACGTCGCGCTGATCGGTGCGCGCAGCGAAGTGGTGCGATACATGCCGCAGACTGCGTCGCTATTTGCAGCGATCGGCCTGCCGGTCAATCTTCGAAATTTAAAATTCGAGAATGTCCGTATTTCCAAAGATACGGTTGATGGCGTGAGCACGCTGATCGTCGAAGGTACGATCGTGAGCACCGCTAACAAGCCGGCCGAAGTGCCACGGCTTCGCTTCGCCGCACGCAGCGCCTCCGGGCAGGAGGTCTATACCTGGACCGCGCTGGCGAACCGCAGCATCCTTGGTCCCGGCGAGAGGCTTGAATTCAGCAGCCGGCTTGCCTCGCCTCCTGCTGACGCAAGCGATGTGATGGTGCGTTTCTTCAACTCCCAAGACTCAGTCGCAGGAGCGAAGTGAACCAATGGCAAAAATCCTGATCGCCGAGGACAACGAAGACCTTCGCTGCCAGGTCGT
>JAYTFS010000066.1:0-2832 GCA_043734185.1 Pseudolabrys sp. | reverse complement strand
TGGTGGAGCAGTTGTCGCGCCAGCGGCAGTGCTGCATAGCTATGTACGGACGGGATAACCGCTGAAAGCATCTAAGCGGGAAACCCACCTCAAAACGAGAATTCCCTTGAGAACCGTGGTAGACCACCACGTTGATAGGCCGGGTGTGTAAGTGCGGCAACGCATGTAGCTTACCGGTACTAATCGTTCGATTGGCTTGATTGCTCTCATTTTCAGTGTCCATGCGTAATTGCGCATGATGACCGCTTGCTTCGTTTCTTTGTCCTTCGCCGGCCTGGTGGTTCTAGCGAGGAGCTTGAACCCGATCCCATCCCGAACTCGGCCGTTAAACTCCTCAGCGCCAATGGTACTATGGCTCAAGCCCTGGGAGAGTAGGTCGCTGCCAGGCCTGCCAAGGACAAAGCAATTCCTCTTTACGTGTCACGATCGAAAAAAACGCCGCTTCCTCTCGGGGACGCGGCGTTTTTTTTATGCTTCGACGCTCGGACGCCGAGTAATTTTCTGCCAGATTTTCTGCCATCATCTTCCGCCAGCATGGCCGAGTTCACTGGCCGTTCATTTGCAGAACCATACCCAATTCATCACGGAATTCGTAACCGCCTACAGCCCGAGGAGATTCCCATGCGCGAGATCGTTCGTCCTGTCGTTGCCGCTGTGAGCATTGCCTGCCTCGCGGCCTCGATCGCCGTCGTGTCCACCGGCAGCGCATTGGCGCAGGCCAAGCAACAGATGGCGCCGGCGCCCGCGCAAGCTGCGCCGATGCAGCAGGCTCCGTTGAAGCAGATCGCGCTGACCGAAAAGCAGGTCGAGGGCGTGCTTGCGGCAACCAAGGACATGGATGCGATCACCGAAAAGCTTCCGGAAAACGCCAAGCCGGATCCCAAGATCACCGCGCAGTTCGAAGGCGTGGCGAAGAAAAACGGTTTTGCCAGCTACGACGAATACAACAACGTCATCGACAATATCAGCATGGTTCTCGGCGGCTTCGATCCGGCGACCAAGAAATATGTCGGCACCGAAGCCGTCATCAAGGCGCAGATCGCCCAGGTCCAGGCCGACAAGAAGATGCCGGCCAAGGACAAGAAGGACGCGCTCGCCGACCTCAACGAGGCTCTGAAGTCGCCGGCGCCGGCGGTCGAGAACAAGGGTAACATCGATCTCGTCGGCAAATATTATGACAAGCTCGCCGACGCGCTGGGCGACGACGAGCAGCAGTAAGCGCGGGCTTCGGCCTCAATGCCAAACGCCGCTTCTCACCTGGGAAGCGGCGTTTTTCGATTCGCCGGGACGCCAGTGGGGGATGACGTGGATGGCCGGGACAAGCCCGGCCATGACGGCCGGGGGCGCGATTAACGCGCTCAGCTGAACCGCTGCTCCATCTCGCGCCGCGTCTTGATGGTCTCGTTGCCGGCATCGATCTCGACGTCGTTCCACCGCACCACGGCGCCGTGGGCGACGGCATTCTTCAGCTTCACCCGATGCGCAAGCCCGATCGGCAGCGCGCCGGCCTTGAGGCTTGCCGCCGCCGGCATCAATTTGCCCCAAACCGTGTAGCCGCCTTCGCCGTCGAGCATTTCGCCGGCGCGAAGATCGCGCTTGGCGATCGCCGCGACGTCGCCGCGGAAACCGTGCGGCTGTCCGGTCGGCTCGTTGCGCAGCGCCGCCGACAAAATCGAGATATTCAGCTCGAGCCCGATCAGATGGTATGGCTTGTACATCGCCGCATAACGCCCGGAAGAATCGGTCTTGAGGCCGTATTGCCTGAAGCAATCGGCGGCATAATCGTTCGGCGCTTCCAGCACGACATAGACGCCCCAGCGCAGGTCCCGAAACACCGGCCGGCCATCGCGCTCCAGCGACGACACCACTTCCACCAGCCCTGCTTTTTCCAGCACGCCGCCCTTGTCGCGCGGCCGCATCACATGCGGCAGATCGTCGACGCCGCAGGGCGGAAACAGCAGCCCGTCCGCCGGCACCTCCAGCCCGGTGGCGTTGGCGATCGCCGCCATTTCGATCGCGGATTTGGTGCCGTCGAGAAACGAATTGAACATCTGCGGATTCATTCCGGCGGACTGCGCTTCGGCCGCCGTCAGCCCGTAATGGCCCCAGACGCCGGCCGGCGTCACGTCATGATACGCGGGCAGGTATTTGGTGCCCTTTCCCGCCGCGACCACGCGAAAGCCGGTGGCGCGCGCCCAGTCCACCATCTCGGCGGTCAACGCCGGCTGATCTCCGTAGGCCAGCGAATAGACCACGCCGGCCTTGCGGGATTCTTCCGCGAGCAGCGGCCCCGCCAGCACGTCGGCCTCGACATTGACCATCACGACGTGTTTGCCCGCCGCAATCGCCGCGCGCGCATGTTTGATGCCGACCGCGGGATTGCCGGTGGCCTCCACGATCACTTCGATATTGCCCGATGTGGCCTTGGCGCCGTCTTCGGTGAATGTCGTCGCTGCGATCCGCGCGGCATCCCATCCGACGGTGCGGCAGGCCTCGCGCGCGCGGTCCGGATCGAGATCGACGATCACGGGCACCTCGAGTCCCGGCGTATGCGGCACCTGCGACAGGAACATCGAGCCGAACTTGCCGGCGCCGATCAGCGCGACGCGAACCGGCTTTCCGGCCGCGAGCCGGGCGTTGAGCAGATGAGAAAGGTTCATGGAGGGATTGATCCGATCGGATTTTGCTTGTCCCGGACGCGGTGCAGCGTGCAACGCTGCTCCGCAGAGCCGGGACCTATGGGAACGAAAAAGAGTGTAGGCCCCGGCTCAGCAGCGCAACGCCGGTGTCGCGCAGAGCGCGATCCCGATCACGCTGCGCTGCGTCCGGGGC
>JAYTFS010000065.1:0-3562 GCA_043734185.1 Pseudolabrys sp. | reverse complement strand
TGATCCGCCGCGGGTGTGTGTGAGCCCCGTAAAGGGACCACCGGAAGGCCTTTTTGACCCATTGTCGGGGCCTAAAGCCAAACATCCGCGTGAGTGATGTGCGGGCTTATATAGGCGCGATTTGACCGGCGCAAGGCGCCGATATCGAGGATTTAGACCCGGAAATACTCCGAATAGTGCCGCTTAAGTTCGTCGCTTTGCGCTTCGACTTCGGCCGGGTCGTCTTTCCAAGCCTTGATGGCCGACAGTGGCGTGCGGCCGGGCTTGTCCTTCACCAGCCCATGCAAGGAGCGCAGACCCCCGTCGTCGACGAAAAGCTGCTGGGCCTCGGGAGTAAACAAATAGCTCTGGAACAGGCGCGCAGCATTGGGATGAGGTGCGGCGGCAAAAATCGCCGATGGCTGGACAATGGTCGGCGTGCCCTCGGTCGCGTAAACAATTTCGATGGGCTTGCCGCTCTCTTTCAGGATCAGGACATTGTACTCATTGCCGTCCGCCATCACCGGACGTTCGCCGAGGATGACCTTCTTCGGCGTGTCGGTGGCCGATTGTACCTGCATCACATTTTGTTTGGACAGTTTTTCGAGATACGGCCAGCCGAGTTCGCGGACCATCTGATGGGTTGAGGTGATAATCGTGCCGCTGTAGCTCGGATGAGCCTTGACGATTTTGTTTTTCCATTTCGGGTCGAGCAGATCGGCAAAACTTTTCGGCGCGTCCTCCCGCTTCACCAACTCCGTATTATAGGCGATGACGCAGAGTGACGACCGCGACGAGGCGTAATACCCGTCCGGGTCGCGATGCTGTGCTGGGATGTGACGCGCGACGTCCTCCGGCACATAGGCCGCCAACAAGCCCTGACGCTTCCACGCCGGAAATTGTGCAGCGTCACCGGTACTGACCGAATCCGGCGTGTGAATACCAGCGGCATATTCCTGCGCCACGCGGGTAAAGATTCGCTCGCCGCCGGCACGCTCGACCCGCGCCGGGATGCCATACTTTTTCTGGAAAGCCTTGCCGACCAATTCAGCTAACTGCAAATCCGCCGACGTGTACCAAACAATCAGGCCTTCTTTTTTCGCCGCCGCAATTAACGTAGGCGTGATGCCCTCCGCTGCCGGCGCCGCGGCGCGCGCAGGCGTGGCAAATGCGGTGACCGACAACGCGGCCGATGCTTTGAGAATTTCACGGCGAGATAGTTTCTTGACCGGCATGGTGAGGCTCTCCCGGATGACCACCGAAGCCTAGCACAGTGCAATGCGCGGGCTAAACTGCCTCCACCAGCACCACGCCGGGCACTGCCTTGATCGCGCCGGCGACTTGGGGCGAGACCTTGAACCGACCGGGAAGCTTTACTTCCACCTCGGTGCCCTGTTTGAGCATGAGCACCACGCTGACTTCACCATCGCCGTTGGCTGCGCGTTGGGCCGGCTCCAGGCGTTTGGCCACCCCCTCGATCGGCGCATCGTCGCGCAGAAAAACTCGCAGCCCCTTGTGCAGGCTGGCGGCCGCCGCATCGAGCGGCTCGGCCGACTGAATCCGGGCACGCACTTCGTCGCCCTGGACTTCCGCCGACAGGAACAACATCACCGCCGTGCCAGGTTCGAGCAGATCGCGATGCTCGGCCAGGCCTTCCGAAAAAATCACCGCCTCGTAATGGCCAGTCGGATCGGACAGGCCGATGATCCCCATCTTGTTGCCGGTCTTGGTGCGCCGTTCCTGGCGCGACACTACTGTTCCCGCAACGCGCCCTGCCGTGGCGCCCATTTTTACGGCACGCGAAAATTCGGCCCATGGCTGCACGCGCAGTTTCTTAAGCACGGCTGCGTAGTCGTCGAGCGGATGGCCGGACAGGAAAAAGCCGACCGCTTCGTATTCGCGGCGTAGCCGTTCCGCCGGTAGCCATGGCTCCATCTGCGGCAACACAATGGGCTCGCGTTGCGCGCCGCCGCCAAACAATTCGCTCTGACCGATGGCCGCGCCTTCATGGGCGCGCTGCGCTCGGCCGAGCACGGTATCGATCGCGGTCACTACGCGGGCGCGATTGCTCTCGAAGTCGTCGAATGTGCCGGCGCAAGTGAGACTTTCCAGCACGCGCTTGTTGATGGCGCGCGGATTGATGCGGGCCGCAAAGTCCGCAAGGTCGGCGAACTTGGCGGTCGCGCGCGTTTCGACGATCGTTTCCACCGCTTGCTTGCCGACGCCTTTGAGCGCCGCGAGCGCATAGATGATTGTATTACCATCCACTTCGAAAGCGACGCCAGAACGATTGATTGAGGGTGGATCGACCTTGATGGCGAGCCGCTCGGCCTCGGCACGAAATTCCGCAAGCTTGTCGGTGTTGCCCATGTCGAGCGTCATGGTTGCGGCCAGGAATTCGACCGGGTAATTCGCCTTCATATAAGCGGTCTGATAGGCGACGAGCGCGTAGGCCGCGGCGTGGCTTTTGTTGAAACCGTATTCGGCAAAACGCTCGAGCAAATCGAAAATCGCATCAGCCTGGTATTTTTCGAGACCACGCTCGGTCGCACCCTTCACAAAATGCGAGCGTTGCTCCTGCATTTCCTTGCGGATTTTCTTGCCCATCGCGCGGCGCAGAAGATCCGCCTGGCCAAGCGTAAAGCCAGCCAATATCTGCGCGGCCTGCATGACTTGTTCCTGATAGACGATGACGCCGAAGGTTTCTTTCAGGATCGGCTCAAGCTTGGGATGGATGTAATCTGGCTGCTCCATGCCGTGTTTGCGCGCGCAATAGGTCGGGATGTTTGCCATTGGGCCGGGTCGATAAAGTGCGACCAGCGCGATGATGTCCTCGAAACGGTCGGGCCGCATGTCGAGCAGTGCGCGCCGCATGCCGGCGCTTTCCAGTTGGAACACGCCGACCGCTTCGGCGCGCGCCAGAAGATCGTAAGTGCCTTTGTCGTCGAGCGGGATGGCGGTGAGATCGATCTTGATGCCGCGCCGGGCCACCAGCGCGACCGCGGTCTGCAACACCGTGAGCGTTTTCAAACCGAGGAAGTCGAACTTGACCAGGCCTGCCTGCTCCACCCATTTCATGTTGAACTGGGTCACCGGCATGTCGGATTTCGGATCGCGATAGAGCGGCACCAGTTCGGTGAGCGCGCGGTCGCCGATCACAATGCCGGCGGCGTGCGTCGAGGCATGGCGCGTCAGGCCTTCGAGCTTGCGGGCGATGGCGAAAGCCCGCTTGACCACCGGATCGCTGTCGCGTTCAGCCTGCAGCTTCGGCTCGCTCTCGATGGCTTGGGCAAGCGAAATCGGCGCGGTTGGATTCTGCGGCACGAGTTTGCACAGCTTATCGACCTGGCCGTAAGGCATTTGCAGCACGCGGCCGACGTCGCGCAACACGCCACGCGCCTGCAGCGTGCCGAAGGTAATGATCTGCGCGACCTGGTCGCGGCCGTAGCGCTCCTGAACGTAGCGGATCACTTCGTCGCGGCGATCCTGACAGAAATCGATGTCGAAGTCCGGCATCGATACACGTTCGGGATTGAGGAAGCGCTCGAACAGCAGACCAAAACGGATCGGATCGAGATCGGTG
>JAYTFS010000064.1:0-2869 GCA_043734185.1 Pseudolabrys sp. | reverse complement strand
GGCCGGCAGGTGCAGATATCAGAGCCAAATACATCCGAGCCGTTGCATTCGTCATGCACGCGGCAGGTGATTTTGGTGGTGTGGTCCGGCAACTTGCTGACGTCGCCGAACAGATAGGCCGTGGTGCCGCCGATCGGCGGCAGAAACACCTGCAGGTCGGGCCGTGTCACCAGCTCCGGAAACATGCCGGCGGTCTGCTCGAACAATTGCCGGCGCAGATTGTTTTCGGTGGTTGCGAAGCGCTCGGCGAGGCCCGGCAGATACCACACCGGGTCGATCGCGATCTTGACCACGGAGACGCTGCCGTTCTTGTGCACAAACTCGCCGTCGTGCTTGAGCCGTCCGGCCTCGATCGCCGCCTGCAGTTCGGGCAGATCAAGACGGGCGCGGGTGATGGCAATGCTCGGGCGGATGTCGATGCCCTCGGCGATCTCGCCGGCAAAATTTTCCGCGGCGAGATGTCCCCACGGATCCAGCGAGACGATGCGCTGCGGATCGGTCCATTGTGGAAACGGCCCGATGGTTTCGGCGGGATGGGTGTTGGTCAGATCCGGACGCCGGATCGGATCGAGCGCGCCGGATGAGACGGCGAGCGCGCGATATACCGAATAGGAACCGCCATGGGTGCCGATGACGTTGCGGTCCTGCGGGCGCGAAACCGTGCCGATCACCGGTCCGCGCTCGCGCGCGCTGGCAGCCCCCCAGGCGATGGGGAAGTTGAGTTTGGCACCCGGTGCCGGGTGCGAAGTGATGCGAATATGGTCAACCCGATTGGAACGAGTCATCGCTACGAACCCTGAAACGGCGACGGCCCGCCTGGACAGACGGGCCTGGTCACACCAACACTATATTCAGCAGCGGTTGCAGCTGAGAGAGCAATATAATCAAATTTTGGCTGAATACAACGGCGATTAGATCGCTCAATGCGGGCCGACCCGGCTGTTAACCTTTTGGGTGCGGTGCCGCAGTGCCCGTTCCTATGCCACGGCAGCATTGCAGGGGAGGTATCGACGTCGGTCGGTGCCTGCCGACTTTACGATTTGGTGTTTCACAGCGATGGTGCTGTTCATTCATGGACATCAGCAACTCCCAGGAGACCACCATGCCATCCGTCGATCTCAATTCCGATCTTGGCGAGGGTTTTGGGACTTATCGCTGCGGTGATGACGACGCCATGCTCGCCATCGTCACCTCGGCCAACGTGGCCTGCGGGCTTCATGCCGGCGATCCCGAAGTGATGGCGCGGACCTTTGCCATTGCGCGCAAACGCGGTGTCGCGGTCGGCGCTCATCCCGGCTTTCCAGATCTGTGGGGTTTTGGTCGCCGCCGTCTGCCGTTCTCGAACGGCGAGATCGAGCGCCTCGTCGCCTATCAGGTCGGCGCAGCCATGGCGCTTGCGGCTTACGCCGGCCACCGCATCACCTATGTGAAGACTCACGGCGCGCTCGGCAACATCGCCTGCGAGGAACGCGACGTCGCCGATGCGGTGGCGCGAGCGGTGCGGGCGGTCGATCCCAATCTGGCGTTGCTGGCCATCGCGGTCACCGAGCTGGTCGCGGCCGGTGAAGCGGCGGGGCTGGAAATCCATCAGGAGATCTATGCCGATCGCGGCTACACCGAAACCGGGCAACTGATTCCGCGCGGCCAGCCCGGCGCGATGATCGAAGGCGCGGAGGAAGCTGCCGCGCGCGTCCTTGCGATGGTGCAGGCGGGAGCGGTGATTACCGCAAGCGGCAAGCATTTGCCGACACCGATCCGTTCGATCTGCGTCCATGGCGATTCCGAACACGCGGTTGCGACCGCCAGCCTTGTGCGTGCGCGATTGGAGCAGGCTGGCGTCACACTAAAGCCGTTCAAGCCGATGACCGCATGACGCTGCAGGTCGATCCGCGCTTTCTCGACGCGGGAGAAGCCGCGCTCGTCGTCGAATTCGGCGAGACGGTTGATCCCGCTGTTAACGACAGGGTGCTCGCCCTCGACGGAGCATTGCGCGCCGATCCGCCCGCTGGAACGCGGGAATTCGTGCCCACCTATCGCTCGCTGATGATCCACTATGATCCGCTTGCGATCGACAGGGACACGCTGATCGCCATTGTACAGCGTATGCTGACGGGTCTCACCGATTGGCGCGGCGAGGGCACTACCTGGACGTTGCCTTGTTGTTACGATCCGGCACTGGCCGAGGATCTCGACGAGGCCGCTAACATCCTCAACCTCACGCGCGATGAAGCCGTCGCCTGGCATACGAAGGCAACGTATCGCGTCTATATGTGTGGCTTCACGCCGGGCCAGACTTATCTCGGCGGTGTACCCGAGCCGATCAAGATTTCGCGCCGTGCTACACCGAGGCCGCCGCATCCGGCGGGCTCCGTGTTGATTGGCGGTGGACTCTGTACTGTTGCGCCCTTCGTGATGCCGACCGGTTGGTATGTCATCGGCCGGACTCCGGAGCGTCTCTACGCAGCAGAACGCAAGGATGCCTTTCTGATCCAGGCCGGCGATCTCCTGCGGTTCGATCCGATCGATCTCGCGACCTTTCATAGTCTGGAGCAACGGGCTGCGGGTGGCGAGATCGTTGCCCGCAAGCGGGCCGCATGATGGTTGCGGCGGCGGAAGCGATCGTTCGCGTGTTGTCGGCGGGGCCGGGGGCGACGCTGCAGGATGGCGGTCGACACGGCTATCTGCGTTTCGGTGTCACCGCCGCAGGCCCGATGGATCCGCTGGCGCATGCCACGGCAAATCTGGCGGTCGGCAATCCCAAGGACGCAACGGCGATCGAGGTGTCCGTGGGCGGTATCGAGGTGAGCGCCGAGTCCGGACCGCTCGGTGTCGCCGTCGCCGGCGGCGAATTTGCGCTCAGCCTCGATGG
>JAYTFS010000063.1:0-6346 GCA_043734185.1 Pseudolabrys sp. | reverse complement strand
ATGGCGGCGGAAGCCGTGCGCGGTTTGCTGGAAAAAACCGGCACCAAGCCGGAAGAGATCGATCTGTTGATCTGCGCCACCACCACGCCGGACATGCAGTTTCCATCGACCGCCAATCTGATCTGCGACATGGTCGGCATTCGCGAGATCGGGTCGTTCGACGTGCAGGCCGCCTGCTCGGGCTTTCTTTATTCGCTGAGTGTCGCCTCGCAATTCATCGCCAACGGCACCGCGCGCAAGGTCGTCGTCGTCGGTGCAGATAAGATGTCGTCGATTATCGATTATACCGACCGTGCAACGTGCGTGTTGTTCGGCGACGGCGCTGGCGCTGTGCTGCTGGAGCCAAGCGATAGCGGCTACGGCATCATGGATTCGCTGATCCGTTCCGACGGCGCCGGCATGATCCATTTGCATCAGAAGGCGGGTGGCAGCCGCATGCCAGCGAGCGCCGAGACCGTTTCCCAGCGCCTGCACTACGTTCATCAAGAAGGCGCGGCGGTCTATAAATACGCCATCGCTCGCATGGCGGAAGTCGCGACCGAAATCATGTCGCGCAATAATCTGCGCGGCGACATGATCGATTGGCTGGTGCCGCATCAGGCCAACAAGCGCATCATCGAGTCCACGGCAGAACGCATGGGCATGCCGATGGATAAAGTGATGATGACCATTCATAAATATGGCAACGTCACTAACGCTACCATCCCGCTCTGTCTTTGGGACTATGAGTCAAAGCTTAAGGCCGGCAATCGTTTGCTGCTGGCAGCCTTCGGCGGCGGTTTTACCTGGGCCGGTGTCTATGTGACCTGGGCGTATGACGGCGCCAAAGCGCCGAAGCTCAACGGCCACGGCAAAAACGGAAAGGGCGGGTAAAAACCCGCCCCACCGAAAAATTATCAGAAAAATTATTTCCGCCGCGATATCGGCACGTAATCGCGCGTGGTAGCGCCCGTGTAGAGCTGGCGCGGCCGGCCAATTTTCTGCTTCGGGTCCTCGATCATTTCCTTCCACTGCGCAATCCAGCCGACGGTCCGCGCCACCGCGAACAGCACGGTGAACATCGTGGTCGGGAAGCCCATCGCCTTGAGTGTAATGCCCGAATAGAAGTCGATATTGGGATAGAGCTTTTTCTCGATGAAATATTCGTCGTGCAGCGCGATCTTCTCCAGCTCCATGGCGACGTCGAGTAGCGGATCGTCCTTGATGCCGAGCTCGGCCAGCACTTCGTGGCAGGTCTTCTGCATGATCTTGGCGCGGGGGTCGTAGTTCTTATAAACGCGATGGCCGAAGCCCATCAGCCGGTATGAATCATTCTTGTCCTTGGCGCGCTTGATGAACTCGGGGATGCGATCGACGGTGCCGATCTCGGCCAGCATGTTGAGCGCGGCCTCGTTGGCGCCGCCATGCGCGGGACCCCACAGGCAGGCGCAGCCGGCGGCGATGCAGGCAAACGGATTAGCTCCGGAGGAGCCAGCGAGCCGCACCGTCGAAGTCGATGCATTCTGCTCGTGATCAGCGTGCAGGATGAAGATGCGGTCCATGGCGCGCGCCAGCACCGGGTTCGGCTTGTATTCTTCTGTCGGCACCGCGTAACACATGCGCAGGAAGTTGGTGGAATAGTCGAGATCGTTCTTCGGATAAACGAATGGTTGGCCGATGGAATATTTGTAAGCCATAGCGGCGAGCGTCGGAACCTTCGCGATCATTCGCAGCGAAGCAATCATGCGCTGGACCGGGTCGGAGATGTCGGTCGAGTCGTGATAGAAAGCCGACAATGCGCCGATCGAACCGGTCATTACCGCCATCGGATGCGCGTCGCGACGGAAGCCCTGGAAGAACCGGCTCATCTGCTCATGCACCATAGTATGGCGCGTGACGCGGTAGTCGAAGTCAGCCTTCTGCGATGGCGTCGGCAGTTCGCCGTAGAGCAGCAGGTAGCAAGTCTCAAGAAAATCGCCGTGCTCGGCCAGCTGCTCGATCGGATAGCCGCGATAGAGCAGGATGCCCTCGTCGCCATCGATGTAGGTAATCTTTGACTCGCAGCTTGCAGTCGAGGTGAAGCCGGGGTCGTAGGTAAACATCCCGCTCTCGGCATAGAGCTTCGAAATGTCCACGACCGCGGGACCAACCGACCCGTCATAGACGGGAAAGTCCAGGCTCTTGTTGCCCAGCACGATCGTACCGGTCTTTTTCGGGGAGTCCGTTTTGGCGTCCATGGGCAAGCCCTCAATTGGCGGCAAGCGATAGGTATTGGCGTAAGTGTGCACTGCAAAATAGTGTGCTGCAAGATGGGGCGCGGCGCACAGCTGCCCGCTATATAGGCATGGCTGTGGCTGTTGAACTAGGGCGGAGATGCTAGGGCGTGGCTTGATCGCGCAGGCGGCTCAAGCTCTCGTCCCGGCCTAATATCGCGAGCACGTCGAAAATTGGCGGCGATGTGGTTCGCCCCGTCAGTGCGGCCCGCAACGGCTGAGCCACGGCACCGAGTTTCTGGCTGGAACGCTCGGCATACGGACGCACCACGGTCTCGATTGCCGTGGCGTTCCAGTCGGGGACGGCCTCCAGCTCGGGCAAAAGCGCGGCGATGAGGGCCTTGGCCTCAGGCGTCAGCAGTGCCTTGGCTTGGTCGTTGATATCGAGAGGCCGGCTGGCCCATAGGAAACGCGACGCATCGAATAACTCAACCAAAGTCTTAGCGCGTTCTTTGAGGCCGGGCATGGCCGCCAGCAATTTGCCGTGAAGTGCCGGCGTCATTTTGCTGATGAGTTCCTGGCCGCCGGCGATATGCGGCAGCAACTGCTCCAGCGCCGCGATCAGATCGGCGTCGTTGCTGGTCCTGATGTAATGACCGTTGAGGTTTTCCAGCTTGGCAAAATCGAAGCGTGCCGGTGAGCGGCCGATATGGGCGAGGTTGAAGGCCGCGACCATTTCCTCCGTGCTGAAAGTCTCCTGGTCGCCATGGGCCCAGCCGTGCCGAACCAGGTAGTTGCGCATGGCAGCCGGCAGATAGCCCATGGCCCGATAGGCATCGACGCCGAGCGCGCCGTGGCGCTTGGACAATTTCGAGCCGTCCGGTCCATGGATCAGCGGGATATGGGCCATAACCGGCACTTTCCAATCGAGCGCCTGGTAGATCTGCGTTTGGCGAGCGGCATTGTTGAGATGGTCATCGCCGCGAATGATGTGGGTAATTGCCATGTCGTGGTCGTCGACGACAACGGCCAACATGTAGGTGGGCGTTCCGTCGGAGCGCAGCAGAACGAAATCGTCGAGGTTTTCATTCTGCCAGGTGACGCGGCCCTGCACCTGGTCCTCGACCACGGTTTCGCCGGCCTGCGGCGCCTTGAGCCGGATGACCGGCTTGACCCCGGACGGCGCCTCGGAGAGGTCGCGATCGCGCCAGCGGCCGTCATAGAGCTTGGAGCGGCCTTCGGCGCGGGCGGCCTCGCGCATGGCGGTAAGTTCCTCCGGCGAGGCATAACAGCGATAGGCCTTGCCAGCGGCAAGCAGCTGCTCGGCGATCTGGCGGTGGCGGGCCGCGCGCGAAAACTGGAATACAATCTCGCCGTCCCAGGTAAGTCCCAGCCAAGTTAGCCCGTCGATGATGGCGGCGATGGCGCCGGCGGTCGAGCGCTCGCGGTCGGTGTCCTCGATTCGCAACAGCATTTTGCCGCCATGCCGGCGAGCATAAAGCCAATTGAATAGCGCCGTGCGCCCGCCGCCTATGTGCAGGAAGCCGGTGGGGGACGGAGCAAAACGGGTAACAACGGGCTCGCTCATTGCGCGCCTGTACCACAGTTGCGGGGAAAGATGTCAGCGCAATTGACATTGAGCTAGGCTGCACGTCATGGCATAGGCCGCCGTAAACGGCGGCTGGCATAGGCTGGTTCGACTTGAGGTTCTAGAAGCATGGCGAGCGACGATAAGGCAAGCGGCAATTCGGCCATCGA
Source organism: Pseudolabrys sp. (assembly GCA_043734185.1). Lineage (GTDB taxonomy): Bacteria > Pseudomonadota > Alphaproteobacteria > Rhizobiales > Xanthobacteraceae > Pseudolabrys. Next base: position 2,396 of record JAYTFS010000063.1, on the reverse strand, counting down.
CGAACCCGGCCGCGATTTTATCCGCGAGATCGTCAAGGCGGACCTCAACGCCGGGCGCGCGAAGCAGGTCGTCACCCGCTTTCCGCCCGAGCCGAACGGCTATCTCCACATCGGTCATGCCAAGGCAATCTGCCTGAATTTCGGCGTCGCCGAGGAATTCGGCGGGCGCTGTCATTTGCGTTTCGACGATACCAATCCCACCAAGGAAGAGCAGGAATATATCGACGCCATCATTCGCGATGTGCGCTGGCTCGGCTTCGACTGGGGCAAGAACCTGTTTTACGCCTCGGACTATTTCGAGCGCCTCTATAACTGGGCGGAGGACCTCGTCCGCGCCGGCAAGGCTTATGTCGACGATCAGTCGCAGGACGACATGCGGGCGTCGCGCGGAACCCTGACCGAAGGCGGCAAGAACTCACCGTTTCGCGAGCGCAGCGTGGAGGAAAATCTCGATCTGTTCCGCCGCATGAAAGCAGGAGAGTTTCCCAACGGCGCGCGGGTGCTGCGCGCCAAGATCGACATGACTTCCGGCAACATCAATTTGCGCGATCCGGTGCTGTACCGAATTTTGCACGCCCATCATCCGCGCACTGGTACGACGTGGAAGATCTACCCGAGCTACGACTTCGCACACGGCCAATCCGACGCCATCGAGGGTATCACGCATTCCATCTGCACGCTGGAATTCGAAGACCATCGTCCGCTCTACGACTGGTTCATCGCCAATCTGGACGTGCCGTCGAAGCCGCATCAGTACGAATTCGCGCGGCTCGATCTGACTTACACCGTGTTGTCCAAGCGCGTGCTCACGGAGCTGGTGCGCGGCGGTCACGTCACGGGATGGGACGACCCGCGCATGCCGACGTTGGCCGGTTTTCGTCGCCGTGGCGTGCCGCCGGAAGCGATCCGCGACTTCATCAAACGCGTCGGCGTTTCGAAATCCAACAGCACAGTCGATGCCGGGATGTTCGAATTCAGTGTGCGCGAGGCACTCAACAAGACGTCGTTGCGGCGCATGGCGGTGTTGCGGCCGCTCAAAGTCGTAATCGAGAATTATCCGGAAAGGCAGGTCGAGGAACTCGACGCCGTCAATCATCCTGACGATCCGGCGGCGGGGTCGCGCAAGATCAAGTTCGCCCGCGAGCTCTACATTGAACACGAAGACTTCATGGAGACGCCAGAGAAGAAATTCTTCCGCATGTCACCTGGCCGCGAGGTCCGGCTGCGTTACGCTTATTTCATCACGTGCCGCGAGGTCGTGAAGAACGCTAAAGGCGAGGTGACCGAGCTGCGCTGCACCTATGACCCAGCGACCAAGGGTGGCAATGCGCCTGACGGGCGCAAGGTCAAGGCCACCATCCACTGGGTGTCGGCGGCGCATTCCTTGGCCGCCGAAGTCCGGCTGTACAATCCGCTGTTCAACAAGCAAGATTCGAGTGGCGCGGAGAGCTTCGCCGCAGACCTCAATCCGAATTCGCTTGAGGTGATGAGTGGCGCGCGTCTGGAGCCCGCGCTCGGGGAGGCAAAGGTCGATATGCCGGTGCAGTTCGAGCGCATGGGCTATTTCTGTCTCGACCAGGATTCAAAGCCGGGACAGCCGGTGTTCACGCGCACCATTGGCTTGCGTGACACTTTTGCCAAAGACATGGCAAAAGAAAAACGGTCGGGCTGATCGGCCGCGTTCACAACCGTTCTCCTAGTCACAATTGATAGCTGCGATACCATGGCGTCAGGTTGCGTGAGCGTCGGGGGCGCCGCGCCATGGCCCCGAACGACAAAGCACGCGCGAAAGCTTGGGATAGTGACGCCGCGCGCCGGATTTCCGCTGCCGGCCACGCTCGCTGATCGAATAGATTGGCTGCGCGGCCTGATCGCGGTAAGCGAAAGCACGCCCGTGCGGCCAGCGTCACGCGACGCCGCGCGAGGACGATATGGAAGCCGGAGATCCGAATTAGTAGCGCCGGAACAACCCGACCAGCTTGCCCTGAATACGCACGCGGTTGGGCGGCAAGATGCGCACCTCGTAGGCGGTATTGGCGGGCTCCAGCGCAATCGAGGCGCCGCGGCGGCGGAACCGCTTGAGGGTGGCTTCCTCGTCGTCGATCAGCGCCACGACGATATCGCCGGTTTCGGCGGCTTCCGATCGGCGGATCAGCGCCAGATCGCCGTCGAGAATGCCGGCCTCGATCATGGAGTCGCCGCGCACTTCGAGCGCGAAATGTTCGCCGGCCGAAAGCAGGTCGGCCGGCATGTTGATGACATGGCTGCGGGTCTGGATCGCCTCGATCGGTGTGCCAGCGGCGATGCGGCCCATGACCGGCACCGCGATCGGGCGCATGCTGGCGCTGTCGTCCTCGGAGGCAACGCCGGTGCTGGCGCGGACGCGTCCGAGGTCG
>JAYTFS010000062.1:0-5972 GCA_043734185.1 Pseudolabrys sp. | reverse complement strand
AGCTCCATGATCCACACGTGGCTGTCTGAGCTGATCCAGAGGACCGGATTAGCTCCGGCTCCCAAGAACCATGCCGCAACCTACCAATGAGGTCTTGCGTGGCGGTTAATATCGTTGAAGAAAAATGGGGCGATTCCGTGTATATAAATCGTAGTTAACAAGTTATTACTTGAAGAATAGCAGAATTAATAAATCATTTTTGCAATCTATACTTCGTATATTAACAACTGTTTGAGAGAATACATAAAATGACGATCGAGTTTTACTGCAACTACCATAGAAATCAAATGGCCGGCTGCTTTTGACCAACTAGCCAATACTGGCAATGGCTGGCCCCCGAAACGCGCTGGCGCCGCGAATGCGTACCGTTCACCGCATCTTAATCGAGCGGGTCGATACCGGAGGGACCGGTTACCAGCGCCAAAAACAGGGCCACGGCAATGCTCAACGAACTATTTTCCGTCGTTCACGTAGCCGGCCAGACCATGATGAAGATCGTGCCGATCTCAATCGCGCTCGGCGTCGTCTTCGGGATACTGACCCACTGGTCGGCCTGCAATCCCGGTCATCCCTGGTGGCGCAAGCGCGAACTGCTCACCGATATTCTGTACTGGTTCCTGATCCCGTTGATGGCGCGCTTCGTCCGCATCGGCCTAATGGTGATGGGCGCCGCGATGTTGTTCAACATTCACGGTACGCAGGCGCTGATCGACTTCTACGATGACGGCTTTGGCCCGCTCGCTGTCATGCCGCTGTGGGCGCAGGCGATCACCTTTCTGGTGGTGTCGGATTTCCTGACCTACTGGACGCATCGTATGTTTCATCGCGTCGAATTGTGGAAATACCACGCGATTCACCATTCATCCGAGGATCTCGACTGGATTTCGGCGGCGCGCTTTCATCCGGTCAATATTTTCCTCGGCACCGTCCTGGTCGATGTTGCCTTGCTGCTCGCCGGTATTTCGCCGAATGTGATGCTCTGGGTTGGGCCTTTCACGACGGCCACCTCCGCCATGGTGCATGCCAACCTAAACTGGACCTTCGGCCCATTCAAGTATCTGCTCGCCAGCCCGGTCTTTCACCGCTGGCACCACACGGCCGCCGATCGCGGCGGCTCTAGCAACTTCGCCGGCACGTTCCCGATCTGGGATCTGATGTTTGGCACGTTCTATATGCCGGGAAATGAGATGCCGGATACCTACGGCGTCGAGGAGCAGCATTTCCCGGCAGGTTTCGGCGCCCAGATGATGTATCCGTTCCGGCACCTGCTCGAGGACTGGAACGCATTCCGCAAAGGCGGACCAGTTGCGCCCAAGCCGTAAAGGCCCAATGAGCCGCGGTCTCTTTGCACTTCGTTCACCAATTTGCAGTCAACTGAGCCGGTCTAGCCGTTGTAACGGCGGGGTTTGTTGCCAGTTCGTGTTGCGTAGTCAGTAGCGTTGGAGAGTTCTATGTCGGCCGTGTTCGGGCGTCGCAGGCGACTGGTCGTTGCGTTGGCCGGGACGCTATTGTCAGCCGCGATCGCCGCAACCGCGCAAGCCGACACCATCACGGTCAGCGTCGATTCAGCTCAGATCATGAAGCTGCCTGACAAGGTTGCCACCATCGTCATCGGGAACCCGCTGATTGCCGATGCCGCGCTGCAAAGCGGCGGCATTCTGGTCATTACCGGCAAGGGTTTTGGCTCCACCAATCTGCTCGCGCTCGACCGCGCCGGCAAAACCATCATGGACAAGACCGTGCAGGTCTTGGCCCCCGCCGGCGCAGATTTGGTCGTGCTCTACCGGGGCGTCACCCGCGAAACCTATAGCTGCTCGCCACAATGCGAACGGCGCATCACGCTCGGCGACGATACGAAGTTCTTCGGCGATACGCTCACTCAAAGCGGTAGCCGGGCCAGTGCCGCGCAGGCTGGCTCGAAATAGGGCGCACGCCCAACACGGTTAGCGATCGCTTAATGCGACTACCGCGGTTCTACTTAATCCACGAAAGAATTTGAAAACACCGCTCTGCTAGGCTGTCGCCACCATTCAGTCATCGAGACGATTGCCATGCTTGATGTCACTCGACGCAAATTCACCGATCGTGTGTGCCGGTTTCTGCCGGCCCGGATCGCGCGCCGTTTCTTGCGCCAGCAGGACGGCGCAGCTGCCGTCGAATTCGCATTGGTCGCGGCCCCGTTTCTGGCGCTGACCTTCGCCATCCTGGAAACGGCATTCGTGTTTTTCGCCCAGCAGACGCTGGAAGCCACCGCCGCCGACTCCGCGAGATTGATCATGACCGGCCAGGCGCAGACCAGCGGCTTCAGCCAGGCCGACTTCAAGACGGCCGTCTGCGCGCGCGTCTATGGCTTGTTCGATTGCGCAAACGGCATGACCGTCGACGTGAAGACTTACACAAGCTTCTCAGCCGTGAACAACACGTCGCCGGTCACCAACGGCCAGCTCGATACCTCGAATATGCAGTATGTGCCTGGCGGGCCCGGCTGCATCGAAGTCGTCAAGCTGTATTATCAGTGGCCGATCTACGTTTCGATGTTCAGCGACAACTTGTCCAACCTCAACGGCAACAAGCGCCTTCTTGTGGCGACCTCGGTATTCCGCAACGAACCTTACGGGCCGGCCGGATCATGCTGAAAACATCCATCCTCGGAAAGATTTCAAGGATCGTCCGCGACCAGCGCGGCGTCTCGGCGGTTGAATTTGCGCTGCTGGCGCCGATGATGATCGGTCTCTACCTCGGTGTTGTCGAGATTTCGCAAGGCGTCAGCGCGGACCGTAAGGTCAGCCTGGTCTCTGCCGCGCTCGCCAACCTGACGGCGCAGTCGACCACCCTCAGCACGACCGACATGACCAATATTCTCGATGCGTCGGGTGCGATCATTTCGCCCTATTCCGCCAGTCTGCTCAAAATGACAGTGACCTGCCTGAAAATCGACGCGAGCAAGAACGTCACGGTGAAGTGGAGCGTCACGCGCAACGGCATCGCGAATAGCGGGACCATGTCTATTCCGACCGCGCTGGCGGTCGCCAATACGCAGTTGATCCTCGCGCAGGCGTCCTACGCCTATACGCCGACCGTCGGCTACACGATCAGCGGCACGCTCACTCTGTCGGATCAGATGTATATGAGCCCGCGCATCACGTCGCCGACCTACAATTCCATCGCCTGCACCTGAGCCAGTATTGGCTCAGACGATTGGCAAGGCCGTCGTCGACTTGATCCGTTCCATCGCGAAACGCGACGTCACGTTCTTTAGCGGCACGGTCGCGATCAGCTTTTTGTAGAACGTGTCGTAGCCCGGCATGTCGTGCACCACGACGCGCAGCATGTAGTCGACGTCGCCGGCCATGCGGTAGAACTCCATCACCTCCGGCATGGCGCCGACCACCTCGGCGAATTTCGAAAGCCAGTCCTGCGAGTGGTCGCCGGTCTCGATCGACACGAATACCGTGATGCCGAGGCCGACTTTCTCCGGATCGATCAGCGCGACGCGGCGCGTGATCACGCCATCGGCCTCCAGCCGCTGCAGCCGCTTCCAGCACGGCGTCGATGACAGCCCGACGCGCGTGCCGATCTCGGCGACCGAGAGCGAGGCATCCTCCTGGACCACGGCAAGAATTTTCCGGTCGATGGCGTCCATTCTTACTTTCCTCAGTGTTTAGAATAGTTCATCTATAAATTGGCCCTGTTAGGAATAGTCTTCTTAACGAGCGTACATGATCTGTGATACATAGCAAAATATTCTATATCAAGGCCAATCCTATCATCTCCCTGCTGGCGGCATTACGTTTGGTTTATTGCCGAGGATTCGACCCTGCATGAGAAGGTTTTTCACTTCCGCTGCTGCCACTTTCGCCTTGGTGCTGCTGATGGCCGCGCCGGCGTCCAGCGCCAGCATGGAGCCGCTGGTGTCGGTGCAATGGCTCGACAGCCATCTGCGTGATGCCAACCTCGTGGTGCTCGACGTCCGCTCGGCGATCGACGGCGGCGGCGCCGAGGCCTATCAGGCCGGGCACATCCCCGGCAGCGTGCATAGCGACTACGACAAAGACGGCTGGCGCGTCACCCGCAACAACATTCCCTTCATGGTGCCAACGGCGGCTGAACTGGAAAAGCTGATCGGCGATCTAGGCATCGACGAAGAGAGCCAGGTCGTTGTCGTGCCGGCGGGCGTGAGCGTGCTCGATTTCGGCTCCGCCACGCGCACCTATTGGACGCTGAAACTCGTCGGCGTGAAGAATGTGTCGATCCTCGATGGCGGCATGGCCGCCTGGGCGCAATCCAACCTGCGGACCGAAAAGGGCGTGCGCCCGCCGTCGCCGAAAATCTTTACCGCCGTGTTTGACAAAAGCCTGATGGTTGACGTTTCCGAGGTTGAAAAAATCGCTTCCTCCGGCGGCGCCACTTTGCTCGACGCGCGGCCGGCGCCGTTTTTTTCTGGCAAAGACAGGGCGCCCAACGCCGGTGCCTACGGTCACATTCCCGGCGCGCTCAGCCTCTACAGCGGCGAGTTCTACGATGAGAAAACCAACCGGCTGAAGCCGATCGCCGAACTGGCGGCCATCGCGAAACAGGTGCCGGCTGGCCCCGCGGTCACCTACTGCAACACCGGTCATTGGGCATCGACCGATTGGTTTGTGCTGCACGAATTGTTTGGCCGCGCCGACGCGAGGCTGTTTCCGGGTTCGATCGTCGAATGGACCAGTAATGCCAGCCGCCCGGTTGCCTCCTCGCGCACCAAATGGGACGATCTGAAAAAGAGGCTCGGCTTCGGTTCTTGATTCGTCGGGGAATCCCATGTCCACGGTAAGTTTGACCGCGCCCGGAGTAGGCGCGGCGGTTGGCATCGACCGGCTGTTTCTGGCGTTGGCGCTCGGCGTCACAGCGGTGCTGGTCGCCTTGGCGCTGCTCGACGGCCAGCCGTTGTCGGCGGCCTTGATTCTTGGCGGCTTCGGACTTGGCGTTGCTTTTCTCAAAGCGGAATTCAGCTACACCGCCTCCTGGCGGCGGTTTCTCACGCGCGGCGAGGCGGGCGGCCTGCTCGGCGGGCTGATCGTGATTGCGATCTGCGCGGTCGCGGTCGTGCCGACCGCCTCGCTCGCAAAAAATCTCGGCGGCGCCATCGCTCCCCTCGGACCGTCGCTGCTGATCGGCGCCTTCGTCTTCGGCATCGGTATGCAACTCGCCAATGGCTGCGGTTCCGGCACGCTTTACACCGCGGGCGGCGGCTCCGGCCGCATGTTGATCGCGCTGGCTTTATTCATGGTCGGCAGCGTGTTCGGCAGCCTGTCGTTACCGGCGGCGATGGCGCTTGGCGGCATCGATCCGGTGCTGGCGTCGGATTATCTCGGGCCTTGGGGTGGATTGGTAGCGACGCTGGTTAGCATTGCGCTGGTCGCGGCATTGATCGTCGCCATCGCCAAAAGGCGCGGCGCCAATTTCATTCCGTCACGCAATTACATCATCGGCGGCATCGTCATTGGGCTTTTATGCATCGCTGTGTTCGCGGCAGGCGGGCATCCCTGGAGCGTGACCTTCGGTTACACGGTCTGGGGCGCAAAGATCGCGAGCGCGCTTGGCTTCGACTTCTCGCAGGCGGAATTCTGGCAATGGCCGGGTCCAAAGCGCGCGCTTGCTGAATCGGTCCTCTCCGACACCTCGAGCCTGACCGATTTCGGCATGTTGTTTGGCGCCATGGCTGCCGCCGCGGCCAGCCATCCGTTTGCGCGCGGGGCCTGGCCGCCGGCGAAGTCGTTGCTTGCCGCCGGCCTCGGCGGATTGCTGATGGGGTGGGGCGCGCGACTCGGTTTCGGCTGCAACATCGGCGCCTTTGTCGGCGGTGTTGCTTCCGGCTCGCTGCATGGATGGGTCTGGTTCGCCGCGGCGCTGCCCGGCTGCATGATCGGCATTCGCCTGCGGCCGCTGTTCGGCCTGTCGCTGGAATAACACCAATGCGCAAGACCTACATC
>JAYTFS010000061.1:0-13297 GCA_043734185.1 Pseudolabrys sp. | reverse complement strand
GGTGTAGAAGGTATTGACCTTGTGCTTGTCGATGACTTCCCAGAAACGGGAATTGGTTGGGTAGTTCGGCACGCCCTCGAACATCAGCGAGATCGCGCCATTCGAGAGCGGCCCGTAGAGGATATAGCTGTGGCCGGTGACCCAGCCGACGTCGGCGGTGCACCAGTAAATGTCGCCGTCGTGATAGTCGAACACATATTGATGCGTGATCGACGTGTAGACCAGATAGCCGCCGGTGGTGTGCAGCACGCCCTTTGGCTTGCCGGTCGAGCCCGAAGTATAAAGAATGAACAGCGGATCTTCGGCGTTCATCTCCTCGCAGGGGCAATCGGCCGGCACGGTCTTGGCAACGTCATCGTAGTAGACGTCGCGTCCGGCCTTCATGTTGACCGATGCGCCGGTGTGCTTGACGACGATCACACTCTTGACCGGTGCCTTCTCGCAGGCGGCATCGACGTTGGCTTTGAGCGGAATCTTGCGGCCGCCGCGCACGCCTTCATCGGCGGTCACAATGATGGTCGATTTGCAATCCTCGACGCGGCCGGCGATCGAATCCGGCGAGAAGCCGCCGAAAATCACCGAATGCACCGCGCCGATGCGCGCACAGGCGAGAATGGCGTAAGCCGCCTCCAGGATCATCGGCAGATAGATGGTGACGCGGTCGCCTTTCTTGACGCCCTGCTTTTTGAGGACGTTGGCGAACTTCTGCACCTCGGCGTGCAATTGCTTGTACGTGACGGTCTTGTCGTTCTTGGGATCATCACCTTCCCAGATAAGCGCGACCTGGTTGCCGCGCTTGGCGAGGTGACGATCGACGCAATTGAAGCAGGCGTTGAGCTTGCCGTCCTCGAACCATTTGATCGAGATATTGCCGGGCGCGTAGGAAGTATTCTTGACCTTGCTGAATGGCTTCGACCAGGTGATGCGCTTGGCGTGCTCGCCCCAGAACTTGTCCGGTTCGGCGATGGATGCCGCGTACATCTCCTGGTACTTGGCGTCGTCGATCAGAGCGCGTTTGCGCCAGTCGGCTGGCACGTCATAAATCTTGTCGGACATGGAAATTCCTCCCCGCCCACGCATTACACCGTGGGCTTATAGGCTCCTTGTTGAGCCTATTATGCGACGAGCCCAGCGCGCCCGACAAGGCGCGCAAGGCTCCACTTTGGTCGGGGAATCAGCGGATTCGGCGACTACCGGCCCATCCAGCCGACGATCGCCCCGATGATGACCAGGACGCCCAGCCAATGCGCGCTGTCGATCACGGTCAACATCGGCTTTCGGCCGCCATAGGCATTGTTGACCAACACGGTGGTCAATACGAAGCCGAACCAGCAAAACGCGCCGGAGATTGCGCCCGCGCGCAGGGTGAAGTTCCCCATGTGGGTGAGAATCCCATAGAGCACAAAGCCCATGATCAACGCGCCGACGAACGACAAGATAAACGGAACTACTTTGGCCAACGTCGACTTGCCGGCGTTCTCGATTTTGCACGACTCAGCGGTCTTGCCTTGCGCGGCCAGCCAGACCTTGCCGAGCGTGGTGTAGTAGATCGCGCCGAAGATAAAGGACGCAACCGCGGCCAGTACGACACTGAGAAAGTTCACATTGGCAAAGCCCATCGTCTTCTCCTTTTATAGACCACCCATCATACACACGATCTTCCATTCGGCATCAGTCACCGGCTGCACTGAAAGGCGCGATAGTTTGAGCAGCGCCATATCCTTGAGCTTGGGCTCTTTCTTGATCGTCTCAAGTGTCACTGGCCTTGGCAGCGGCTCGATCGCCTTGACGTCCACGACCACCCACGGCTCGCCGGCCTTCGCCGACGGATCGGGATAGGCTGCGCGGGCGATTTCGGCGACGCCGACGATCTCCTTGCCGACGTTGGAATGATAGAAAAAGGTGCGGTCGCCTTTTTTCATTTTCATCAGGTTCAGCTTGGCGGTGTGGTTGCGCACCCCGGTCCAGGCGGTGCCTTTGGCGCCGGCTTTTACTTGCTGGTCCCACGACCACGCATCCGGTTCGGATTTCACCAGCCAGTAGGCCATGTCATTCTTCCGATTTGATCGGGCGCGTCAGCAATGATTCGATCGCCTCATCGACGCTCATCTTGCCTGCAAGCAGGGCGGCGACGGCGCTGCAGATCGGCATGTCGATTTTTTTCGCGCGCGCCATTTCCAGCAGCACCGGCGCGGTGAGGGCGCCTTCGGCCAGTTTGCCGCCGGGGTTCTCATTTTTTCCCAGCGCTACGCCGAACGCAAAATTGCGCGACTGCGGACTTGAACAGGTCAAGATCAAGTCGCCGAGGCCGGAGAGGCCCATCATGGTCGCAGGCTTAGCGCCGAACGCCTTGCCGAAACGCACCAACTCGGCAAAGCCGCGCGTCGTCAACGCCGCGGACGCGCTGGCGCCCAGGCCGCGGCCGGTCACGATCCCTGAGGCTATTGCCAACACATTCTTGATCGCACCGCCGATTTCCACGCCGCGTATGTCGGTCGAGTGATAGGGACGGAATGATGCTGACGCCATGGCTTTTGCAATCGCGCCGGCGATTTTCACATCGGCCGCCGCCAGCGTCACCGCGGTCGGTATGCCGCGCGCCACATCGGCCGCAAAACTGGGCCCCGAAAGAATAGCCGGCACCGCCTTGGGGGCGCATTCGGCGATGATCTCGGTCATGAATTTGTGCGTACCGTGCTCGATGCCCTTGGCACAGGTGATCACCGGCGTGCCGTCCGCCATCGTCTGCGCCAATGATTTGACGACCGAGCGCATCGCCTGCGCCGGGACCACCAGAAGGATTGCATCGACGCGCGTGGCATCCGGCAAATTGCGGATGAGACTGATGCCGTCGTCGAGCCGCACCCCGGGCAAGAACTTGCTCTCGCGTTTGGTTTCGAGATGTTCGGCATTGCCGGTCTCGTGTTCCCACAGCGTAACGCTGCGGCCAGCGCGCGCGCAGGTCTGCGCCAGCGCCGTTCCCCAGGCGCCGCCACCCAGCACGGCGATGCGTTGAATGGTGGCGCTCATTTATAGGCCGCCGTCCGCTGCGCTGCGCCTTTGGCCGCGGCGACTTCATCAAGCGGCCAGCGCGCGCGCGGCGGCACATCAAGCGTATCGGTGAGTCCGAGCGCTAGCCGCTCGCAGCCTGCCCAGGCGATCATCGCGCCGTTGTCGGTGCACAACTCAAGCGGCGGCGCCACCAGAACGGTGCCGACTTCAAACGCAAGACGATGCAATACTTTGCGGATCGCCTGATTGGCTGCGACGCCGCCGGCGGCAACCAGCGCAGTCGGCGCACCGTATTTAGAGCGGAAAATGCGCAAGCCCGCGCGCAGCCGGTCGAGTATCACATCAACGATTGCTTGCTGGAACGAGGCGCAGAGGTCGGCAACATCCTGATCGGACAGCGGCGCTATTTTTTCAGCTTCCAATCTCAGCGCGGTTTTCAAACCGGAAAGCGAGAAATCCGCATCCTTGCGTCCATGCATCGGCCGGGGCAGCGTGAAGCGCGTCGCATTGCCGCGCATTGCTTCCTTCTCCACTTGGGGTCCGCCTGGATAGCCTAAGCCCAGCAGCTTAGCAGTCTTGTCGAAGGCCTCGCCGATGGCGTCATCCTGCGTCGTGCCTAGCCGCACGTAATCGCCGATGCCACGCACCGCGAGAACCTGGGTGTGTCCGCCGGACGCAAGGAACAGGCAATAAGGAAATGCCGTGGCGTCGGTGAGACGGGCGGTGAGCGCATGCGCTTCCAGATGATTGACGGCGATCAGCGGCTTGCGCTTCACCAGCGCGATCGCTTTCGCCGTGGTCAGGCCGACGATAACCCCGCCGATCAAACCGGGACCGGCGGCGACGGCGATGCCGTCGATTTGGTCAAAGCTGCATTTGGCCTCGCCCATGGCTTTGGTGATGATGAGATCGAGCGCCTCGACATGCGCGCGCGCGGCGATTTCGGGCACCACGCCGCCGAAAGCCGCGTGCTCGCTCACTTGCGATAGGATGACATTGGACAATATCTTGCCGTGGCCATTGTCGGCGCGCTCCACCACCGCCGCGGCGGTCTCGTCGCAGGTCGTCTCGATGCCGAGGACGATCATGGTTTCCTCCGACCCTCCCTTTTCTGGCGAGGGTGAACTACAAGGTGGCCTAGCATCGAGACCCAATATGGCGCAATCCACGGCAACTATAATGCGTATTGGCACGCGCGGCAGCCCGTTGGCGCGGGTGCAAGCGCAAGCCGTGCGCGTGCGGCTGGCCGCAGCGCTCGGCACGGACGAGGACGCCATCGAGCTTGTGGTAATTCGTACCAGCGGCGACCTGATCCAGGACCGTCCGCTGACGGAAGAGGGCGGCAAAGGTCTGTTCACGAAAGAAATCGAGGAGGCGCTGCTGGACGGCCGCATCGAACTGGCCGTGCATTCGGCCAAGGATATGCCGACCGTGCTGCCCGCGGGGCTGATGCTCGCGGCATGTCTCGCGCGTGAGGATTCGCGCGACGTCTTCATCAGCCCGAAGGCCGGCTCGCTCGCGGAACTGCCGCAAGGCGCGACTTTAGGAACCACCTCGCCGCGGCGGCAAGCCATCGCCAAGCGCATGCGGTCAGATCTGCGCATTGTGCCGATGCGCGGTAATGTGGAAACGCGGCTGCGCAAACTTGCCGATGGCGAATGCGACGCCACCATTCTTGCGCTGGCCGGTCTGAAGCGGCTCGGCCTGGAAAGTCACGCCACCAAAATCATGAGTCAAAATGAATTTCTCCCCGCGGCCGGGCAAGGCGCCATCGGCATCGAAACGCGCGAGAACGACACGCGCACGCGCAAAATTCTATCGCGCATCGATCATGCCGATACGTCGGCCGCGCTTGCTTGCGAGCGCGCCTTTCTCGGCGTGCTCGACGGCTCTTGCAAGACACCGATTGGCGCTTATGCCGAAATTTCCGGGGACTTGATTCGCTTTCGTGGCTTGCTTGCGCACCCGGACGGTAATCCTTCGTGTGAACATGAGAGTCGCGGCCTGCGCGCCGACGCCATAAAGCTCGGCACCGAAGCCGGACATTATATTCGTCGCACGGCCCCCACCGGCCTGCTGGGTTGAGCCATGCGCATCGCCGTCACCCGCCCAGTCGACGATAGCGAACGCACCGCGGCGGCGTTGCGCGCCCGCGGCCACGAAGTTCTGATCGCGCCCTTGATGGAAGTCGAGTGGGTTAAATCCGATCTGGCGACCAATTGGGGCGCGGTCATCATCACCAGCGCGAATGCCGCTCGCGCCCTGGCGACCCATCCGGCGCGCGACGGTCTGATCAAGCTGCCGCTGTATGCGGTCGGCCGCCGCAGCGCCGACGCCGCGCGCGTTGCCGGATTTACCGACGTCACGACGGCGGGCGGCGACCTGCGTGATCTGCTGCGGATCGTGTCGGCCCGGCGGCCCGATGTGAAAGCCCCGGTGCTTTATGTCGCTGGCGAAGACCGTTCCGGCGACCTCATCGACGATCTCGCTGTGCGCGGTGTTGCGGCGGAGTTGGCAGTGGTTTATCGCGCGGTGGCAGCATCATTCACGCCGTCGCTCGTCGCGGCGCTCAAAGCCGGAGAAATCGACACCGTGCTGCATTTCTCCCGGCGTAGCGCCGACAATTACCTGGCCGGCGCGGACCTGGCGGGCATTGCCAAACAGGCGCTGGCCGTGCGGCATCTCTGCCTGTCGGCGCAGATCGCTGAGCCTTTGGTGGCGGCCGGTGCCAGTAGCGTTGAAATTGCCAAGCGCCCGGACGAGGCGGCGCTGATGGGACTGTTGGAGCAGGCTTAAGGGTTGAATGGCGCAGAAGCGCCAATTGCGTTATTTCCTGATGGCGGAGGCCGATTCGCCGGGGAACTGCGTATGGTAGACAAACTCACCACGCCTGAGGACGCCGCAAGCGCCGGCCCTCGCAAGCGCGCGACGCCGACGATTGATTTGACCGCGACAGAAGTATCGCCCGGGGCCGATGGCGAGGCTGCACCGGTCGGCGAAGGCGCATCGGTCGGTGCGCCACCAAGCGAAACTTCCAGCGATGCGTTGAAGAAAGCCTGGACCTGGCCGAGCGCGAATGCGCTTGCCGCCGGCGCTGCCGGTGCGGCCATCATGACGCTGGTGCTGTTCGGGCTCTGGGTGGCTGGCTTGGTCCCAAGTCGTACCGCTGAATCAGTTGTTGCAACCGCGGCTGACACAAAAACGCTCGACGCCCTCAATGGCCGCATCGCCAAGATCGAAGAGACGATCACAAAACTTCCGCCCGGCGATGCAGGAGTGGCCGATCGCGTGGCTGCCGCCGACAATGCGCTGAAGGCGCTTGGGCTGTCGCTGACAGCGCTCAACCGCCGCAGCGACGAAGCGACCACCAATGCCGCGCTCGCGCGCGACCGCGCCGAGGCGGCGGAAAAAGCCGTGACCGAACTGCGCAGCAGTATTCAGGAATCTACCAGAAATTTCGGCGGCGGAATTTCGGCTGCCGACCTGGACGCTTTGCAAAAGAAAATCGCCGGACTCGAGCAGGCCGCCAAAACGACGACCGCCGATATCCCCGCGCGGCTGGCCTTAAGCGCGGCGGTGTTGCGCGATACGGCGATGAGCGGCGCGCCTTTTGCGGTTGCGCTCGCGCAAGCAAAATCGCTCGGCGCCGATGAGAAGGCTTTGGCGCCGCTCGAGCCCTTTGCAGCCGCTGGCGTGCCGACAGCCGCAACGCTCGCGCAGGAGTTGCGTGCGTTGCTGCCCGCGTTGCTCAAAGTGTCCGGGGCGCAGGCGCCAGACGGCGGTTTCCTCGAACGGCTGCAAGCCAATGCCGGAAAGCTCGTGCGTATCCGTCCGGTGGACGCGCCGCCCGGCGACGACGCATCGGCGGTGGTGGCACGCCTCGAGATCGAAGCAGCTCATGCCGACATTGCCGGTGCGCTCAGCGATCTGGGCAAGCTGCCGGAAGCGATGCGTGCGCCGGCGCAAGCCTGGATCAAGAAGGCCAGCGAGCGCCAGGCCGCGTTGGCGGCGGCGCGTGCGTTTGCCGCCGACACTGCGCGCTCGCTCGGGCAACGATGAGGGCGCAATGATCCGGGTCGTCCTGTTCCTGATCTCGGTCGCACTCATTGCCACCGGCTTTGTCTGGGTCGCCGACCGGCCCGGCGACGTCGCCATCACATGGATGGGCTATCGGATCGAGACCTCGCTAATGGTCGCCGCGCTTGCGGTGGCTGCGCTTGTGCTCGTAGTGATGCTGGCATGGTCGATTGTACGCGGAATCTTACGTTCGCCCGAGCAGGTATCGCTGTTTTTTCGTCACCGCCGAGCGATGAAGGGCTATCTGGCGATTTCTCGCGGATTGATCGCGATTGGAGCCGGGGACCTGCGCGTCGCGCGCAAATCGGCGAGCGAAGCGGCGCGGCTCTCACCCGGCGATCCGCTGGCGCTACTGCTGACGGCGCAGTCGGCGCAGATGGCGGGCGACCGCGCCAGCGCCGAGCAAGCCTTCCGCGCCATGAGCGCGCGCGCCGATACCAAGCTCCTGGGCCTGCGCGGGCTTTACATAGAGGCACAGCGCCGCGGCGACGGGAATGCCGCGCGGCTCGTCGCCGGTGAAGCGGCCAAAGCGCAGCCCTCGCTCGCTTGGGCCGGCCAGGCTGTGCTCGACGATCACTGCGTCGCGGCCGACTGGGCCGGTGCGCTCGCGGCGCTCGATCACATGAAGGGTGGCCTGGAAAAAGCGGATTATCGCCGCAAGCGCGCGGTACTGCTCACCGCTCGCGCGCAAGCGTTGGAAAATATCGACCGCGATGTCGCGCGCGCGGCAGTGCTGGAGGCGGTGAAGCTTGCGCCGGATCTCGTGCCGGCGGCGGCACTGGCCGGCAAGCGGCTGGCGGAAGCGGGCGAAGCGCGCAAGGCCGGAAAAGTCCTGATCGCGGCCTGGAAGATCAATCCGCATCCCGATATCGCCGAGGCTTATGCGAACTTGCGATTTGGCGACACCGCGCGGGCGCGCCTGACGCGCATGCAAAGCCTCGCCGAAAAGGTTCTAGGCCAGCTTGAAGGCGCGCTGGCGGTGGCGCGCGCCGCGCTCGATGCGCGCGAATTCGGCGTGGCGCGTGCGGCGCTTGCGCCTTATCTATCGGCGCCGACGCGGCGGGTCGCGACCTTGATGGCGGAGATCGAGGAGAGCGAGCATGGCGACCAAGGCCGCGTGCGAGAATGGATGGGCCGCGCCATGCGCGCCGCCGGCGATCCAACATGGACCGCGGACGGCGTGGTGTCGGACCATTGGTTGCCGGTTTCACCCACTGGTCGGCTCGATGGTTACGAATGGAAACTGCCGCTGGCCGAGATCGGCTTCAGCCGGCCGGTGATCGAGTTTGCGCCGCCGCCTATCGCAGCACCGGCGGCTGAATTGGACAGCAAGCCGGCGCCGGAAAAACTAGGGCGCAAATCGACGGCCAGAGTTACGGGCAAGCCGGCGGCAAAGACAAAGCCGGTCGAAGCGGTCATTCCGCTGGTGCATGCGCCGGACGATCCGGGTCTCGATTCAGGCCTGGATGGCGATCCGGTTCCGGAACCGACGTCGCCTCCGCCTAGGGACGCCTGGCAGCGCATCATGCAGCTATTTCGCTGACACCGGTCAGGGCGCGCGCTTGCCAAGGCAAGCCTACGCCGATACTAGTGACCGCAATTCAAGCCGACGTAGCTCAGTGGTAGAGCATCCGCTTCGTAAGCGGGTGGTCGGGGGTTCAAATCCCTCCGTCGGCACCATTCCTCGCAACTCCAAATTTGTTCTGCAGTTTCGGCGCTTTCATAAAGAATAGTTTCCGCGCGTGGGCCACGAGTCGTGGGCCAATGCATTGAAATAGCCACGTAATTTGATGATGAAATTTCCGGCTTTGCCCTTAAGATTACGTGCAGCTCAGGGTCAATCCTGTCATTATCTCACACCTGAGGCGTAGTAAGGTACCCACCACGGCATGAAGTCTCGTCCGTCACGTCAAGTTTTGTAGAGTAGTCCAATGGCCAAGCCTGCTGTCATTCTCGTTGGTGCCGATAAGGGGGGCGTTGGCAAGACCACCGTCGCCCGCACCTTGCTCGACTATTTTGGCGCCCATAATACGCCGACGCGCGCTTTCGACACCGAGTCGCCGCGCGGCACGCTCAAGCGTTTCCATCCCACCGTGACCGAAGTCGTCGATGTGACGGAAGTCCCGGACCAGATGAAAATCTTCGACACGCTCGGTAACGCCGATGCCAAAGTGACCGTCATCGACGTGCGCGCAGGTCTGTTGTCACCGACGCTGCAGGCGCTCAACGATATCGGCTTTCTCGAGTCGGCCAAGAAGGGCCAGATCACCTTTGCGGTGTTTCATATTCTTGGACCATCGATCGCCTCGCTCCAGGAAATTGCCGAGACTACGAAATTCGTCGGCGACGCCAGCTACTTCCTGGTGAAGAACCACATCAACGATACTTCGTTCTTCGAGTGGGATCCGGCGACATACAATTCTTATTTCAAGCAGATCAAGGGCGTCGAAGAGATCACCATCCCGAAGCTCAACGAAATGGCCTGCGAGCAAGTCGAAGTTGCCGGCGTTCCCTATGTTTCCTTCGTTGCTAACAAGGCCGCCAAGGGCGACGCCGCCAACAACTCATTCGTGTTGCGCGGCTATGTGCGTCATTGGCTCGGCAATGTCTGGGGCGAATATGATCGGGTCAAGCTGGTCGATCTGGTCTCGCCGAAAGCTGAAAGCAATGTTCGCCAAGTCGCTAGCTGATAACGGGTTTGGCTGACCGCTTACAACTAGCTGCGCCGATGCGCGGGCGGCGTTTGGTAAAGTGATGTCGTTCCGCAATTCAGTCACCATCATTGCATCGCCGCGACCGCGGGTGGGCAAAACTTTGCTCGCGCGGCTGCTTACCGATTTTCATGTCTATGAAGGCCGCAAGGTTGCGGCGTTCGATCTCAATTCGGGTGAGGGGTCGCTCGCGCGGTTTCTGCCCGGGCAAGCGGTTACGGCGGAGATCGCGGATATCCAGGGCCAGATGGCCTTGTTCGATCGCCTGATCGCCGACGATGACACTACCAAGGTCGTCGATCTTGGCCATGAGGCTTTCTTGTCGTTCTTCGCAGTCGCCAAGCAAATCGGCTTTGCCGAGGAAGCGCGCCGCCGCGGCATAGCCCCCGCCATCCTGTTCATGATTACGCCTGACGACACTTCGGCCGAGGCCTATCGCGGTCTGCGCAGCCGCCTGCCGCATGCTACGTTGACGCCGGTGCACAATGAATTTCTCGGCTCGGCCCAGCACCGCGATCTATATTTAACGGTTGGGAGCGGGGCGGCGCAGCTGAAATTTCCCGCGCTGGCGCCGGGCTTGCGCCGTTACATCGAGAAGCCGCCGTTTTCGTTTTCGGAATCCAGCCTCGCCAATGCCAGAGATATTCCGCTCGATACCCATATCGAGCTGCAACGCTGGCTGCGGAAGATCTATCTCGAGTTCCGGGAACTCGACTTGCGTGTTTTGTTGACCGATCTGCAATCCTCGATCCGGTTGCAATAACGGCATGCCAAGGCCGCTGATATTTTCGAGACGTTTTGCGCCGCTGTTCTGGTGCCAATTTTTCGCGGCGTTCAACGATAATTTCCTCAAGACCGCGCTGGTGTTTCTCATTCTGTTTCAATCGGATACGGGCAGCGAGGCGTTGATAACTTTTGCCAGCGCGGCGTTCATCGCGCCGTACTTCTTCTTGTCGGCGCTCGGCGGCGAACTGGCCGACCGCTATGACAAAGCCAAGGTGGCGCAACGGCTTAAGTTCGCCGAGATTTTTGTCGCCGCAATCGCAGCCGTAGGCTATGCGCGTCAAGAACTGCCAATCCTCTTCGTTGCTCTGGCTTGTTTCGGCGTGATCGCGGCCCTGTTTGGGCCGCTCAAATATGGTCTTCTGCCGGACCATCTGCGCCGAGAACAATTGCCGGCCGCCAATGCGCTGGTGGAGGGTGCGACCTTCATCGCCATTCTGACCGGAACCATCGTCGGCGGCTTGGCGGCGCGCAGCGGCGACGCAACGCCATTCTCCTGGCTGGTGATCGGGTTTGCGGTCGCTTGCTGGATCGCCAGCCTGTGGATCCCGCCGACCGGCGAGGCCGCGCCGTATCTGAAAATCTCAACGAACATCGCGGCCTCGACCCTGGCGATGATCCGGCATCTGCGTGCGGACCCGCGGATGTGGTGGGGCGCGATGGTGACGAGCTGGTTCTGGCTGGTCGGCATCGTGACCCTGTCGCTGTTGCCGCCGCTGATCAAGACGCTGATCGGCGGCGACGAGGACACCGTCACCGCCTATCTGGCGCTGTTCTCGATCGCGGTCTTCGTTGGGTCGGCCCTCGCCGCAGCGATCGCGCGCGGCCGTATTGTGCTCAACAACACGCTCGCAGGCGCCGTCTTGCTGGGCATCTTCGCGCTCGGTCTCGGCCTTTCGACTTATGACGCAATTCCACCGCTGACGCCGCAGGCACCCAGCGCGGTGTTTTCATCACCGCTAGGGCTTGGCGTCGCCATCAATCTTGCCGGACTGGCGATTGCGGGTGGCTTGTTCATCGTACCGGCCTTCGCCGCGGTGCAGGCCTGGTCGGGGGCGGCCTATCGCGCGCGCACGGTGGCGGCCGTGAATGTTCTCAATGCCGCGTTCATGACCGGCGCGACTGTGCTAGTGGCGGCGATGCAGAAATTCGGCGTCACCGTGCCGAAGTTGTTCATGCTAATCGGCGCGGCGACATTGGTCGTGGCGGTTCTGATCCGCCGCACGATGCCGAAGAATATTTAATCGTTGTCCCCGCGAAGGCGGGGACCCAGTATACGCAAACGCCGCTTGTCAAAATTCAGACCGGGATTACTGGATGCCCGCCTTCGCGGGCATGACAACTACTACTTCTTCCGCATCGCCAGCACGCGGTCGACCATCTCGCCGGCGACGCCGAGATAATTGGCCGGATCGACCATTTTTTCCAATTGCGCGCGCGTGGCGTGCTTGCTGATTTCCTTGTCTTCGACCAGGAGATCGATCAGCGGCCGGCCGGTCTTCACGACCAGGCGGCACACGTCATAGACCAAATCGTGCGCCTTGTTGCGGCCGAGCGTGGGGCCCAGCCCCATCATCACCGCTTCCGACATGATCAGGCCTTTGGTGATCTGAAGATTCTCGCTCATTTTCTTTTCGTTGACCTGCAAGCCGCTCACAACAAAGTTAGTCTGGGCCAGCGCGCCGGCCGACAGCATGAAGATTTCCGGCAGCGCGATCCATTCGATTTCCCACGGGCCGGTGGCGCGCTCGTGATCCTCGATCATCGCTTCCAGCAGCGCGGCAACAAGCTGGCGCACCATCGCGGTCTGCGCGGTGATGTAAACCGAAGAAATAGGATTGCGCTTCTGCGGCATGGTGCTCGACGAGCCGCGGCCTTCGTGAAATGGCTCATAGATCTCTTCCACTTCGGTCTGCATCAGCAGCTTCACGTCGAAGGCGATCTTGCCGCAGGAGCCGGTGACCAGCCCGAGGAAACAGCCGACTTCGGCAATGGTGTCCCGCACGGTGTGCCAGGTCGCAACGGGCTGGCCGAGCTTGAGCTCCTTGAACAACTCGACCTGACACTTCAGGCCTTCCTTGCCGAGCGAGGACAGCGTGCCCGCGGCGCCGCCGAATTCACCGACCAGCAGGCGGACTTTAAGTTCCTTAAGCCGCTGCCTGTGGCGCTCGAAACCGGCGAGCAAGGTCGCCATCTTGTAGCCGAAAGTGATCGGCACCGCCTGTTGCAGGTTGCTGCGCCCCGCCATCGGCGTGTCGCGGTATTTGTTCGCCAACGCGGCGAGCGCGCCGCAGATGCCGTCGATCTCTTTTTCGACAAGGTCGAGCGCTTCGCGGATCACCAGGATGGTCGCGGTGTCGGTGATGTCCTGCGTGGTGGCGCCCCAATGCGACCATTCGCCGAGCCCGTCCTTGCACAGCTTTACGAGTTGCTGAACGACGGGCAGCACCGGATAGCCGATACGCTCGGTCGCCTCTTTCAGCTTGGCCATGTCGATCTTTTCGGCCTTGCAGTGCTTGACGATCTCGTCGGCGGCTTCCTGCGGAATGATCTTGAGCCGGGCCTGCGCGATGGCGAGCGCCGCCTCGAAGTCGAGATATTTCTGGACGCGGTTCTCGTCTGAGAACACGGCCCGCATCGCCGGCGTGGTGAAAATGTCGCGGAACACTGCGGAATCGAGGATCGTGGAAGGCATTCGGGTCTCCTGTGACGCA
>JAYTFS010000060.1:0-1538 GCA_043734185.1 Pseudolabrys sp. | reverse complement strand
ATTTTTGGCGTTTGGCGCCCGGATCACGGGCTTCTGTGACCAAGGCATCACGTAAACGACGCAAGTCGCCCGGCAGTTCCGAATGGAACTCCAGGGGCTTGCCAGAATCGCGGGTATCAGGGTGTTCGATGGCCAAGAGATAAGCATGCAAAGCCTGTCTGCCAAGGGCCTTCAAGGCGGCTTGCGCCTTTGGGCCGAGCAGGCCGGCTTTGGTCTTGAAGCCGGTGCCGTAGGTGGCGTCGCCCAGGATCGGATGGCCGATATGGGCAAGATGCACGCGGATCTGGTGGGTGCGGCCGGTTTCCAGGGTGCAGGCCAAGAGGCTCGCGACCGGCTTGCCGTCGGGCCCGCGAAATTTTTCCAGCAGTTGCCAATGGGTGATCGCCTCGCGGCCGCCCTCGCGCACGGCGCGCTTGTCGCGGGCATGGGGATTGCGGTCGAGCGGGGCATCGATGGTGCCCTTCGGCCGGTCGGGCGCCCCCCAGACGAAAGCAAGATAGCCGCGCCGCATCGGGCCGGTGCGGCCGTGGTCGGCGAATTGGGCGCTGAGCGCGCGATGGGCGCGGTCGTTCTTGGCCACGACCAGGAGGCCGGTGGTGTCCTTGTCGAGCCGGTGCACGATGCCCGGCCGCTTGACGCCGCCGATACCCGAAAGGCTGTCGCCGCAATGCGCGATCAACGCGTTGACCAAAGTGCCGGTGGAATGGCCGGCGGAAGGGTGCACCACCATTCCCTTCGGCTTGTCGATCACGATGAGCGCATCGTCTTCATAGACGATCGTGAGCGAGATGGTTTCCCCCTTGGGCTGGGCATCTTCCGGCGCCGGCAGGTTGATGATGATGACGTCGCCGGAATTGACGTTGCTAGCCGGATCAAGGATCGTGCGCCCTTCGACAGTCACCTGACCGTCGAGGATCAACGCCTTCAGGCGTGAGCGCGACAGCGCCGGAATGCGCGCGGCCAGCACGCGATCGATGCGCTGGCCGGCCTCTTCGGCGGCAATCGTGACTGTCTCTGTGTTGCGCTCCGTCATAACGATTGGCTCAAGATGTCCGACGACGAGGAAAAACCACTCGACCCCGAAGCGGCGCGCGCCGTGGCGCAAGTGCGACGGCTGATGATGATCGCCACCGCGACGACGTTCCTGGCGGTCGCGGTCGTGCTTGGCGTCATCGGCTATCGTGTTTTCCGCGCCGAGGGAAGTGCGCCGCCGGTCTCCGGCGCCGCTCCCGCCCTGCCGGCAGGCGCCAAGGTCATTTCCACCGCGCTCGGCGACGGCCATCTCGCGGTGACCATCGAAACGGCCGCTGGCATCGAAATCCGCATCTTTGACGCCCGCACCATGAAGCCCGCCGGCCAGCTGCTGTTCAAGAAGGAGCCGTAGGCTCTACGTCCGAGCCCATTTGCCGGGAGCATCCGCGGGATGCTAGTTCACATTGATAATCAGTGGAGTTCAATTATGGCAGCGAAAGCCGCGCCCGCCACCGCCGTCCCGAAAGACGGGATTGTCGTCGGCAAGAGCGTCAAATTCGAAGTTC
>JAYTFS010000059.1:0-1941 GCA_043734185.1 Pseudolabrys sp. | reverse complement strand
GGGTTTTCGCACCCGGCATCCCGTCCTTTTCAGTGCCGCACGTCCCGCCGCCGCCAAAGCCGGGGCACTACAATAACGTGTCTGTGCAAAGAGTGGCTAGAGCCTGTTCAATTCAAATCGACGCATAGCCTGAGTTTCTGAGGTAGTTGGCGCATTCTTCTGATGTGAAGCGATTGATGAGATCGCCAATCCGCCGCCAGGTGGCTTCAACGGTGCGTTCGGCCGCCTTTCGCAGCAGCGCTTTGAGCTTTGCGAAGACCTGCTCGATCGGGTTCAGATCGGGGGAGTACGGTGGCAGCAGCAGGCGATGGGCTCCTGCTCCGCGGATCGCGGTGCGCACGCCATGTCCCTTGTGCGAACCCAGGTTGTCCATGATGACGATGTCGCCAGGCCTGAGCGTCGGCACCAGGATCTGCTCGACGTAGGCTTGGAAGCTTTGACCGTTGATCGGACCGTCGATCACGCACGGTGCATCGATCTTGTCGAAGCGCAGCGCGGCCACGAATGTCAGCGTTTTCCAGTGACCGTGCGGCACCTTGGCGAGGAGGCGTTGGCCGCAGCGGTTCCAGCCCCTGAGCGGGGCCATGTTCGTCTTCGCCCACGTCTCGTCGATGAACACCAGACGGCGCGGATCGATGCGATCCTGATACTTGCGCCATCGCAGGCGCCGGCGCGCAACGTCAGGGCGATCCTGCTCGCTGGCGTGCACGGTTTTTTTTATGCGTCAGGCGTTCACGTCGAAGCATATTCCACACCGAGACGTGGCTGACCACCTTGCCGCGTCCGGCCAATTCGGCAGCCAGCGCGCGGGTCGTGATATGCGGTTCTGCCGCTACGCGCTCCAGCAGCCAATCCCGCACATCGACCAGCGCGCGGACCGTGCTGCCGCCCCGAGGCTTGGCCGCGATGCGTCCGGTGGCCCGATAGCGCTGCGCCCATTTTACGACCGTGGCCACGCCCAGTCCGAACGTGGCCGCCGCCTGACGGCAACTCTGACCGGCCTGGACCGCAGCCACAACGCGTTCACGCAGATCCTGCGAGTAAGCTCGTGCCATGCATGCTGGCCTCCGCTTCCAGCATGCAGCATGAATCATATTCGCGCCGATTTGGGAATCCCTCGCGATTCAATTCGATGTGAACGCGCTCTAACGTCCCCGCCACTGCGGCGATCGTTTTGCCAGAAAGCTTTCCAATCCTTCTCGAAAATCTTCGCTTCCGTAAGCCAGCGCCACCATATCGCGGTCGTTCGCGGTCACGCCTTCCAGGCGTACACGACGCAGCAACTCCTTCGTGACCCGCAAGGTCAGGGGAGCCATCGTTGCAATCTCTCGCGCCATGTCCATGGCGCGTGCAACGACGGCATCGTGCGTCGGGCAAATCTCGGTAATCAGCGCCAACGCCCTGGCTTCCGTCGCATCTATCAGCCGCGACAGAAAAATCATCTCCGTGACCTTCGCCGCGCCGATCAGCGACACCAGCTTCGCCAGACTGGCCGCCGACAGACAATTCCCCAGCGTGCGCGCAATCGGAAATCCGAACTTTAGATCGGCCGCCCCGATCCGCATGTCGCAGCAGGCTGCGATCGCCGCGCCACCGCCCGTGCACGCGCCCGACAAGGCGGCAATTGTCGGCACCGGGCACGCCTCGATCTTACCTAGGATCTCCCCCATACGGGATTCGTAAGCAAGCCCGTCATCACACCCTTAAAATCCCGAAACAGGGCAATGTCCGTCCCCGCCGCAAACGCCTTGCCGCCGGCGCCCGAGAATACGATGGCCCGGAGTGAACCATCCGTCGGCGCCGTCGCACAAATGTCCGCAACCCGCGCATACATGTCGAACGTCAACGCATTGCGCTGCTGCGGTCGGTTGAACTCGATATGCCCGATCCCCTGTGAGACGGCATAACGAACATGCGTCGCTTCAGCATTGGTGCCCGTGG
>JAYTFS010000058.1:0-2637 GCA_043734185.1 Pseudolabrys sp. | reverse complement strand
GCGCGCCGTGCTCGGCCGCATAATCCAGCCCCTTCAGGATCACATAGGAGGTGCTTTCCGCACCATTGGCGCCGCCGCCGAACGCACGGATCGCCAACAGCCGCGCTTCGGGCGCGCTTCCCATCAGCTTGCCATGCGCCACGATCGCGCCGGCAATGCCGGTGCCGTGGAGATGCGGGCCTTCCTTGCTGCCGAGCGCATCGAAGCTATCGGCAACCGAATTGACGAGTTCGGGATGTTTGACGTCAACGCCTGAATCGATCACCGCAATGGTGACGTTCATGCCGCGGACCAGTCTGTGCGCCTGCGGCAACCGAAGCTGAGCGACCGCATATTGCGCGGCATCGCCCTCGGTCATTGAGCGCTTCTGATCTTTCTGGTCTTGCAGCACGTAGCGGAAATTGAGCTGTACCGACTTCACGCCGCCGCCGGTGTCAGCGGCAAACTCGCGGCGGACGAGGTCCGCCGGGCGCTGATCGATGATGCGGAACAGGCCGATGGTACTGTCGATCAGCCGAAATTCCTGCGATGCGAGCCGCTCCAGCCCGTGCCGCCGCGCCAGTTCATCGGCTTGCGCAGGCGACAACGCGCTGTCGAGCTCTGCCACCAGTTCGTTCTGGACCGCGCGCAGATCGATCGCAGCCTGCGGCGGCGCATTGTTGGGTGAACCGCTATTACCCTTCTTGGCGGAGGTGCCCTTGCCGCCACCACCGGTCGAGACGGTAACAGGACGGTCAAAGCATTCACCGTCGGGACCACGATTGGCGTATTCGCAGACCGGATAAAGATTGTGCGAATAGCGCGGGTAGCCAAGCGTATCCACGCCGATGCGTGAGATCTCGGGACGCGAGTCGGGTATCCGTGCAATGGTCGTCGGACCGCCGCCGCCACCACCGCCCTTGGTTGGCGGCATGCGCGCGATGACCCCGACATTGGGTCGGTTCGCGATGACGGGCCGGTTAACAGTGACGGTATTGAGCCGCCCGCCAGTCACCGGATTGACGCGCGTACCAACCACGGGATTGATCCGCGACGTCGTTGTCGGATTGACGGTGAGGGTTGGTACCCGGGAATCGATGCGCAGGCTCGGGGTGCGCATGATGCTTTGCGCGTAACCCACCGAACCGCCGAAAAGCACAAGCGGCAACGCCACCGCCGACAATGCCCATGCCGCGCGCTGCGTCCTACTCCGCCAATTCACGCTAACTTGGACCATGGGACCTCGGCTTGGCCAATCATGCGATCGACGCCTTACGGCGTCGGCACCGCAAGATTGACGATCTTCTCACCTTGCAGCTTGCTCATCAGGCTCGCGACTTCGTCCTTGCCGAGCGCGCGGTTGCCGAACTGCACCCGGAACATGCCGCCCTTGGCACCATCGACGATCGAGGCCTGATAATTGTCGAGCAGCGCCGTGATATCGGCGATGCGCGCTTCCGGCGCGAACCGCACCAGCGCGCGCGGCGGCACGGCGGCAGCAAGATCGCGGGTAATGGGAGCCGCCGTCTGATTCAGGCTCAGCGAAGCGGTCTCGAACTTCGTCTGGTTCTTCATCAGCACCGCGCCGATCACGCCGGCCTGCAACAGCAGCGCAACGGCGCCGAGGCTGGCCGACCAGGCCAGCGTCCGCGGCGAAAGCCGGGTGAAGAATTCCGATATCCGCGCCGAGAGATTGGTCGACAGCGATGGCTTGCGCACGGGCTCTCCATCGATCGCCGCGAACAGCTTCTGCATGGCGCGCGCCGACGGCGCACCCAGGCTCTCGTTGAGATGAATGGTCTCGGCGTATTCTTCCTGGATGACGGCATATTGCTTGGCCAACTCGGGATCGCTGGCGAGAGCCTCGTCGACGCGGCGCGTATCGCGCGCGTTCAATGTGCCGGCCGCATGGAATGGCAGCAGCATCTCGATTTCGCCGGGCTCTTGGTCCAGCATTTTTTTGCTCATCGCCATCATGGCCAACCTCGTTCAATGCCGGCTGCCTTCAGCAGTTCGGCCAATTTCTTGCGCGCATAAAACAGGCGCGTCTTGACGGTGTTCTCGGGAATTCCGACGATTTCGGCCACCTCTTCCACGGACTTTTCGTGGTAGTAGACGAGATCAACGATCTCCCGATGTTCTGGCGAAAGTGATGTCAGGCACTTGCGCAACGCGTCACTGGTATCTTTCTTCTGCACCACCACTTCCGGATCATCGGACGTATCCTCGATCGCGTTCGCGGTCTCATCGTCCAGTCCAACGTCCTTGCGGCGCCTAAGTGCCGACAGGGCCTTGAACCGCGTAATCGCCAGCAGCCAGGTGGTAACGGCAGATCGGCCTTCGAACTTGCCAGCCTGACGCCATACATCGAGAAAAACCTCACTGATGAGATCTTCCGCAACCTGTTCGTCCCTGACGAGCCGAAGCCCGAAGCGGAACACCCTGACATGGTGCCGTCCGTACAGCACTTGCATGGCGAGCCGGTCGCCTTGAGCGATCCGAGCGATCAGAATTTCGTCTGAAGCCGCCTGTGTCGCACTCAATTGCCGTCTCGCAAGGTTGGTCGGGGGGAGGTGGCGGAGGGTTCGACGCCGGGGGCAAGATTCTTCACATTACCGCAATGTCCGGACCGCATGTGTGATCTACCCCACACTGTCT
>JAYTFS010000057.1:0-16880 GCA_043734185.1 Pseudolabrys sp. | reverse complement strand
GCATCGATCAGCTGAACTTCTTTCGAGCGGATCTCCTCGTTAATGCGCGGGCCGTCCTTTTGGGCGGGCTGCGCGGACTTCATCGGACGACGAATGGCTTTTATCTCCTCATGCTGTTGCAACGGGTATCTGGCAGTTCCTAGCGCATCTAGGATAGCAAAAGATTGGTAGAAATGGCGAATAAGTCAACGAGGGTTCCGCTTGTTCTGTCGACAGGCAGACTGGAATCCGAGGTCAAACCGTTCAAATTGCACTAATTTTGTCTGACCCGTGGCACCAATGCCGGTTCATTTTCACGCCCCGCGATCTCGCCATACAAGCGCAGCGTCTGCGCGGCGATCCCTGCGGCATTGAACTGTTCGAGCACCCAGTCGCGGCCGCGCAGACCCATGGCGTTGCGGGCAGGCTCGTCCAGGGAAAACAGCCGCAGCAGGGCCGCCGCCAGCGCGGCATCGTCGCCTGACTGGAAGCGCAGACCGGTGATACGGCCCTCAGGTACCGCCGGCGCCGCGAGCACGACGTCTGGGCCGGCCGCCAGATCGGACACGATGACCGGCCGCGCCATCGCCTGCGCTTCCAGGATTGCCCGCTGCACGCCCTCCAGCTGAACCGCTCCCGACACCACGACGCACGCGGCGGCGTAAGCTGCCGGCATGTCGCTCACCGGCGTACCCATGCGGATGACGTCCATTGTGCCGGTCGAAAGCACCAGATCCCAAAGCTCGCCGGTATAATGGGTGCGGCCGCGATCTTCGCCGACAAAGACGCAGAGAAAATCTTTGAGGCCCATGTCTTTGAGCCGGCGTATTGCGCGCACCACAACGTGATGGCCTTTGCGGCGCAAGATGCGGCCGGTGATCAGGATCACTTTGGTGTCGCGCCTGACGTCCCAGGCGCGCCGCGCCGCCGCAATGCGTTCGCTGGTGACATTCCGAGGATCGAAGCGCGCGAAATCGATGCTGCACGGTACGACCGCGATACGTTCCCACGGCGCACCGTAGCGGTCATTGATCAACTGCGCGATCTCGCTGCTGACGGCGATGACACGGGTGCCGCGCGCCATGACGCCGTTGTACCAGCGTTTGAAAATGTTCTGCTCGCGAAAACCTTTGTACCAGCTTGTGACGAACGGAATTCCGGTCAGGCGCGCGGCGATATAGGCGCTCCAGGCGCCGGCGCGGCCAAAGGCATGGATCGCGTCGCATTGCCGCTCGCGCGCGAGCCGCTTCAAAGCGGCGGCGTTGCGCAACATCATGATGGGATTGTTGATGCCGACATCGAGCGGAACAAACTCACCGCCGGCTGCCGTCACGTCGGCGACCAACCGTCCGGCGCGCGAGGCCACAATGGCGTGGTGGCCGGCTGTCTCGAGGATGCGTACCAGCTCAAGCGCGCCGGCATCGGCGGCACCGCCATCGAGCGTCGGCACGACAATAAGTACGGTTATTGAATCCCGGTCGACGTCGACATTTTCCGCGGCGCGGTTATTGGATTGAGCCTTGCGATAGGCGTCACGCGCATTCACGGCGGGTCGATTCTTGACCGCTGACGATTCAGACGCGGAAAAACTCGACATTACCGGGACAACCTTTAAACGTCGCGCGCGAGCAGCGAGGTATAAACGCCCCGAATGGCTTCGGCAACGCTCTGCGGCGAAAACACGAATTCGGCGAATTGACGGGCGCGGGCGCCCAGCGCTTCATAAGAAGTGATGTCGAGTGCAAACGCGGCGTTAACCGCGCGCGCAAATTCACTCACGTTACCAGGCCGCACCAGCCAGCCGGTCCGTAGATCCTCCCGCATGCGCGGCGGGCAAAGCACGTTTTCCGGCAGGACGCCGACACTGGTGGCAATAACGGGCCGGCCGACCGCCTGCGCTTGCGTGACGTCGCGGCCGGAAAGGGGCGGCTCCAACGCGGTCGACACCACGACATCAGCCGCGGTAAGCGCCGCGGGCATGTCCGCGATCTGGCCGGGAAAACGACAGAGCGTATCGACGCCGTCGAGGGCGGCGCGCTGGCGCAACGCGCGCGCGTAACGCGCCTGGCCGCGATCGTCGCCGGCAAAGACAAATGCGATGTTGCGGTTGCCGCCGCTTACCAGCAATGGCACGGCCTCAATCATGGTCATCTGGCCGTTCCACGGCGCGATGCGGCCCGTGATCAACACGACGCGCATTTCCGGCAGCACACCCCACGTTCGGCGCATCGCGGCGATCCGGTCGGCACTCACCGCCGCGGGATTGAATCTCGCCGTGTCGACGCTGCGCGGGATCACGGTGATGCGTTCGGACGGAATCCCGTAGCGGTCGATCATCGCGCGCGAGACGTAGCTCGACGGTGCTATGACGCGGTTGCCACGCGCCAGGGCGCTGTTGAACGCAGTGCCGAGCCAGGAATCCGCCGTGAGGCGGTCCGGATTCGACGTGACCAGAAACACCGGCATGCGGGCGGTGGCGGAGAGCGCGCTTCGCGCCGCGCCAGCGCTTTGAGCATGAATAATGTCGATGCGCTCGCCGGCGATCAGGTTTGCGATCTGTTTTGCATTGCTGCGGATGCGCAGCGGGTTGAAGGTGTCATTCTGCATCGGCAGCCATTCACCGCCGAAGGCGCGCAATTCGCCGACCAGCGGGCCGCCATCGCCGGCAACAATGGCGCGGGCGCCGGATTGCAGCAGCGTGAGTGCGATATCCACCGCGGCATGGCCGGCCGGATCGTCGCGCAAGGCGGGCACCAGTTGCAATATAGTGGCGCCAGCCAGCGAACGTGGGCTATTGGCGGAAGTCATGGCAGCACGGCCCCTCTTGCTTTAATGGCCTGCTTGCGGCGAGAAGATACCGAAACTTCTTCCATCTCTTTCGTGTTGGCCAATGTGTCCATGAGCGAAGCGCGCCTGACATCCCTGACGGCCGAATCGCCTGCACGGACAATCGCCGTGCGCGTGCGCGAGGGCAAGAGAAACGATAGGGGCCCAGGACTATTCTGGCTTGGCGGCTTCAAGTCCAACATGAAGGGCACCAAAGCGGCGGCGCTGGATGAGTGGGCCTCCGTCCAAGGCCGCGCCTGCGTGCGCTTCGATTATTCCGGTCACGGAGAGTCGAGCGGCGATTTCAGCGACGGCACGATCGGGCAATGGCTTGAGGAAAGCATTGCGGTCTACGCGCAATTCGCCAAAGGCCCGCAGGTTATCATCGGCTCGTCGATGGGCGGCTGGCTGGCCCTGCTGCTGGCGCGGGCGCTGCGCGGCCGCAAAGACAAGCCGGAGAATTTGGCGCCGATCGCCGGCATGGTTCTGATCGCGCCGGCGGTAGACTTCACCGAAGAACTGATGTGGAAGCGGTTCTCCGACGCGATCAAGCGCGCGATCGAGGAAAAGGGCGCCTGGATGCGGCCGTCGCAATATTCCGAGGATGCCTATCCGATCACCAAGAAATTGATCGAGGATGGCCGCAAGCATCTCTTGCTTGGCGGGCTGATCGAAATCGGCTGTCCGGTGCACATTCTGCAGGGCGTGCAGGACCCCGATGTGCCGCGGAAACATGCCGAGCTGCTGGTGTCGCACCTCGCCGGCAGCGACGTCGTGCTGACGCTGATCAAGGACGGCGACCATCGTCTGTCGCGCCCGGAAGACATCGAGCGACTACTGAGCGCCGTGGCGGAATTCTAGGCGAGTGCCGCGGACCACTCGTCGGCGACCGACTCATCATCGTCAGCGCGGCGGAGTGCCGACAAATTTTTCGCCGGCAGCAATTTTCGCAATGCCCACACTGCCGCGCCACGCACCAGCGGCGACGTGTCGCCAAGCAGCCGTTCGGCTTCAGGTGCTAGCGTAACGTCGCCGGAATTGCCGATAGCATAAAGCACATTGCGGACGAAACGGTTCCGCCCGGTGCGCTTGATTGAGGTTTTGGCAAACAGCGCACGGAATTGCGTGTCATCAAGGTGCGAAAGGTCGGCGAGCTTGGGTGCGCGCAAGACTTCTCGCGCGGCGAGCTTGGCTTCGCGGCCTTGTTCGGCAAACTTGTTCCACGGACAAACGGCGAGGCAATCGTCGCAGCCGTAGATACGGTTGCCCATCAACGGTCGCAACTCGCGCGGGATCGGGCCCTTGTGCTCGATGGTGAGATAAGAAATGCAGCGCCGCGCATCGAGCCGGTACGGCTCCGGAAATGCCGCGGTGGGACAGATATCCAGACAGGCGCTGCAGCTTCCGCAACTGTCCGGCTCGGCTTCGTCGGCCGGCAGATCGAGCGTGGTGAAGATCGAGCCGAGAAACAGCCAAGAGCCGAATTGGCGCGACACCAGATTTGTGTGCTTGCCCTGCCAGCCAAGGCCGGCTTGTGCCGCAAGCGGTTTTTCCATCACCGCCGCGGTATCGACGAACACTTTGACGTCGCCGCCGGCATTCGCGACCAGCCACCGCGCGACGTCCTTGAGCCGCGCCTTGATCAGTTCGTGATAGTCCTCGCCCTTGGCGTAAACGGAAATCGCGGCGTGGCTACGCTGGCGCAAAATCGCCAGCGGATCCTCGTCCGGCCCGTAATTCATTCCGAGCATCACGACCGACCGCACATCCGGCCACAAAGCCGAAGGTGATCCACGCCGCTGCGCCGTTGAGGACATCCAGACCATGTCGCCATACGCACCGTCGGCCAGGAAACGATCGAGCCGTGTTTTGGCTTCCGGGACCGAGTCAGGCCTGGTAACGCCGGCGACATCGAAACCGCGCAGGCGCGCTTGCTCGATTAGCGCTGACTTGATTTTTTCAGGCTCGATCAAAAGTCGAGGTCGGTGTAGCTCTTGGCCGGCGGAAGTCCGGCCAGCGCGTCGGCCAGCAGCGGCCGGAACGAGGGCCGCGACTTCACTCGCGCGTACCAATTTTTGGCGGCTTCGTTTTCGTTCCACGGCACATCGCCCAGGTAATCGGCGGCGGACAAATGCGCCGCCGCAGCCAGATCGGCCAAGCTCAGCCTGTCGCCGGCAAGCCAGTCGCGGGTTTGCACCAGCCAGCCAATATAGGCCAGATGATAGCGGATATTGGTTCGGGCGGCGCGCATTGCTTCGGTGTCGGGCGGGCCGCCGCCTTGCTCCAGCGTCATATGGCGTTTGAACACGCGCTCCATCACCAGCGGCCCGCTGACCTCGTCGTGGAATTTGTCATTGAACCAGTTTGCCAGCCGCCGCACTTCGACGCGCTGGGCGGTCGATGGCGGCAGCAGACGGTTTTCGCCCGGCCCGGCGTTACGCGTCTCTTCGATATATTCGGCAATAATCCCGGCGCCGGGAACAGCCGGTTGACCGTCGGCGACCAGCACTGGTATTTGGCCGGCCGGATTGAGCAGCAAAAATTCCTGTCGCCGTTCCCAGAATCGTTCTTCGACCAGCCGCACGTCGATGCCGTATTCGCCGAGAATGAGACGCACATAGCGCGAGAACGGACAAAGAGGATGATAAAACAGCGTCAGCATGGGTGCCCAGAATTAGGGTTTCTAAGAATCAATGGCAGCACTATAGAAAGCCGGCAGTAAGGCGCAAATTGCGATTTCCCTGGAGCGGCCCATGAATTTCGACGCCATAAAGGCGACTCTTGTTGGCACGGTTTCGGCTCATCTCGACCTGTTCAAGGCAGCCATCCTCGGCATCGTCGAGGGCCTCACCGAATTTCTCCCGGTCTCCTCCACCGGTCATCTGCTGCTGATGGAGCATTTTCTCGGCTGGGGCGACGGCTCGTTTGGCAAATCCTTTGCGATTTTGATTCAGCTCGGCGCCATATTGGCGCTGCTGACGATCTATTTCGGACGTATCTGGTCGCTGGCTACCAGCATGTTCACGCAATGGGCGGCGGCGCGCTTCATTATTGGCGTGCTGCTGGCCTTTCTGCCGGCAGCCGTGCTCGGCGCGCTGTTCGGCAGTTTCGTCAAGGCAAGACTGTTCGACGTGCGCATCGTTTGCATCATGTTCATCGTCGGCGGCTTTATTCTGCTGTGGGTCGACCGCATGAACCTGAAGCCGCGATTTTTCGAAGCGACCGCGTTCTCGCTGCCGATGTATTTCATCATCGGCGTATGCCAGTGCCTCGCGATGGTGCCGGGCGTGTCACGCTCGGGCGCGACCATCGTCGGTGCCATGCTGTTCGGCGCCGACCGGCGTTCGGCGGCGGAATTCTCGTTTTGGCTGGCAATGCCGACCATGGTCGGCGCCTTCGCCTACGAGGCATTCAAGAGTCGCGCCGAACTGGCGCACGGCAACATCACCGCCATCGCGGTCGGATTTATATTTTCGTTTATTTTCGGCTGGATCGTGGTCAAGACGTTCCTGCGCTACGTGCAGCGTCACAGCTTCGCGGTGTTCGCATGGTGGCGCATTGTCGTCGGCAGCATCGGCATCTACGCGACTTATTTTTGGTAGCTATTAAGCGATACGGCTTCTGAACTGCCCGGTCTTGCGGAAGCGCCAGAGATAAGACGGCACGATCGCCTCGATCGGCTCGGGTTCGATGCCGATTCCTTGTAGCGTGCGGCCCTCGGCCTTGGCTGCGCCAGAAACCACATTATCCACGCGCAACAGCTCGACCTGATCGGGCGTGAGCGATAGCGGCGACGGCGCAAACTGCAACACCATCGCTTTCAACCTGGCGGCAAAGAACGGCACCGGCACCAGCGGCCG
Organism: Pseudolabrys sp.; assembly: GCA_043734185.1. Classification (GTDB taxonomy): domain Bacteria; phylum Pseudomonadota; class Alphaproteobacteria; order Rhizobiales; family Xanthobacteraceae; genus Pseudolabrys. Next base: position 10,215 of record JAYTFS010000057.1, on the reverse strand, counting down.
TTTGCGCTCGATTGTTGCGAGCACGTATTGCATGAGTTGCTTGAAACTCCGCGTGTCAGGCCCGCCAAGTTCGTAGACCGTGCCGGCGGCTAACGTGCCGTCCACCGCATCGGCGATTGCCTTGGCGACATCGCCGACGAACACCGGCTGGAAAAGCGTTTGGCCACCGCCGATCAACGGCAATATCGGCGACATGCGCGCCAGCGACGCAAAGCGGTTAAAGAAATCATCTTCCAGTCCGAACAGGATCGATGGCCGCAGTATGACGGCCTGCGGCTGTGCCGCGAGCACCAGCCGTTCGGCCGCGGCCTTGGAGCGAGCATAGTGGGCCGGCGAATTCTCGTCGGCGCCAATCGCCGATACATGCACCATGCGCGCGCCATGGGCGCTGGCTGCCAACGCGACCTGCTCGGCGCCGTAGGTGTGGACGGCATCGAAACGCTGGCGCCCGCTTTCGCCCAAGATGCCGACCAAGTTGACCAGCACCTGGGCGTCGCGTGCTGCGGCTTCCACGGAAGGAGCATGGCGCAGACTGGCCTGCACGGCGTGGATCTGGCCGACGCGGCCGAGAGGTTGGAGGAAGTTGGCGAGCTCCGGCCGGCGCACCGCCACCCGGATGCGATAGTCACGCTTGGCCAAGGCTCGCACCACGTGGCGGCCAAGAAAGCCGGAGCCGCCATAGACGGTGATGAGGGTGTCGGCGTTGGTTCTGGCGTTCATTCCGCGCTCTTAAGTCGCAAAGGGCCTCGGCAATCCGGCAAATACAGGATCGGCCGCCGACTGTATAGGGTAGACCATGACCTTCAATTGACAAGCCGAAAGCTCCTCCGTACCTAGTCCCAACAAGCCCAGGTGGCGGAATTGGTAGACGCACTAGTTTCAGGTACTAGCGCCGCGAGGCGTGAAGGTTCGAGTCCTTTCCTGGGCACCAAACTTTCCGAACCGGGTGACTAAATGACCATCCGCCTGCATCGCGGCGATCTGCCCAACCTCAGCGCCTATAAAGGCGCGGTGGCGATCGATACCGAGACCATGGGTCTCGATCCCAAGCGCGACCGGCTCTGCGTGGTGCAGTTGTCGCCGGGTGACGGGTCGGCCGACGTGGTGCAGATCGCGGCGGGACAGAAAAAAGCACCGAATATCGAAAAGCTCCTGGCCGACACTGCCATCGTCAAGATTTTCCACTTTGCCCGCTTCGATCTCGCCGCCATGGCTAATGCCTTCGGCGTCATGGCAAGTCCCGTCTATTGCACCAAGATCGCGTCGCGCCTTGCCCGCACCTATACCGACAAGCACGGACTTAAGGATCTGGCGCGCGAAGTGCTTGGCGTCGATCTGTCAAAGCAGCAGCAATCGTCCGACTGGGGCGCCGACGCGCTGAGCGACCCGCAAGTTTCTTATGCCGCGACCGATGTGCTGCACCTCCATGCGCTACGAGAAAAGCTGGACGCGATGCTGGCGCGCGAGGGCCGTGCCGAATTGGCCGAAGCCTGCTTCCGCTTTTTGCCCGACCGGGCCCGTCTCGATCTCGCCGGCTGGGCGGAAGAAGACGTCTTTTCGCATTCGGCGTGACGTCTAAGTCGTTGGTTTCCAGTTGTTATTGGTAAACATAACGAGGCTCACGGCCTGCCGCCTGTGGGCCACATTCGCCCGGCACGTTGCAAATCGCATAACGTGAATGCTGAAGTGACCCAATCCAAAGAATGGAACGCGTGATCACAGCCAGAACCGACCCGCAGACCGCGCGCGCTTATTGGACGATGAGCCGCGGCGACAGCGAGCGCGCCTTTCGCTCGGCGCGGCGTCATAGCCGCGCGGTGCGTATTCTGCGCATCGCCATTCCGCTTGCGGTGGTTGTGGGGCTCACCGGCCTTTCGCTGGTCACTTATTTCAATCCGTTGCGCCTGCTCGCCAAACTGCCGATCAATGTGAATGACCTGGTCGTCTCTGGCACCAAGATCACCATGGAAAAACCGCGCCTGTCCGGTTTCACGAAGGATGAACGCGCCTATGAGTTGACGGCCGAGGCGGCGGCGCAGGATCTTACCAAGCCGGACATCGTCGAGTTGCGCAACATCCATGCGAAGCTGCAGATGCGGGACAAGAGCATGATGGAAATGTCCGCAGACATCGGCACGTATAATACCAAGCTCGAAACCCTCAGGCTCGAGAGCAACATCCTGCTCAGTTCGTCGACCGGCAATAAGGGCCGCTTGAGCGAGGCCATCATTGATGTCCGCAAAGGCAACGTGATTTCCGATCAGCCGGTTGAACTGGAAATGTTGCAGGGCAGGCTCAATGCCAAGCGTCTGGAGATCACCGACTCTGGCGATCTGGTCCGCTTCTACGAAGGCGTCGACATGGTGATGATGCTCAACGACAGCCCAGTGCCCAAATGATCGTGATCCGCCGGCTTCACTGGCAAATTCTGATCGCAGCTGCGCTGTTTTTTTCCGGCGCAGGGTTGCATGCGCAGCCGTCGAAGGGGCCGCCAAACGCGCTGCAGGGTTTTTCGCAGAACCGCGACCAACCGGTGCGTATCGAGGCGGCGACGCTGGAAGTGCGCAACAAGGACCAGGTGGCCACCTTCAGCGGCAATGTGAAAGTGACGCAAGGCGATACCGTGATGCGTTGCAAGTCGCTGCTGGTGTTCTACGATCAGGACGGCGAAGGCAAAGCCATGCAGGCCGCCACGCCCGGCCCCGGCGGCCAGCAGAAGATCAAGCGGCTGGAAGCGCGCGGCAGCGTGGTGGTAACGCAGAAAGACCAAACCGCCACTGGCAATCTCGGCATATTCGACATGAGGACCAATACCGTCGATCTCACCGGCGACGTGGTCATGACCCAAGGCCAGAACATGCTGCGCGGCGACCGGCTGGTGGTCGATCTCACCAGCGGCGTGTCGCGGGTGGAATCCGGCAAGAATGGTCAGGGCCGGGTGCAGGGCCTGTTCCAGCCCGGCGGTTCTGGCCCCGAACTCAAGGCGCTCGGCAACAGCGCGCAACCGCCGCGGACCGTCCCGGCACCGGCGCGGCCGCTCAATTGACTTCGCTGGGCCTGGGAATCAGCTAATGTCGCGCGCTCAAGCAAAAAGCTTCCTGCGCCGCGAGGTCGCCCGGTGAACATTCTCTCGCTGTTTCGGCGCCGCTCACCGCCGCCCCGCCGCGCCATGACGCCGGCCGAGGCGCGGCAGCAGCAGCAGGCGGCGGCAGCAAATGCGCAATCGGCGCGGCAACCGGCTCAGCAGGCCGCCAATCGGCCGCGCGCCGCCGATGGCCGTCAAGCACAACAAACCGCCCGGCATTATCTGGCGGCGCATGGCGTGGAGAAAAGTTTCGGCGGCCGCGCGGTGGTCAAGGGCGTCACGCTATATGTGCGGCGAGGCGAAGCGGTCGGCTTGCTCGGGCCGAACGGCGCCGGCAAGACGACAATATTTTACATGATCACCGGGCTGATCAATGCCGACCGCGGGCGCATCGAACTCGACGGCTACGACGTCACCGTGCTGCCGATGTATCAACGCGCCCGGCTCGGCATCGGTTATCTGCCGCAGGAAGCTTCGATCTTCCGCGGCCTGAACGTGGAAGACAATATTCGCTCGGTGCTTGAAATGGTGGAGCCGGATCGCCGCCGCCGCGAAGCCGATCTCAACGCGCTGCTCGAGGAATTCAACATCGCGCGTTTGCGCAAAACGCCTGCCATCGCGCTTTCCGGCGGCGAGCGGCGCCGGGTTGAAATCGCGCGCGCGCTGGCGACGCGGCCAAGCTACATGCTGCTCGACGAGCCATTCGCCGGAATCGACCCGATCGCCGTCGGCGACATCCAGGCGCTGGTGCGGCATTTGACCAACCGCGGTATCGGCGTGCTAATCACCGACCACAATGCACGCGAAACACTGGGGCTGACAGACCGGGCCTACATCATCTATTCGGGTGAAGTTCTGATGGAGGGCCGGGTCGAAGACATCGTCAATAATCCGGACGTGCGCCGGCTCTATCTTGGCGAGGATTTTCGCCTTTAAGCTGCCGATGAAACGAGCGCTGGTTTTGTTGACGGGGGAGTATCAATGAGGTTCCTGTGCGTGGTCGGAACCCGGCCTGAAGCCATCAAGTTGGCGCCCCTTATTTTAGAACTCGCGCGGCATTCGCATGTGACGACGCTGTGTTCCGGCCAGCACACGACGCTGGTCGAGGAGCCGCTCGCATGGTTTGGCATCAAGTCCGACGATCATCTCGACATTCCATTGGAGTCCAGAACGCTGGCGACGCTCACCGGCGATCTGATGGCTCCCATGGAGTACGCTATCGGCAAGCATAAGCCCGACGTCGTCATCGCCCAGGGCGATACCACCACGGTATTCGTGACGGCGCTGACCGCGTTCTACCTCGGTGTGCCGTTTGCTCACGTCGAAGCCGGCCTTCGGACCGGCAATTTGCAGGCGCCATTTCCGGAGGAGTTCAATCGGGTGGCCGCGGGAAAACTGGCGCGTTGGCACTTTTGCCCGACGCAGCGCGCGATAGACAATTTGATTGCCGAAGGCGTCGACCGCGCCAAAATGTTTCTGACCGGCAATACCGGCATCGATGCATTGCGGCTGACGCTTGCGCGAGTCGAAGCAGCTCCTGCCAATCGCGGGCTACGGCGTATTCTGTTCACCGCGCATCGCCGGGAAAACCAGGGCGAGCGCATGGACGATTTATGCCGCGCGGTTCTCGCGCTCATGGACGAGTTCAAAGATATTGAGTTTATCGTTCCTGTTCATCCAAATCCGGCCGTGCGCGCAAGCGTCGAACGGTTGCTCGGCGGCCGCGACCGAATTCATCTCTCTTCACCGTTCAGCTATCAGCGTCTAGTGTCGGAAATGGCGCAGGCCCACCTGATCCTCACCGATTCTGGTGGCATTCAGGAGGAAGCGCCGTTCGTAAAGAAGCCGGTGCTGGTGCTGCGCGACGTTACCGAGCGGCCGGAAGCGGTTGAACTGGGTGTCGCGCGGCTGGTTGGCACGCAGACTGCGGCGGTAGTTAACGCCACGCGGGAGCTTCTGACGAACAGCGCGGTCTATTCAAAAATGGCGCTGGGCGGCTCGCCCTACGGTGACGGTCATGCCGCGCCGCGGATCGCGGCGGCGTTCGGATTGCCGCAATGACCGCAATCCGCCGTATCTATATCGGTCTGCCCGCCTATAACGAGGAGATCGCGTTACCGCGCCTGCTCACGCGAATCGAGCTTCTGATCGCCTCGTCGCGATTGCCGATCACAGTCGTGCTCTATAACGACGGCAGCACCGACGCGACCGCGCCGGTGGCGCGGGAGTGGCAGCAGCGTCTTCCGGTCGTCGTGCGGGACTGCGCAGAAAATAAAGGGCTCGGCGCTGGCTTGCGCGCGCTGGTCGAATACGCCGTTACGACGGCGGACGAAAAAGACGTGCTAGTCATCATGGACTGCGATGACACGCACGACCCCGTGCAGATTATAGAAATGCTCAATGCAATGGATGATGGCATCGCCGACGTGGTCATCGGCTCGCGCTTTGTGCGTGGGGCAACGGTGCGGGGCGTGCCGCTGTTGCGGCAGATTACATCGTGGGGCGCTGCGGCGCTATTCAAGCTTATACTGCCGGTGCACGGCGTCTGGGATTACACCTGCGGATATCGCAGCTACCGCGTCAGCGCGCTCAAAAAGGCGGCGGCGCATTATGGCGCTCGGTTGAACGAGGAGGCCGGCTTTGCCTGCATGGTCGAGCTTCTACTGAAGCTCAACGCAATCAGTATCCCGATGACGGAAGTGCCTTTGAAGTTGCGATATGATCTAAAGCCGACGGAAAGCAAAATGGGCGTCGGCAGCAACATCAGGCGCCTGCTCGTGTTGCTGGTTCGCTGGCGTTTGTGGGGTTTTGGCGCGCGCTGATATCCGCCGATTATTTATCCAAGCGCAGCAACCGCCATTCCTCGTCTTCGCCGAATGGTATGACCACACGAAGCGCGCTACCCCGCTTCGACATCAGGGACGCGGCTTCATCGATCGGCACGACAAACCAGGCAGGCCCGCTAACCGTTTCCAGCGTTTGATGGTTTGATTCGTAAATCCGGGTCGGAACCAACGGAAGCACGTTCAGCCCCGCCGCGCTGGTCCGATAGATGGGACCCGGCGCGGCCTGAACCAGCTTAGTGATCCGCCTGGCGTCGATCAACGAACTGCGGAATTCTTTCGGCATCAGCGGAGCTGCCACTACGGAGTAAACGAAGGCATAGGCCAAAATCGCCAAAGTCACGGTCAGACCTGGCGCCACCAGGAATGGCCGTCGTTCGCTGAGCGCGTCGAAGGCCAGCCCGCCGAAAACGCACATCGGCAATACCATCGGATAGAAGTATCGCGGGGTCGAGCCGCTCGGCCAGAACAGGATGATCAGTGAGACAGCAAACGCGTAGCATGCGAGCGCTTTGACGAACGTGCCTTTGACATTCCCGGTGCCGCCAAAGCCCCGCGCGACGAGATAGACCGACCCAAGAAGCGCGGCCGGAAGTATCTCGGAAATCAATTCCAGCAATCCTTTCAGCGGGCCGGACAACGGCGCGACATCGCCCAAGCGCATGAAGCCGGCCCACTGTGCTTCATCGCCGGGTTGGTAGACGTAAGCATACCAGCCGGCGAGCGGGATCGCGCATATGAAGCCCGCCACAATCAACCCGGGAATTTGCCACCACGAATGTGTGACAAGAACGAACAGGCCAACACCCAACGCGAAATAGGCAATTGGTTGCGGCCCCTTCATCAAAGCGGCCAGCGCGAGCACACCGCCAATGGCGGCCCAGCGGCCTGGCGAGAGGCGCCCGTCGTCATAACCATTCCACCAAAGCACGAAGGCCGAGAAAAGCATGACCCCCAGCGGCATGTCCGCGGTCGCCATCACGTTGTTACGCTGAACCAGCGGACAGCACAGAAATAATAATGCGCCCAGCACCCCAGCCGCAGTGCCGGCCCCGACACGGCGAAGCAGCGAATAAATCAGAAGGCAGCCGCCCAGCAGGGCGAGCACGACGGGAAGCCGCGCCGTAAAATGATTGACGCTGCCGAAGGGCAGGCTGATGGCGGCGATAATCCATGACAACAGAGTGGGCCGTTCAACGAAGCGCGTGTTGAAAATATGCGGCGTCAGCCAATAGCCGTCGTCGATCGCCGTGCGCGCGATCGAAACCGCCACGCCTTCATCGGCATTGAAGGAGCGCAAAAACACCAGCGGGAGGGTCAGCAGCGCCCAGACAACAACGATGAGGGCGACAGGGTGCCAGCGCGTGACGACGCCTTCCCACCACGCGACCAGGCGTGCCGACGCAGTCGAGATTTGGGGGATGCCCGGCAGCGAAATCATTGGCCAATGTTGTGGAAGAACGTAGGGTTGCCGCGTGGCATCGTAGATATCGGTAAGCCGATCAAGGCCTTTTGGCTTGAAGTAGCCGATTCCGCATAATATTTGTGCAATGCCGCGGTGCGGAATCACATACCGCTGCCGCCCGGAACCTGCTATAGTCAAAACAAGCAAGAATCGGACCAGTTTCCGCCGGGAAACCCTTTATGGCGTTGTCGCAAAGACTAGAGTTTCGCCAGAGCCAAGCACTGGTGATGACGCCGCAGCTGATGCAAGCCATCAAGCTGCTGCAGCTCTCCAGTCTCGACCTGGCCGCCTATGTCGAGGGTGAACTCGAGCGCAACCCGCTGCTTGAGCGCGCCGACACCGACGATACCCCGGCGCAAGGTGCCGAGCCGCAAGCCGCCATTGCCGAGCACGACGAAGCGACTGCCCCCACCGCCGATTGGATGGGCGATGACCTGGAGACTAACCGTGCCTCGATGGAGCAGGGGCTCGGCACGGAACTTGAGAATGTCTTTCCCGACGACGGCGGCGCAAAAACCGCGGCGGTAGAGACCCCGCCGCCGGCTTATTCGGAATGGTCGGGGGTCGGTTCCGGCGGGTCCGAAGACTCAAGCTACAATCTTGAATCGTTCATCTCGGCCGAGATCACACTGGCCGATCATCTTGCAAACCAGATGGCGCTGGCAATTCCCGATCCGGCCGGCCGAATGATCGGGCGCTACCTGGTCGATATGGTGGACGAGACCGGCTACCTCACCGGCGATCTCGACACGGTTGCAGAAAAGCTCGGCGCCAAGCGCAGCGATGTCGATGCCGTGCTGACGGTTCTGCAAACGCTCGATCCTCCTGGCGTATGCGCGCGCAGCCTTACCGAATGTCTCGCCCTCCAGCTCAAGGAGCGAAACCGCTTCGATCCCGCCATGCGGGCCTTGATCGAGCACCTCGAATTATTGGCCAAGCGCGACCTTGCCGCCTTGAGCCGCATTTGCGGCGTCGGCGACGAAGATCTCACCGACATGATCGCTGAAATCCGCAATCTGAACCCGAAGCCCGGATTGGCCTTCGGCTCGACGCTGGTGCAGCCGATCGTGCCCGATGTCTATGTGCGGGCGGCGCCGGATGGCAGCTGGCAGGTCGAACTTAATTCCGACACCCTGCCGAAAGTCCTCATTAGCCAACGCTATTATGCACAGGTGTCGAAGACCACGCGCAACGACAAAGACAAAACTTATCTCGCCGATTGTTTGCAGACCGCGACCTGGCTTGTGCGCGCGCTCGACCAACGGGCGAAAACCATTCTCAAGGTTTCGAGCGAAATCGTGCGCCAGCAGGACGGCTTCTTCACCAAAGGCGTTCAGCATTTGCGGCCACTCAATCTAAAAACGGTCGCGGACGCCATCGGTATGCATGAGTCTACGGTGTCGCGCGTGACCGCCAACAAATACATGGCCACCAGCCGCGGCATCTTCGAGTTGAAATATTTCTTTACCTCCTCGATCGCGGCCTCCGATGGCGGCGAAGCGCATTCCGCGGAAGCGGTGCGCCATCGTATCCGTCAGTTGATCGAGGCCGAGAACGCTATCGACGTGCTTTCGGATGATACGATTGTCGACAAATTGCGCGAGGTCGGAATCGATATCGCACGCCGCACGGTTGCCAAATACCGGGAAGCGATGCGCATCCCATCTTCAGTACAGCGGCGGCGGGAGAAACAGGCTGCAAACGCGTGACACATCGTATTGACGCCAGGAACTTTTCCAAGCTGAAATGTTTAGCTCGTTGGAAGTGGTGCGGTCAGTAGCCGCGCCAAACAGGAGGCCAAGTATGTCATTGCGTGTCTCTGGGAAGAACATCAATATCGGCATTGCTCTGCAGCAGAGAATCACTGATCGGGTCGAAGAAGCGACATCCAAATATTTTCGCGGCGGCTATTCTGGCCATGCCACCGTCGGCAAGGATGGCTTCGGCTTTCGCACAGAATGCGTATTACACCTGGATTCCGGCGCCATGCTGGAAGCGGAAGGAATGGCGGCGGATGCTTATGACAGCGCTGAGCAGGCTTCGGTCCGCATCGAAAAACAGTTGCGCCGCTACAAGCGCCGCCGCAAAGATCAACAGGGGCGCCGCGGCGGCTGATAACGCTCAAATGCAAGAAAAAATGGCAAATGTAAGCTAGAGCCGCCCATTGACCTTGCCGCCGGCCGCTCTATAAGGACCGCGACTCCTCACACCCCTTTACAAGTCCGCACTGCCATTTTCGATCATTGGACATGTCCATGACGCTTACCGATCTCATCGCTCCGACCGCGATAATTCCGGCGCTCAAGGTCAACGGTAAAAAGCAAGCGATCCAGGAGCTTGCCGCCCGCGCGGCCGAGCTTACGGGTCAGAGCGAGCGCGCGATTCTGGAAATTCTTCTGCAGCGCGAGAAGCTGGGTTCCACCGCGGTGGGCAACGGCGTGGCGATTCCGCATGGCAAGCTGCCCAAGCTCGGCCGCCTGTTTGGATTGTTTGCCCGGCTGGAGCGCCCGATCGATTTCGAGGCGCTCGACAACCAACCGGTCGACCTGATTTTTCTTCTGCTGGCGCCGGAAGCCGCCGGAGCCGACCACCTCAAGGCGCTGGCGCGCGTGGCGCGGCTGCTGCGCGATCCCGAGATCGCTCGCAAGCTGCGTGACTCGCGTGATGCGGACGCGATCTATGCCGTGCTGGCCATGCCGGCGGCCAGCAGCGCGGCGTAACGTCTATTGCAAAACACAAAGGCAAAAGGCGTCATGGCTGGACAGCCACGACGCCTTTAATTCGTGTGCTTGGCGATGCGCGCTTTAGTGCACGCTTACGGC
>JAYTFS010000056.1:0-3328 GCA_043734185.1 Pseudolabrys sp. | reverse complement strand
TGAATATCCACGTGCAAAATATCGAGCTTTCCAATATCCCGATTTTGCATGAATGAATCCAATCGCCAGCCACCTATTGCCACAGCGGCTTGTATAAATTCGCCAGTGAAACCATTCTGTTTGAAATTGCTCTGGCCCGCCGCCAAATTAATCGGATCTGGCTCGACCATAATTACCTTTGCCTCCGTTCTCCGTTTCTTGAGCCACATCGAATAATGGGCCCAATAAGCGCCGAGTTCGATCATCTGGGGGGCCTCGGAAATGTTTTTAAGTAATTCTTGAAAAATAAATTCTTCTAAGGGTTCATGGACCCCTCGGTTGATTATCAAAAGCTGGCTGAATGGACCGTAATAGGCTCCCGGACCATTAATCGGGACTCTGTTGCCATTATGTAGATAAACTTCATCGCCTTTCACGATGCCCGCCATTGGCACTCGTTCGATTAGCAAGTTGAGGGGATCGGAAATCACCTCACGAAACCGGCCGAGAAAATCGTCAGGGGCTGCCTTAGAAGGTAGTTTTAATGTTTCCGACATATGCACCACAATTTCGCCAATGCTAAAAATAGCGTATCCTTAGCGGCAAGCAATAGAGGTTATACTTTAATGCCACGCGGACCTAAAGGCGAGCGCCGCCCAGCTGATGCGCCGCTTCACGCGACTGACAAACGCTTTCAGCAAGAAATTCCAAAATCACTGTCATTCGCTGGCGCTATATTTCGTTTGGTACAACTGGATGCGGAAGCACAAGGCAATCGGAACGACGCCCGCGATTGCTGCCGGTCTAACCGACAAAGCAATGACCGTGACCGTGACCCACCTTGTTGAGCTGATGGATGCCTGCGAATTTGATGCGCTTCAAGACAAGCGGGCTAGGATTTTAGCCCTTTCAAACTGAGACACTACCAACCAAGCGATGTGGAATATAATCCTATTGCGGGATGCTGTCAAACACTAAGCATCCTAGTCCCGTGAATTATAAAAATCCGCCGATCATGATGGCCAGGCCGAGGCTGAAAGCGGCCATGATCCCGATCATGACCATCGAGCCGACGTCGGAATTTTCGACGAGGGGGTTTACTTGGCCTTTGTTCGGCAAAAAATACCAGAAAGTGCCACCGGCCATGATCACCAGGGCCGCGCCAATCAGGATTGAAAACATTCTGAATGCCCCGTCTCTCTTGGAACGGGTTGGTTGTAGGCGCTGCCCGCGCCGCACCGGCGCTAATTTGTCAGGCCGTCCCGTAAAAAGCGGCTAAATTTCCGGACGCGCTCAAGCCGCCCTCGCCTCACGCCGCTTGTGCGCCACCAGCCAGACCAGCAGGCCGCCCGCCACGAACACGGTTGGGAAAATCACCTCGTTGATGGCGGTCCAGCCGAAATAGGCCAGCAACTGGCCGGAGGAGAATGACGACAGCGCCATGCTGCCGAAAATCAGGAAGTCGTTGAACGCCTGCACCTTGTTGCGTTCCTCCGGCCGGTGGCAATGCGTCACCATCGTGGTCGCGCCGATGAACGACAAATTCCAGCCGAGCCCCAGCAAGATCAATCCGGTCCAGAAATGCGCCACCGTGACGCCGGCAATGCCGACCACCGCGGTCAGGGCGATCAGGCCGAGGCCAATGCCGGTGATACGCTCGACGCCGAAGCGCGAGATGAGACTGCCGGTGACGAAACTCGGCGCGTACATGGCCATAACGTGCCACTGAATGCCCAGCGTCGCGTCGGTCACCGAATGGCCGCAACCGACCATGGCAAGCGGCGCCGAGGTCATGACCATGTTCATCATGGCAAAGCTGGTGACGCCGCAGGCCACCGCGACGATGAAACGCGGTGTGCGCACAATTTCGCCGAGTGGCCTTGAGCTTGCCACGCGTTGCGCGGCGACCGGCGGCACTTTCACGAACATCAGCACGAAGGCAGCGATGAAGGCGCACGCGGCCTGCCCGAGATAACTGGCCGCGAAGATATGCGGCGAGAGAATGTCCTTGGTGAAGATCACCAATTGAGGGCCGATGATCGCGGCAAAGACCCCGCCGGCCAGAACCCAGGACACGGCTTTCGGCCGGAACGCTTCACTTGCGGTATCGGTGGCGGCAAAGCGATAGGACTGGTGCGCGGCCGCATAGAGCCCGCCAAAGAAAGTGCCGACCAGCAGTAGCGGAAAACTGCCCTGCATCACCGCGGTGTAGGAGATCAGCCCCGACAGGATGCCGAAACCGGACCCCGATTGCAGCGCGAAGCGGCGGCCGAATTTGCGCGCGAGATAGCCTACCGGCAGCGTGCCGAGCCACATGCCGAAGATCATCATGGTGATCGGCAGCGTCGCGAGGCTTTTATCGGGCGCGAGGATAGCGCCGATGATGCTGCCGGTGGCGACGATGACGGTGTTGTTGCCGCCGGCAAGCGCCTGCGCGACCGACAGAACCATAGCGTTGCGGCGCGCCAGGGTGTCGTCGATGTGCGAATGAGCGGCAGATTCGGCGAGCGCCGACATTTCAGGACTTCCTCAGAAAACGTAAGCGCCCGGATGGCGAATGGTAGCCGCGCGGGCTTCGGCAATCGTGCGCGCGCCGATCTGGCCGAGCGAGGCGCGCAGTTCATTGACGTACAACTCGATCAAATGCGCCGGCCCGGCATCGCCGAGGGCTGCGACCGCCCACAGGAACGACTTGCCGGCAAAGGCCGCGTCGGCGCCGAGCGCCAGCGCGCGCATGACGTCCTGACCGCTACGGATGCCGCTGTCGAGCACGATTGTGGCCTTCTTGCCGACCGCCGAGACGATCCCCGGTAGGCAATCGATCGACGTTGCCAGCGCCTCGATCTGGCGGCCGCCGTGGTTCGACACCCAGATGCCTTCGACGCCGAGCGAGACCGCCTTCTCGGCGTCCTGCGGATGCAGGATGCCCTTGAGCGCCATCGGGCCTTTCCACTTGTCGCGATAGCGCGCCACTTCTTCCCAGGAGAACGCGCCGCCCATCTTGCTGCGCGCGAATTTTATGACGTCGTTGGTGCTGGCGCGCTCGCCGACATAGGTGCGGATGGTGGCAAAGCGCGGATAGCCATTGCGCAACAGCGCCAGCAGCCATTTCGGCCGGATCAGCATTTCGTAGATCATGCGCGGCGTGGGATGGAATTCGCCGGCAAGGCCTGCGTAAGTTTCGCGCGAGCGCGTGGTGCGCACCGGAACGTCGAGCGTGAGCGCCAGAACTTTCACGTTGTTGGCTTTGGCGCGCTCGATCAATTCAAAACCGATCTTGTGATCGTCCGGCGCGAAACGATAAAGCTGGAGCCAAAATACGTCGGGCGCGACCTTGGCGACTTCCTCT
>JAYTFS010000055.1:0-2199 GCA_043734185.1 Pseudolabrys sp. | reverse complement strand
CTGCGCACAATCGAAAAGCAGACCGCGCAGCCCGGCAACGCGCAGCCGACGGCGCCGGCGTTCGCCGCTCCGCAGCCTTCCAGCGGCACGCCGCGGCGTGTGCGATAGCTTGTGACTTCGCCCGCCAAAGCGGTCTTTGCGAAGGCGGCAAACCGGTTTCCACTTTTCGGTGTCATGTTCTAAGGTCGCGGCGATTTCTCGTAAAACGGATACAGAACACGATGGCGCTGTCGAGCATGACCGGCTTTGCGCGCGGCCAGGGCGCCGCCGGCAGCTACGTCTGGGCGTGGGAGCTCAAGTCGGTCAATTCCAAGGGGCTCGATCTTAAGCTTCGGCTGCCGCCCGGCTGGGAGGCGATCGAACCGGGCGTGCGTGCGCGCGCCTCCGAGGTGCTCTCGCGCGGTAGCGTGTTCGCCAACCTGACGGTGAGCCGCGAAGGCGCTGCGCCGGTCGCTCGTATCAACGAGCCGGCGCTCAACGCCGTGCTCGCCGCGTTGAAAGCTCTGGAAGGCAAGGTCGCGGGTGCCCCGCCAAGCCTCGACGGCATCCTGGCGCTTAAGGGCGTGATGGAGGTGAGTGAAGCCGAGGAGAGCGAGGACGAGCGCAGCGCGGCCGAAGCCGCTGTCGTTGCGGGTTTCGGCGAGGCGCTGAAGGGCTTGGCCGAGATGCGCCGCACCGAAGGGCAGGCGCTCGGAAAAATTCTCTCGGCGCGGCTTTCGGAAATCGGGGCGCTTGCCGCGCAGGCGGAGGCAACGCCCGGTCGCAAGCCTGAGGCGATCAAGGCGCGCCTTGCCGAGCAGGTGGCGACGTTGCTGGAAGCCTCGCAGCGCTTCGACGCCGACCGGTTGCACCAGGAGGCGATTATGCTCGCCACCAAGATCGATATCCGCGAGGAGCTCGATCGGCTGGTGGCGCATGTCGCGCAGGCCAAGAAGCTGATCGCCGACGGCGGCCCGATCGGGCGCAAGCTCGACTTTCTCTCCCAAGAGCTCAACCGCGAATCGAATACCTTGTGCTCCAAGGCCAACGATCTGGAATTGACCAACATCGGACTGGAGCTCAAGGCCGTGGTCGAGCAATTCCGCGAGCAGGTCCAGAACCTGGAATAGCGATGGCGCGGGGGAGCAAAAGCAAGACGATCGCGCGGCGCGGCCTGATGCTGGTGTTGTCGTCGCCATCGGGCGCCGGCAAGACCACGCTGTCGCGCATGCTGCTGACCGAGGAGCGTATCGCATTGTCGATTTCGGTGACGACACGGGCGAGACGACCGGGCGAAGTCCACGGCCGGCACTATCATTTCATCGACCGCAACCGCTTCGATCAGCTTCGGAAGAACGGCGATCTGCTGGAATATGCCGAGGTGTTCGGTAACTTCTACGGCACGCCGAAAAAGCCGGTGGAGAAGGCGCTTAAGCAGGGGCGCGACGTGCTATTCGACGTCGATTGGCAAGGCACCAAGCAATTGCGCAAACACGCGCCCGCTGATTTGGTCAGCGTTTTCATCCTGCCGCCGTCGAGTGGCGAACTGGCGCGGCGGTTGCACACCCGCGCCCAGGACGACAAGAAGGTGATCCGTACTCGCATGGCGAAGGCCGGCGACGAGATGAGCCATTGGACCGAATACGATTATATCGTGATGAACCGCGATCTCGACCGTGCGTTCAACGACGTGCGCGCCATCCTTGCCGCCGAGCGATTGAAGCGCGAACGACAAACCGGCCTGCCCGCCTTCGTGCGCGGCCTGCAATCGAAACTCTGAACGGTTCCCTGCCTCAGTTCACGTCGCACTCGGCGGTGCAAAGAAGCACTTCCGCGAGCCACCCCATTGGCAGCGCCAATAGCGTCCATCCGGCGATGGCGTTGCCTCGCTGAACGGGACCGTCTCTTTGATGCTGACAACGTAGTAGCCGGCTGACGTGATCTTCACGTCAGCATCGGTGAGCTCGAAACAGTCGCGCTCCCCGCAACACAATTCACCAGCCGCATTCTTAAAACCGCCGCGCTGGATCCACTCTGCCGGGCCGTGGGCGTACGCGAGTTGCAATGAGAACATTGCCACCGCTGTTAGGCCGGTAAGGATGGAACCCGCGGCGCCGCCACATTTTGGCAGTGCCATGAGCCACTCCTGTGATTCCCGGACCCTTTGATTGTGCGCTGCAACATAAAAAATGCAATCACGGGATAACGTATTGGAATACC
>JAYTFS010000054.1:0-10864 GCA_043734185.1 Pseudolabrys sp. | reverse complement strand
ATCGACCAACAGAATGCGCTTGTCACCCTGTTTCACGGCGGGAAGAAATTTCTGCACCACCCATTGCTCGCGGAAAGTGGCCGAGAACATGTCGAACAGCGAGCGGAAATTGAGATCGTCCTTGGTGATGCGGAAGACCGCGCCGCCGCCGTGTCCATAAAGCGGCTTCATGACAATATCGGAATGCTCGGCGCGGAACGCCTTGATCTCGGCGAGATCGCGCGTGATCAATGTCGGCGGCATCAGGTCGGGAAATTCGGTGACGAAAATCTTCTCCGGCGCATTGCGCACGTGCGCGGGGTCGTTGACCACCAGCGTCTTGGGATGGATGCGCTCGAGCAGGTGCGTGGTCGTCACATAAGCCAGATCAAACGGCGGATCCTGGCGCAAAAGCACGACGTCGAATTGGGTCATCGCCACCCGTTTCGGATCGGCGAGCGTGAAATGATCGCCGGCCTTGTCGCGCACGGTCAGGCTCTCGACGGTCGCGAACACATTGCCGTTGAGCTGAGCCAGCCGGTCCGGCGTGTAATAAGAGAGCGCATGGCCGCGCTTTTGCGCCTCCAACAGCAGGGCAAAGGTCGAATCGCCCTTGATGTTGATCCGCTGGATCGGATCCATCTGTACTGCGATTTTGAGGCTCATGTTGACCTGCTGACGATGGCCTGTTTGGGGACCTTTTAGGCCGTGGGGCAAATAAGGCAAACAGACCGTTAAGATTTAATCGCCACTATAGCGGGTTCAAAGACCTGTTTCGCACGGGTGGAGGTCGATTGTGACTTTGCCGAAGCCTTCGATTGCCGCCAAGCTTTATGCGATCTTCGCATTGATGGCCTTGACGACGGTCGCGCTGTCGGTGGTCGCAGTGTCGAATGCGCGACACCATGCGGCGCTGACCGACGAATTCGAATCCGCCAATGCCGGCACCTGGAATGTCGAGCACGTCAACGGGCTCATTTATGCGGTCGTGATGGAGTCGCGCGGCGTCTATATGTCGCCCGACCTCGCGACCTCGAAGGTCTATGCCGACGGCATCGTCAAATTCAACAAGCAGATCGCCAAGGTCGTAGAAGACTGGAAGAAATCGGTGCGCACCGATGACGCCGAATTGTTCGGTCAATTTTCCCAGCGCATCGCCAAGTTCATTGAATTCCGCAACGAGCTGGCGCGGCTTGGCACCGAAGTGAGCCCGGCGGCCGGTCGCGAATGGGGCGACAACGACGCCAATCGTTCTGTACGCAAGGCGCTCAACGCGGACCTCGATCAACTCACCGAACTATATAAAAAGCGTTCCAGCCGCGTTTACGCCGAGATCGACACCGGCATCGACAAGACTGCGGCGTGGCTGAGCATCTTCGCGGCGCTGGCGGTCATGCTGGCGATTGCTGGCGCGCTCGTGATCTCACGCAATGTCGTCATGCCGCTTGCCGAAATCACCCGCGTCATAGAACAGGTCGCCGCTGGTGATACCGGCATTGCGGTCCCGTTCAGCGATCGCAGCGACGAGATTGGCGCGCTGTCGCGCACGATCGGCGTCTTCCAGCATGCCATGCGCCACAACGAAGAACTAAACCGCACCGTCGTCGACGACGCTAATTCTCGCACGCAGCGTCAGGAACAAATGTCCGGCGAGATTTCGCAATTCTCCGCCGACGTGGACGCAACGCTTTCGGAGCTCGGCCGCATTTCCGATCAGATGCTGGAAGCATCATCGCAACTCGCGCGCGCCGCCGACGATGCGTCGGCAAAGACCGCGCGCGCGGAGGCCGCGTCCCTGGAAGCCTCTTCCAATGTGCGCGACATCGCGTCGGCCGCCGACGAACTGTCGGCGTCGGTCAACGAAATCGACCGGCAGGTCGGGCAGTCCAACGCCATCGCCACCAAGGCGGTAAGCGAAGCGGAACGCACCAATCTCGCGGTCAAGGAACTCGACGAAGCTGCCGCGCGCATCGGCGACGTGGTCAAGCTCATTACCGACATCGCCGAGCAGACCAATTTGCTCGCGCTCAATGCGACCATCGAAGCGGCGCGCGCCGGCGACGCCGGTCGCGGCTTTGCGGTGGTCGCGGGTGAGGTGAAGGCACTCGCCGGGCAGACCAGTCGAGCGACCGAAGAGATCGGATCGCAGATCGCCGGCATGCAGCGCGCCACCATGCGCTCGATCGAAGCGATCACCGCGATCGAACATACCATCCGCGAAATGGGCAATATCAGCGGCGCCATCGCGGCCGCCGTCACCGAGCAGGGCGCTGCGACCGCGGAAATCGCGCGCAGTGTGGAAACCGCAGCCAGCCGCACCGTCGATACCGCCAATGAGGTCAATCTCGTTGGCTCCGCCACGCAAGACACCCGCTCCAGCGCGGTGACGGTGAAAAGCGTGGCCGATGACCTTGGCACGGTTGCAGGCCACATCCGCGGCCAGGTCGACCAGTTCTTCCAGCGGCTCAGCGCTTAACTTTCAAATTTCAATTTGTCTCGAATGCCGCCGGAACGTGCCGCGTTAATTTGCCGGGCGCTACCAGGATGGCATCGAACCGCATGTCGCGGATGGCGGGCATCGGATTGGCGGCCAGCCAGATTTCCGCCGCCGCCGCGATGCGCTGCTTCTGCCGCTCGGTGACCGCCTCGGCAGCGTCGTCCAGCTTCGCGCGCGCTTTGACCTCACGAAAATCAATGCGTGACGGCGGGCGGCAATGATGTCGATTTCACCCAGCGGGCTTTTCCAGCGCCGCGCCAAAATCCGGTAGCCATGGGCAATCAGCCAAGCCGCCGCGCGGCTCTCGGCGGAAATGCCGAGACCGAAAGCGGCGAGCCGTTTCCGGGCTCGCTACGGGTTTGGGTTTCGGCGGTGGCGCCTCACGCCGCGCCATCGCCGCCGTCCTTCTCAAGCTCGAGCGCGCGCTGATAGACCTCGCGGCGCGGCCGCCCAGTGGCCAGCGCGACTTCGCCGACCGCGTCCTTGACCGAAACGCGGGCCAGCGCGCGGCGCAATAATTCATCGAGATCATCGACCGTGCCGGCGTCGTCGTCCGGCGGCGCCACCACGATAACAATTTCGCCGCGCGTTTCGGCGCCGTCCGCATACGCTTGCGCCAGCCTGACCAGATCGCCGCGCCGGACTTCTTCATGCAACTTGGTGAGTTCGCGGCATATCGCTGCCATGCGCGGCCCCAATACCGCCGCGAGATCGGCGAGAGCTGCAGTGAGGCGCGGGCCGCTCTCGAACAGCACCAGCGTTGCCGGGATCGTTCCAAGTTCGGCGATGCGCTTTTGCCGGCCAGCTGTTTTCGGCGGTAAAAATCCTTCGAAGAAAAAACGGTCGGTGGGCAATCCCGCAACGTTAAGCGCGCCCAGCACGGCGGATGCGCCGGGCAACGCCGTGACCGGGAATCCTGCCTCAGCCGCTTCGCGCACCAATTTATAGCCGGGGTCTGAAATCAGTGGCGTGCCGGCGTCGGATACCAAAGCGACCGCCTCGCCTGCGGCGAGCCTTGCGAGAATCTTCGGCCTTGCCTCGCTGGCATTGTGCTCGTGATAGGGCGTGAGCGGCGTCCTGATGTCGTAACGCCCGGTCAGCTTGCCCGTGACCCTGGTGTCCTCGCAGGCGATGACGTCGGCACCTGCCAGCAACTCAAGCGCGCGCAAACTGATATCGCCCAAATTTCCGATCGGGGTGGCGACGAGATAGAGTCCGCCCTCTGCCTTGGCGGCCTCGATCGCGGCGCCGAATGGCGAGTAGAGACGTGGCCGCCCATCCGCTTCCAACTTTTTATTCTTGTTGTTGTTCTTGGCCATGGCGCCGACTGTAGCACTCCAACGAGGGGCGTCATCGGGGGCAAATTCCCTTTTCTTTTCATTGCCTTAACTTTTCCCGGACAAAATGCGATAGAGATAATACAGAAATTTTTCGCCGTCGCCGGGGAGCGGCCATTGCCGGAAACATCGCTGAATGCGGAAGGAATGCTGACGCGCGGCTTGCGCCGTATGCGCGCCTCGCTGTCCCTTGCCGCGGCGGCGATTGCGCTGGCGGCATGCGCCAACACGGGTTTCGATCCCTTGGGCTCCGTGCCACCGGCGCAGCAGGCGGTCGAGCAACCGGCCGCCGCCAATATCGGCACTGGCCAAGTCCGCGTCGCTTTGATCTTGCCGCTGTCGGCGCCGGGAAATGCCGGCGTCGCCGCGCTGTCGATGAAGAATGCCGCCGAAATGGCTCTCGCCGAATTCAAAGACCCCAACATCCAGCTGCTGGTGAAGGATGATGGCGGCACGCCGCAAGGCGCACAGCAGAGTGCGCAGCAGGCGCTCGACGAAGGCGCCGAGATTATCGTCGGTCCGTTGTTCGCGCAGTCGGTGAGCGCGGTTGGCTCCGTGGCGCGCGCCCGCAACATTCCAGTGATTGCGTTCTCGACCGACGCCAGCGTGGCTGCGCGTGGCGTCTATCTGTTGAGCTTCCTGCCGGAGTCCGACGTCCGGCGCATCGTCGATTTCGCCATCTCCAAAGGCAAGCGCTCGTTCGCAGCCCTGCTGCCTGACAATGCCTATGGCGCGGTGGTGGAGGCGGCGCTCCAGCAGGAGGCTGCGCGCCGTGGCGGCCGTGTGCTGGCGATCGAAAAATATCCGCTCGATCCGGGAAAAATGGCCGAGCCGATTCGCCGCGTGGC
The DNA here is from genome assembly GCA_043734185.1 of Pseudolabrys sp. Taxonomy (GTDB): domain Bacteria; phylum Pseudomonadota; class Alphaproteobacteria; order Rhizobiales; family Xanthobacteraceae; genus Pseudolabrys. The sequence goes on along the minus strand of JAYTFS010000054.1, from coordinate 6,203 downwards.
GCAGGCGGCGAGCAAGGTCGACAGCATCTTGATTGCCGACGGTCCCGATGCAGTGCCGCAAGTCGTCGCGGGGCTCGCCTCCGCTGGCGTCAATTCCAAGCGCGTGCAATTGCTCGGCACCGGACTATGGGAAGACGCCCGCATCGCCTCGACCGCGGCGCTCGATGGCGGCTGGTACGCCGCTCCGGAATCGGCCGGCTTCCGCAATTTTTCCACCCGTTACCGCGCCCGTTATGGACAAGACCCGGTGCGCACGGCGACATTGGCCTATGACGCGGTGGCGCTGGTCGCGGCTTTGGTGAAGACGCAAGGTCCGCAACGCTTCAGCGAGCAGATTCTCACGACCTCGTCGGGATTTGCCGGCATCGACGGCGTGTTTCGTTTCCGCACCGATGGCACCAATGAGCGCGGGCTGGCCGTGCTGCGGGTAACGCCGTCCGGTGGTCAGGTCATTGGTCCCGCGCCGCGGACTTTCGGGTCGGGCGCTTAATTTATTTGCGCGTGATCTTATCCGAAAACCAGGTCCCACTTTTCGGGATCACGCGCATGCTAGGCGGCGAGATCCGCCACCACCGCATCGAGCAACGGAAAGCCGGATTGCGTGACGCGCAGGCGGCCGTCTTGCGTGGTCTCCACCGCGCCGCCATCGTGCAGGAAGGAGATGCGCACAGGATCGAGCGTGCGGCCGGCGAGTGCCGTGAAACGCGCGGGCTCGATGCCTTCGGCGAGCCGCAGCCCCATCAGCAGGAATTCGTCGGCCACTTCGCTGGGTTGAAGCCGCTCGTTGACAGTAAGGCCATGACCATTGGCTTCCACACTTTGTAGCCAGGCTTCCGGCTTCTTTTCGGTTTCGGTCGCATAGCGACGGCCATCGATGTTGAGACGGCCATGCGCGCCAGGTCCGACGCCGGCATATTCGTGGCCGCGCCAGTAAACCAGGTTGTGCCGGCACTGGGCGCCGGGACGCGCGTGGTTTGAAATCTCGTAAGCCGGAAGTTCCGCATCGTTGCAGATTGATTGCGTCAGGTCGTAAAGATCGCGCCCCAGATCTTCATTGGGAATTTCAAGCTTGCCCGCCTTGTGCAGACCGAAGAACGGAGTGCCTGGCTCAATGGTGAGTTGATAGAGCGAGAGATGCTCGGCGGCTTCCGCAATCGCACGCTTGAGCTCGGCGCTCCAGGCTTCGAGCGACTGGCGCGGGCGGGCATAGATCAGATCGAACGAATAACGATCAAAAATCGAGCGCGCGACCGCGACCGCATCAAGCGCCTCTTGCGCGGTATGCAGACGGCCCAGCTCTCTGAGCGCGCCGTCGTCGAGCGCCTGCACTCCGAGCGACACGCGGTTTACGCCCGCGGTGCGATAGCCGCGAAAACGCGTGGCTTCGACGCTGGTCGGATTGGCTTCAAGCGTGACTTCGACGTCGCTCGCAACGGTCCAATGTTTTCCGATCGAATCGAGGATGGCCTGCACCGAGGACGGCTGCATCAGCGACGGCGTTCCGCCTCCAAAAAATATCGTCGAGACGGTACGGCCCGGCACGCGCGCCGCCGTAGTGGCGATTTCGGCTTCGATGGCGCGCACGAAACCCGCTTCATCGACGCCGCCGTGGCGAACGTGACTGTTGAAGTCGCAATAGGGGCACTTCGACAGGCAGAATGGCCAGTGCACGTAAACGGCAAAATCTTTCGCGGTATCCTGCGCGATTGAAGTAAATGTCATGTTTACCACTATACGCCCCGCCAACCGGGGGCAGCCAGCGCCAATTCAATTTAGGCATCGGATAATTGATTACAATTTTAACGATCGCGCATCAGCGCAAACAGGCTTCCGCCAGCATCACGAAGGCGCGGGCGCGATGCGACAGGCCTTTGCCGTTCGGCGGCAGGCCGTGCTTTTCAATCGCGGTCATTTGCCCGAACGTGCGGTCGAACCCGTCGGGCAGGAACAGCGGATCATAACCAAAACCGGCATCGCCCCGTGGCGGCCACACCGCGACACCGTCAACGCGGCTTTCGAATTCTTGCAGATGCCCATCGGGCCAGGCGAGGCATAGCGCAGCGACGAAATGCGCGCGGCGTTGGTCGGGCGTCTTGGCGCCGCGTTCGATCAGCAGCGTCTGGATGTGGTTCATGGCGAAGCGGAAATCTTTGTTGGGTCCGGCCCAGCGCGCCGAGTGGACGCCGGGATCGCCGCCAAGTGCATCGACGGCCAAACCGGAATCATCGGCAAATGCGATTTGGCCGGTTGCCTTCGCCGCCGCAGTCGCTTTGATGCGTGCGTTGGCGGCAAATGTTTTGCCGGTTTCTTCCGGCTCGGGAAGATTGAGTTCACCGGCGGATTGCGCGGTGATGCCATAGGGCGCCAGCAAATCGCGCATTTCGGCGAGCTTGCCCGGATTGTGGGTGGCGATAACAACGGGGCCTGTGAGTTTGCGGCTCACCCCACCGCCATTTTTTGTAAGCCCACCAGCTTCTCGATGCCTTTGCGTGCAAGGGCCAATAGCGTTAGCAACTGCTCCTCGCTGAACGGGTCTTTTTCAGCGGTGGCCTGGATTTCAACGATGTTGCCCGAACCGGTCATGACGAAATTGGCGTCGGTGTCGGCTTCCGAATCCTCGGCATAATCCAGATCGAGCACCGCGGTGCCCTTGAACACGCCGCAGGAAACGGCGGCGATGTGATCGCGCAGCACGGGTGCCTTCAACATGTCGCGCGACTTCATCCAGGCGAGACAATCCGACAGCGCCACCCAGGCGCCGGTGATCGAAGCGGTGCGGGTGCCGCCATCGGCCTGGATCACGTCGCAATCAATGGTGATCTGCCGCTCGCCGAGCGCCTGCAGATCGATGACGGAACGCAACGAGCGTCCGATGAGCCGTTGGATCTCGACCGTGCGGCCGCCCTGCTTGCCGGCTGAGGCCTCGCGGCGGGTACGCTCGGAGGTGGCGCGCGGCAGCATGCCGTATTCGGCGGTGACCCAGCCGCGCCCCTGACCCTTGAGCCATGGCGGCAGCCGTTCCTCCAGGCTTGCAGTGACCAGCACATGGGTATCGCCGAATTTCACGAAACAGGAGCCTTCGGCGTATTTGACCACCGCACGTTCCAGCGACACGGCGCGCAGTTCGTCGACTTGTCGCTTACTCGGCCGCATCGGGTGTAATCCTTGCAGATTGGGCGTTTCTTGGTTTCGGCGCACACCATAACCATATGGCAAGCTTGAACAAGACCGGCCCGGCAGTCATTGTTGACCGGAATTGAGGGTTAAATCTTGGCTTCCCACGACGTTCCGATCGGCTCTTCACAGGTCAGTCTCGCGGCGCTCAATGAGCGCTCGCGCGAGATTTTCCGTTCGATCGTCGAGAGCTACCTTACTACCGGCGAGCCGGTTGGCTCGCGCAATCTGTCGCGCATTCTGCCGATCTCGTTGTCGCCGGCTTCCGTTCGCAACGTCATGTCGGACCTTGAGCAGACCGGTCTGATCTACGCGCCGCATACCTCGGCGGGCCGGTTGCCGACCGAACTGGGTTTGCGTTTCTTCGTCGATGCCTTGATGCAGATCGGCGATCTGACCGAAGTCGATCGTCGCGCGATCGAGGCCCAGGTGGCAGGCAGCAGTTCCAACAAGTCGGTGGAAGCCGTTCTTACTGAAGCCTCGCAGATGCTCTCAGGCCTGACCCGCTCTGCCGGTGTCGTGCTTACCGCCAAAAACAATGTGCGGCTAAAACATATCGAATTCGTGCGTCTTGAGCCGGAACGCGCTTTGGCGGTGCTGGTCGCCGAAGACGGCCAGGTCGAGAACCGGGTGCTGCACGTGCCGGCGGGCCTGCCGCCTTCGGCGCTGATCGAAGCTGGAAATTTTCTGAACTCCCGCATCCGCGGCAAGACGTTGGCTGACTTGCACACCGAAATCGAAAGCGCGCTGACGCAAGGCCAGGCCGAGCTCGATCAACTGACTCAGAAGGTTATCTCGGCAGGTCTTGCGAGTTGGTCCGGCGGCGAGAGCAAAGACCGCCAGCTGATTGTGCGCGGGCATGCCAATCTGCTGGACGACCTGCATGCGCTCGACGATCTGGAGCGGGTACGTTCGCTGTTCGACGCGCTGGAGACCAAACGGGGCGTGATCGACTTGCTGGGCCGCGCCGAGCGCGCCGACGGGGTGCGTATTTTCATTGGTTCGGAGAACAAGCTGTTCTCGCTGTCAGGATCTTCCACCATTGTTGCGCCCTATCGCGACAGCGAAGGCCGGATTGTCGGCGTCATCGGCGTGATCGGCCCGACAAGGCTCAATTACGCCCGCGTGATACCGATGGTGGATTACACCGCTCGCGTTGTGAGCCGGCTGCTCGCTGGTTAGGTAAAAGCTTGATTTTTGGCTCGCGAACCCTGATATCTCCGGCATACGAATAGTCTTTTAGGATTTGAGCATCATGACGGATCGGCCCGCCGAAGAAGATGCGGCGACCCAGCCCGAGGGCGAAGCACCCGCGGCTGCGGCACCTGAGATGGTGCCGGCCGGGCAGGTTACCGCTGCTTTGGAGGCCGCGGCTGACTTTAAGGACAAGCACCTGCGCGTGCTGGCTGAGATGGAGAATCTGCGCCGGCGGACCGAGCGCGAGGTTGCCGACGCGCGGGTTTATGGCGTGACGGGATTTGCCCGCGACGTGCTGGCGGTTGCCGACAACATGCACCGCGCGCTCGGCACCCTTGAGGACGAACTGGTCGCGACCGCCGATCCCAAGATGAAGGCACTGATCGAGGGCGTCGAATTGACCGAGCGCGAGTTGATGAAGGTTCTGGAGAAATATGGCGTTAAAAAATTCTCGCCCGCAGGCGAGAAGTTCGATCCGAATGTGCATCAGGCGATGTACGAAGTGCAGAGCGAAGACCTGCCGCCCGGTCATGTCGCGCAGGTGGTGCAGGCCGGTTACATGCTGGGCGACCGGGTATTGCGGCCAGCGATGGTAGCGGTAACCAAGGCGGCGCCGAAGTCGCGCACTTCAGCCAACGACAACCCGCAATCGGACAGCGCCGCCGAATAAGGTCTACTTCATCTCGATCCCGTCGCGCACGGCGCGGAAGCGGGTGAACAGCGCATCCCAGTCTTCCTTGCGGCTCACGCCAACGACACGCAAGAAGCCGCCGGACCCGAACCGCAGCCATTGCACCAGCGAAACCGGCGTGCCGTCCAAACCTTTGGCTTGCGCCCTGATCTCGAAGCCCGGCGAGCCGCCGATCCGCATCGGATCCGACGCCGTTACGTTTATCTCGCGCAGTGGCGCGGACGACAGCATTTCGCGGGCGAATTTGCCGCGCTCGCCTGACTCGCTCGGCGCGCCGGGCCCAAGTGCGATGATCATGTAAGACTGCTTGGTCATGTCATCGCTCATGCCGTCGGTCAGGATCACTCCGCCGGCAGGCGAAGCCTGCATCACGCGGAAGCCCGCCAACGCGTTGAGCTTGAACGGCAAGAGGCCGAGCTGCTCCTGCAACGGCGCCGGCCGGAACGTCACGCTGGCCAAGGCCTTGCGGATCACCTCGTCGGTATAGATCGCGCGCGCCGCGTCCGGCACCTCGACATTGATCAGCACCGCGAGGTCTTTGCCGTATGCGTTCGCCAGCAGAAAAGATTTGTGTAGCAAAACGCCGTCCACCGTCGACCGGCCGCTCATGAGAAATCCGATGCCGCTGTTGAACGGGAAGCTTTCCCGTTTCATGCCGACGATGTTGTGCTGTTCCTGGGCGAAAGCCGACCGCTCGATCTCCTCATAGGCGCGTGCCGGCAGGTCGAGGATCGTAATGACGACCTTGCGCTCGACATCCGCAAAACCGGGGAATTGCTTGCTCAGCGTGAGGCCGTCCGGCGGCTCCAGGCCGACCCGCAAGCCCGGCGGAAACACCGGTTCGGAGTTTGCTGCGCTGACTACAGCCGACAGCCCGGTCCAAACGGCGAGTACAGCGATAATTAGTCGGCGGGGCATGCGATGGGGCTTCTGTCGGTTGCGATGGGGTCTGCCTATCCGGCCAGGCCCTGTGCGGCAATGGGCAGGCGTTAACTTATAGCCGCCGGCGGGGCGGGCTGATCGCGAATTTGTGATTACCTTACTTGCGGCTCCGGGGGTGCCTCCTATATGAGCCTGAGCCGCAATACTGCGGTAAAACGTGTATCCAGGGGGCTGGATCAGGGGTCTGCGGATGAGCCGC
>JAYTFS010000053.1:0-2986 GCA_043734185.1 Pseudolabrys sp. | reverse complement strand
GCGTTGCCGTGGACTAGATCGTGGTTAACAACGGAGTTAACAGTAACCTAAAAGTACCGTAAGACCCTGGCTTCGCACTTCATTCACCAATTTGCTGTCAACTCGACCTGGATTTGTCCCCTGCGGCCGTGTGCTTGGCCGCCGGTTGTAAAGCGTGCGGAGAGTTCGATGACGGCGTTCGTTGCCTGGCGCGGCCACCGGCCGTTGCTGCTTGCCGGACTGGGATGTCTGGCCGTTGCCCTTGCCGCCGCCACGCACCCGACCGTCGCTCTTGCGGCAGATCCCGTGGCGGAAAGCACCCTCCGCGAGCCGATCACGGTCAATCTCGACCAGGCCAAGCTGGTGAAGCTGCCTGAGCGCACCGCCACCCTCGTTATCGGCAATCCACTGATCGCCGACGCGGCGGTGCAACCCGGCGGCGTCGTGGTGCTCACCGCTAAGAGTTACGGCATGACCAATATGATGGCGCTTGACCGCAACGGCGCCACGCTGGTCGAGTACCCGATCCAGGTGGTTGGGCCGAGCGACGCCGTTATCGTGGTCTATCGCGGCACCGAGCGGGAATCCTATAGCTGCGCGCCGGATTGCGAACGGCGGATCACCCTCGGCGATTCAATGGGCTTCTTCGGAGCGAACCTGAATGCGGTTGGCGCCTTCGGTGCGCTAGCCAATCCGGAAAAGAAATAGCGCGTTTGCATCGGTCGTTCGTGGTTAGCGGTGCGTAAAGGCAAATCGCGCTGTTGCACAGGTTTGCCGCAACAATTCGACAACGCCTGCCCGATAAAAAGAAAGCTGCGCGGTGAGCTTCGCCCGCCGCAGGTTCGGGTGAGGACCATGTTCGGAAACATGCAGGCCAGATGGAGCTGCACCATCAAGCGGCCGGTCAAATGGGCCGTCGCGCGCCGATTCATCCGTCATCAGGACGGCACGAGCACCGTAGAATTCGCCATGCTCGCCGCGCCGTTTTTGGCGATGATGTTCGCCATCATCGAGACCGCGGTCGTGTTCTTCGCGGGCCAAGCGCTGGAGACAGCCGGCGCCGACAGCGCGCGTCTGATCATGACCGGACAGGCGCAGACCCAGGGCTTTGATCAGGCCAAATTCAAGCAGGCCGTCTGCGCCAAGATCTATGGCCTGTTCAATTGTTCCGCGGGCCTCTACGTCGACGTAAAGAATTATTCCTCGTTCGCTGCGATCAACAACGGCAAACCTCTCGACTCCAGCGGCAACCTGCAGACCGGCACCTTCGGTTATGCGCCGGGTGGCCCGGGTGACATCGTGGTGGTGCGCCTGATGTATGAGTGGCCGGTGTACGTGTCGCTGCTCGGCCTCAACTTGGCCGATTCGGCGGGCAGCAAGCGCCTCCTGATGTCCACCATCGCATTCCGCAACGAACCGTATTTGGGATCGGGGCCGTGATCATGAACCGCGTCTCGTCTTTCATGGGATCGATCGAGCGCCGGCTCCGGCGTCTGATTGCCGACGAGCGCGGCATGTCCGCGGTCGAGTTTGCCTTGCTGCTGCCGTTGATGCTGACGCTCTATCTCGGAGCGGTTGAAGTTTCCCAAGGCATCGCCGCCGATCGCAAGGTGACGCTGACCGCGCGCACCATCGGCGATTTGGTATCCCAGGTGTCGAGCATCGGCAATTCCGATATGACCAACGCGCTCAACGCCTCGTCGGCCGTGATGGCGCCGTTTCCGGTCGGCAATCTCAAGGTGACGGTCACGAGCGTCAAGATCGACTCCACCGGCAAGGCGACCGTCGATTGGAGCGACACGCTCAACGGCACCGCCCGGGCCAAAGGCTCGACGGTGACGATGCCGACCGCGCTCAACGTTGCGAACACCTCTCTGATCTGGAGCGAGGTGCAGTACACCTACAAGCCGGTGATCGGCTATGTCGTCAGCGGAACGTTGACGCTGAAGGAGCAGATTTACATGCGTCCGCGATTGTCCGACTCTGTGGCGCGCGGCACGTAAGCGAGCGTTATGGAATCGGCAGCGCCGTCGTCGATTTGATTCGCTCCATCGCGAAACGCGACGTCACGTTCTTCAGCGGAACCGTGCCGATCAGCTTCTTGTAGAACGTATCGTAGCCCGCGATGTCGGGCACTACGACGCGCAGCATATAATCGACGTCGCCCGCCATCCGATAAAACTCCATCACCTCCGGCATGCCGCCCACCACTTCGGCGAAGCGGCCAAGCCACTCCTGCGAATGATCGCCGGTCTCGACCGAGACGAACACGGTGATGCCAAGTCCGATCTTGGTCGGATCGATCAGGGCAACCCGCTTGGTGATGACGCCCTCGGCCTCCAGCCGCTGGATGCGCTTCCAGCACGGCGTCGACGACAAGCCGACGCGGCTGCCGATTTCGGCGACCGACAGCGAGGCATCTTCTTGCACCACCGCCAAAATCTTGCGATCGATGGCATCCATCTGGCAAACTCCTCAGCGCTAGGTGAATTCTCTTTGCGATCTCGATATTATGGAATAAAGTTTCTTTTTATAAGACGATCTGTCTTTATATAGTAAAATATTCTATGTGACTAGTCAGGGCCAGCCCCGTTTGTCTAAAAGCCTCGCAGGAGACCACCATGTCGTCCGTATCCGTTGTCCGGCGCGTTTTCGCAGCCGCGGTACTCGTCGCTGCCACTGTCGCTGCCACTGTCGCGGCCATGCCGGCATCGGCGGCGCCGGTTGAGCCGTTGGTGTCAGCGCACTGGCTGAGGGATCATCTTCGCGATCCGCAGATTGTGGTGATCGACGTGCGGTCGGGTGCCCTCGTCTATGATGGGGGTCATATTCCAGGCGCCGTACACAGCGACTACGACAAGGCCGGCTGGCGCGTTTCGCGAAACGGCGTGCTTCAGCCGCCGAACAAGGCGGAGCTTGAGAAGCTCATCGGCGAGACCGGCATCGATGAGGATTCTCATGTGATTGTGGTGCCGGCCGGCGTCAGTGCGACCGACTTCGGCGCAGC
>JAYTFS010000052.1:0-21229 GCA_043734185.1 Pseudolabrys sp. | reverse complement strand
CTGATCCATTGGCCGAACCCGAAAGTGCCGCTGGCTGAAACCCTCGGCGCCATGGCCAAGTTGAAACAAGCGGGTCTGACCAAACAGATCGGCGTGTCGAATTTCACGGTGGCGCTGCTCGCTGAGGCTAACAAAGTGTCGAGCGAGCCGCTGGTCTGCAACCAGATCGAATGCCACCCGTTTCTCGACCAGGACAAGGTGATCGCGGCCTGCCGCAAGGCCGGCATGGCGGTGGTGGCTTATAGCCCGATCGCGCGCGGCGGCGCCAAGGGCAACGCGGTGCTCGAGCGCATTGGCAAGGTGCATGGCAAGACGGACGCGCAAGTGTGCCTGCGCTGGCTCACGCAGCAAGGCATCGTCGTCATTCCGCGCACCAGCAAGATCGAGCGGCTGCAGGAGAACCGCGATATTCTCGATTTCAACTTGTCGGATGCGGAGATGAAGGAGATTGCTGCGCTAGCGCGCAACGGTGGCCGAATCGTCGATTGGTCATGGTCGCCCAAATGGGATTGAGGCTGATCCGCAGTGAGTGAACCAAGCGCCGATCATGCCCTCGTTCTGTTTTCCGGCGGGCAGGACTCCACCGTTTGTCTCGCCTGGGCGCTGGAACGCTTCGCGCGCGTCGAGACCATCGGCTTCGATTATGGTCAGCGCCACGCGATCGAGCTTAGCGTGCGGCCGCGATTGCGCGAGGGCCTGGCGGCGCTGCGGCCGGCATGGAAGGCACGGCTGGGCGACGATCACGTCGTCAAGCTCGACGCGCTTGCTGCTATGTCGGACACCGCGCTTACCCGCGAGACCGCGATCGAAATCGCGAAGGACGGATTGCCGAGCACCTTTGTGCCCGGGCGAAATCTGATCTTTTTGTGTTTTGCCGGCGCGCTGGCCTATCGCCGCGGCCTCAGCCATATCGTGGCCGGGGTGTGCGAGACCGATTATTCCGGCTATCCCGATTGTCGCAACGATACCGTACAAGCCATGCAGGCCGCGCTCAATCTGGGCCTCGGCAAGACCTTCACCATCCATACCCCGCTGATGTGGATCGACAAGGCCGCCACTTTTTCGCTGGCCGAAAGCCTCGGCGGGGAAGGGTTGCTCCAACTCGTTGTCGAGGACACCCATAGCTGTTATTTGGGCGACCGCACCCATCGTCACGATTGGGGCTATGGCTGCGGGGATTGCCCCGCGTGCAAATTGCGGGCGAAGGGTTTCCAGAAGTTCAAGAACAAGAAGTCCAAGAATAAGTGAAAGACGTAACAATGCTCGGTAACGAAAAGCGTAGGAATATCGAGGGCGCAATATTCCTCGTGCTGTTCTGCCTCACCATTCCCACGGCCAACTGGATGCTTGGCCACGTCGGAACGGTCTGCCCACCCAACTCGCCATGCCTCATTCCAGTGGCGCCGGGCCTCATGGCGCCGTCCGGCGTCTTGCTGATAGGTGTTGCCTTGGTGCTGCGCGACCTGGTGCAGCGTAGGCTCGGCGTCGAATTCGGCATCGGTGCGATCATCGCCGGCGCCTCGATTTCAGTGGGCTTGTCGCCGCCATCGCTGGTGATCGCTTCCGCGGCCGCGTTTTTGATCTCGGAGTTCGCGGATTTCGCGATCTATACGCCGCTCGCCCGCCGCCGCCTAGTGCTGGCCGTCGTTGCCTCGAGTCTGGTCGGATTGGTCGTGGACTCGATCGTCTTCCTGTGGCTGGCTTTCGGCTCGCTCGACTTTCTGTCCGGCCAGATTGTCGGCAAGCTCTGGATGGTCCTGCTAGCCATTCCTTTCGTTGCCTATCTTCGCCGCCGCGACGAGCGGCTTGGCCTCATTCCGGCTTGAGATGACAAGGAATTTTCATGACCTCGACGCTTGAAACGCTGCGCAACGTCACTACCGGCACCATTACAACCATGCTGTTGAAGAAGGGCATCCGCCGGTCCTGGATGGCGGGCGCCATGCCGCTTGGCTTTTCCGGCAAACGTGTGGTCGGCCCCGCATTCACATTGCGTTTCGTGCCGGTGCGCGAGGATTTGGCGACGCCGGCGAGTTGGTCGGCGCCGATATCGACGCGCTCGGCAATCGAGGCCATGCCGGAAAACTGCGTGGTGGTCGCCGACGCCATGGGGGTAACGGGCGCCGGAATTTTCGGCGACATCCTCTGCATGCGCATGGTCAAGCGTGGCGTTACCGCACTGATCACGGACGGCGTCATGCGCGACAAACACGGCGTCGTCGCTACCGGCCTGCCGGTATGGTGCGCCGGCATGGCGGCGCCGGCCTCGGTCAACCAGCTAACCTTTGTAGGCTGGGAAGAGCCGATTGGCTGCGGTGGCTGCGCCATTTTTCCGGGCGATATTATCGTTGCTGACGACGATGGCGCGGTGGTGATCCCGAAAGACCTCGTCGATTTCGTCGCCAACGAAGGCGCCGAGCACGAACTTCTGGAAAGCTGGCTAGTGCAGGAAGTGGAGAAGGGGGCCAAGCTCCCCGGGCTCTATCCGCCCAATGACGAGAATAAGAAGCGTTATGAGGACTGGAAGAAGAAGCGCTGATGTTCTTCATCTTGTCCAAGACCGCTGCCTTTCTATTGCTGCCATCTAATTTCCTCATCACGCTTGTTTTTGTCGGCCTCGCGCTCATGGCCACGCGTTTCAGGCGCGCCGGCCGATGGTTGGCGGGGACAAGTTTTTTTCTATTAATGATCGCTGGTTATTTGCCTGTTGGTAGATTGCTGATCCATGCGTTGGAAGATCGTTTTCCCAGGTGGGATACGTCGCGCGGGCCGCCCGATGGCATCGTCGTGCTTGGCGGCGCGCTCGTGCCCTATCCGCTACGCGCTCCTGATGAGCCGCGTCTAACCCGCGAAGGCTCCCGGGTGATTACTATTGGCAAGCTCGCCCGCGCCTATCCTAATGCGCGCATTGTTTATACCAGCGGAAATGCGAGTCTTCGCGCCGCGGGTCCGGCTGAGGCTAATTATCTGGCGCCGGTGCTCGACAACATGGGCGTGCCGCGCGAACGCGTGATGCTGGAACCGCGCTCCCGCAATACTTTTGAAAATGCCGTCCTCACCAAAGAACTTGTAATGCCCAAACCGGGCGAGCGTTGGCTGCTGGTGACGTCTGCCTGGCATATGCCGCGGGCAGTCGGTTGCTTTCGGCAGATCGGATTTCCGGTCGAGGCCTATCCGGTCGGTTGGCGCACCGAGAAGGTCATCTCGCTCAGGCCATCCGCCGAATTTGGCAATGGGGTGGCAGCTACGGATTTTGCCGTTCACGAATGGATCGGCCTGATCGCCTACTGGCTGACCGGGCGGATCGGTCAATTACTGCCGGGACCGGCGCAAAACCAATAAATCACTGTAAAGCCGGGTTTGTTGAAAGCCGGCGGCGAAGCTATCCTTAGAAGGTCAAGGGCGATTCGTGCGCCCGAGTACGCGTCTGCGTTCTCGCGCACCATCCTAGCGATGCTCTTTTGGAGGATCCGCCCATGTCAAAGCCCACCTCGGTCGAGGTTTATTCCGCAACACCCGGCGAGCCAGGCGGTTACGAAAGCTTCCGGCTGCGGACAAATTGGAGCGAGGGCATCGTCACCGTCGTCGCCGTGAGCACGGCGGTGTTGATCGTGACCATCATCGCCGTATGCATGGGGATGGCCTAGTTATTTATGAAGGCCCGCCGCGTCCGAAGCGGTCGAAAAATTTCTTACGCAACGTCGGCATCAGCCAGCCTATCGCGCCGGCGAAACCGGATGGTTTCTTCACCGTGGCGAAGCGGTCGGTACCGTCGCGACGCGCAGGTGCTTCAAGCAAGCCCCGCATCCGAATGAAAGCCCAGGTAGCCGGTGAACTTCGCTGGAGTGTGGCGTCGGCCTCTTCGGCCAAGAAATTGCACACGAGCTCTGGCGGCGGCGCAAAAACTTCCGGCATCGTGTCGGAAAGCTCGCGATCGCCCAATATGTTCCATCGCGATACACCTCCCATGATGGGTGAGCGCATCGCATAGACGACCCGTGCAATCCGGCTCTCGCGTATGGCGTAGCAACAAAATGCACAAGGCTCGACGTTCGCGTAAATGGTGCAGCCATCGAGACTTGTGCTGCCGAGCGCCTTCTGCGCGTCGCAAATCGCCACGACTTCTGCGTGGCGGGTCACATCATGGTCGCGCGCGACGCGGTTCGTCGTCTCTGCCACGACCTCGCCATTGCGCACGATCACGGCCCCGTAGGGATATTCGCCCTGCTTGGCCGATTCCATTCCCAAAGCGAAGCAACGCCGCATCATCCGCTCATCGACGGCGTGCACGTTGATTAAGTCCATGCTTCTATCTCGGCGGCAGCGTACGCGAAAATGCCAATCGTGATTCCGAACTAAATTGCCGGCGCCACATCACAATCACCACGCCGGTAGTAGCAAGCGCCAGTTCCAGCGGTCCCAGAAACCAGCCGAGGTAGCCGAGCGCGAAGAAGAAGGCGCGCTGGCCGCGATTGAAATGACGGCCAGCATCGGCACAAAGCCGCGCGGCGCGGTGAGCGAAGATCTTTGCAGCCGCTGTGTTTCTTTGTGGCCGCGGCGGAGCTGCGCCGACCATGATAGCGAAATAATTGAACAGCCGGTACGACCAGGCAAATTTGAAGAAGGCATAGACGAAAATGGTGGCGAGCCCCATGATCTTCAGTTCCCACATTTCATGCGTCGTTGGAACGCTGAAGGGTAGGGCGGCGATAACGGTCAATATCTGATCGGTCGCGTGCAGCAGCGAAAGGCTGCCGCCGATGGCAATCAGGCTGGTCGAGGCAAAGAACGCCGTACCGTTTTGCAGCGCTGCCGTCACCTGCGCGTCCACCATGCGCAAGTCGCGCCCCAGCATTTGCTGCACCCAGTCGTCGCGATAGGCGTTCATGAGCGCATTGAGGCCGGCGCGGCCTTTGTCGGTGCCCTCGATCACGATGGAATAGATGATCCAGGTCCCGAGGAACCAGATGAGGGCAAGACCGTCAGGCAGGGTAAAAGAAGACATGGCCGCGCTCCTGATTCCCATGGTGCCCGCTGGCACGGGGTTCTTCAACCGCCGTTGGCTTGAGTAGGGCCAACTGCTCTGCCACATAGGGAGGAAAGGAGCGCCCATGTCGCAGACCATCACCACCGGATACAAGGCGCTGGTGGAAACCGCCGAACGCGAGATCGTTACACTGCCGGTAGAGGACGCGATCAAGCTCGCCGGCCGCGACGATACGGTGCTGGTGGATATTCGCGATATCCGGGAGTTGCAGCGGGACGGCAAGGTGCCTGGCGCCACGCATTGTCCGCGCGGCATGTTGGAGTTCTGGATCGACCCGCAAAGCCCTTATCACAAGCCGGTCTTTGCCCAGGACAAACGCTTCGTGTTCTTCTGCGCCGGCGGCTTGCGCTCGGCGCTGGCGGCGCAGACGGCCCAAAAGATGGGGCTAAAGCCTGTGGCCCACATCCAGGGCGGCTTCGGCGCCTGGAAAAAAGCGGGCGGCCCGGTAGAAATGCCGGAAACGCCGCAGCATAAGAAAGCGTGAGCGCTGATGGTGCTAAAACTGATCATCGGCAACAAGAACTACTCTTCCTGGTCGTTGCGACCATGGATCGCTATGAAGGTCGCAGGGATCCCGTTCGAGGAGCAGGTGATCCCACTTTACCAGCCGGGCAGCCGCGAGCAGGTTCTAAAATTTTCGCCGGCCGGAAAAGTCCCGGTGTTGATTGACGACGGCCAGCCGATCTGGGAGTCGCTTGCCATCCTCGAATATCTGGCGGAGAAATTTCCGAAAGCCGGTCTATGGCCGGAAGACGCCCGCGGTCGCAGCCACGCCCGCGTGGTGGCGAATGAAATGCATGGCAGCTTCCAGGCGTTGCGCCGCAACTGCCCAATGAACCTTTGGCTGCCGCCGCAAAGGCGCCCACAGCCCGACGAGGTAATGGCCGATGTTCGGCGCATCGATGCGCTATGGAGCGATTGCCGGACGCGCTTCGGGCAAAGCGGGGCATTTTTGTTCGGCCCATTCGGCGCGGCCGACGCCATGTACGCGCCGGTAGTGTCGCGCCTGCACAGCTATGGACTTGAGGTCTCCAATGTCGCGCGCGCCTACATGGACGCGATAATGGCACTGCCGGCTTGGACAGAATGGTTAGACGCAGCGCTCAAGGAGCCCTGGGTGATGCAGGGCAACGAGCCGGACTGGCCGCTGGTGCGCGGAGTTTAGGTCACCACGGCCGCTCGACCGAATTGGTCACATGTTCGCGGTCCGGCGAGGTGAAGCAGACGCCCACGCACAGGTAGGGCAGGTCGGGGTGCGGATTATGCCCGCGGTGAAACTTGGCGATCGGCTCGGAATAACATTCGCCGGCCTTGGCTTTGACCAGCACGCCTTCCTGAAAATGTGCTTCGAACATGCCCTGCAAGGCAACGAAAAACGCCGCCCCGTTGTGGCAATGCCAGTTGGTGTAGCCGCCAGGGACAATCTCGGCGTTGTAGATTTGCACCTTCACCTGCGGGTCGCGTGGCAGCGAGCTGTAAAGCGCGTCGAACAGAAGGTTACGGTGGAAGCCGTGACCGGGCGGCACCAGGCCATCAAGCTGCAGCTTTAGATTCTTATAGTCGCGTTTGGCATCCATGGCTTCCTCCGGCGCGGTTCAGGAAGCCTAGCGCAGGAACTGGAATAACGAAAAGCCCGGAGTTGGTCCGGGCTTTCCATTTCTGCGATGAGGCAAACTTCAGTCGTTCACAGCTTCTTTGACTGCGTCCTTGAAGCCGCCGACCGTATTCCGAACCTTGCCAGCGATCTGCTGAGCCTTGCCTTCCGTCTCAAGCTTGCTGTCGCCGGTTACCTTGCCGGCGACTTCCTTCACTTTGCCTTTGGCCTGCTCAACGCTGCCTTCGATGCGATCTTTGTTCATGATGTCCTCACGTTTAGATATGGGTGGGATCGCAGAGACAACGTTTGTGCGGCTGCGAACGTTCCATGTGAAAATGGATGCGCGTTAGAACGCGAAGCCCCGTGCCGAATTGCTCCAGCACGGGGATCGAGACATTCAGCGACGCAGAATTACTTCGAACCAGTCGTGCCCATATTTGGATTGGGCGAGCATTGCAAGCCACGCGGCTGAGCATCCTTGTTACAGGCCTCCAGGCTGGCGAAGGTGCACTCTAGGCCGCCGCTGCCTTTCGACATCTGGATGCAGAATTTTCCGTTTCCAGTGACGCGTCCGCTGGTACCGCCGCTTTTCATCGCGGTGCCGCTGCTCTCGGAGCCGCTCTGCGCACCCGATTTGGTGCTGTCATCCGCGCCCTTGTTGATGTTACTCGGCGACGCGCCCTGCGGGGCCGTGCCTCCTTGGTTCTGCGCGCTGGCGATCGAGATACCGGCGACAAGCGCGGCAATCGCGGTCAGTGTGGTAATCTTTTTCATGGATGATCCTCCTTGGGGATTCGACGAATGCCGGATGCCGGCACTGTAAAAGAACCAATTCTTAGAAACATCGTTCCGGGAACTCGCGTGAGTTTGAAAAATATTCGGCCGCGGCGTTTCCACCGCGGCCGAAACATTGAGACAACGGTACTTACGCGTCGAGGATCGCGACGATTTCATGCGTGCGATGGTCGATGACGAGAATCTGGTCGCCGACCAGAATGTAGTCATAGCCACGCCACTCAGGATAAATCACGAACACTTCCTGCGGCAGCGGGTAGAAGCGGACGCTGTCCGGAACGCGGGTTCCCACGCTGATCGAGACGGTCAGGTGCGCCGGAGCCACCTTTTGCTGTCGCACGATGCTGACGATCTTCGTGCGCTGTTCGGTCGAGAGCTTGGCGGAACTTCCCGCCGCGCCCTGACCAGTCGTGGACTGGCTTGCCTTTGAACCGGAAGAATCTTGCGCGGCATTGGTCTTGGCGTCAGGCGCCTTCGAGTCGCTTGCCTTGCTGTCGGGAGTTTTGGTTTCGGCAGCCTTGGCCTTTACGTCGGCGTCGCTTTTGGCACCGGCTGCGGCCTTATCGCTGGGTTTGGCCGGATCTTCCTTGCTCATCGCGCCTTTGCCATTGGCGCCCTTATCCATGGTGCCGTTGTCGCTGGCGCGGTTCTTGTCGGCGTCCGATGCTTTCGGAGCCTGGCCCACGGTCGCTGGCGCCTTGTGCGTGTCGGCATTCTTCTCGCCGGCCTTCATGGGTGGCGCGACCTTTTCAGCGGGCGCGGTCTGCTGGGCAGCAGGCGCGGGCGCCGGCGCTTCGTCCTTTTTCGGAGCCTGCGCCGAAGCGGCACCGGCGGTGAGCAGCAAAGCGGCTGCAACGGTCGATAACAATCTTGCTTTAGTCATGTGTATCCTCCTCTGGGCACCTCCCGACGTGCTTGACGTTGTGGCGTGCTTAACGAGAACGCCAAAGAGGCGCGCCTGTTCCACAATCTCTTTTCTGCCGCAGTTCGCGCCATTGCGTTCCAGGTTCCACCAAGGCACCCTTTGACCAATGGTAAAGGGAGGCGGCATTGACGATTCTGTCCTCGTCAATCGACAAGAGCACGGTTGAATTCGGCGCCAATGCCGAGCGCATGCGCGCCCTCACGGCCGAACTGCACCAGCGCCGCGCCGAGGCCGCGCTTGGGGGTCCGGAGAAGTCGCGCCAACGCCACGTGTCGCGTGGAAAGCTCCTTCCCAGGGATCGCGTGATGAACCTGATCGATCCCGGCTCTCCGTTCCTGGAACTGTCAGCGCTTGCGGCCAATGGCCTCTATGAAGACGCCATTCATGGCGCCGGCCTGATCACGGGCATCGGCCGCATTGAGGGCCGCGAATGCATGGTGGTGTGCAATGACTCGACCATCAAAGGCGGTACTTATTTTCCGATGACGGTGAAGAAGCATCTGCGCGCCCAGGAGATAGCGCGCGAGAACCGATTGCCTTGCATCTACTTGGTGGACAGCGGCGGCGCCAACCTGCCGCACCAGACCGAAGTGTTTCCTGACCGCGACCATTTCGGCCGCATTTTCTACAATCAGGCCACACTCTCAAGCTTGCGTATTCCGCAGATTGCCGTGGTGATGGGCTCCTGCACCGCCGGCGGCGCTTACGTGCCCGCGATGTCGGACGAGACCATCATCGTCAAGAATCAGGGCACGATCTTTCTTGGCGGCCCGCCTTTGGTGAAGGCCGCGACCGGCGAAGTCGTGAGCGCCGAGGATCTTGGCGGTGGCGATCTGCATGCCCGCAAATCGGGCGTCGCCGATCATCTGGCGCAGGATGACCATCATGCGCTCTCGCTGGCGCGACGCATTGTTGCCAATCTCAACACCAAAAAGGTCGTGGACATTCCGTTGCACGCGTCACGTGATCCCATCTTCGATGCGGTTGAACTTGACGGCATTGTTCCGGCCGACCTGAAGAAGCAATACGACGTGCGCGAGGTGATCGCGCGCATCGTCGACGCCTCCGAATTCGACGAGTTCAAGCAACTCTACGGCACCACACTAGTCGCGGGCTTTGCACACGTCCACGGCATGCCGGTCGGCATTCTCGGCAATAACGGCATTCTGTTTTCGGAAAGCGCGCTCAAGGCCGCGCATTTCATAGAACTGTGCTGCCAGCGGCGCATCCCGCTGCTGTTCCTGCAGAACATCGTCGGCTTCATGGTTGGCCGCGACGCCGAGTCTGGCGGCATCGCCAAGGACGGAGCCAAGATGGTCACCGCGGTTGCGTGTGCCCAGGTGCCCAAGATCACCGTCATCGTCGGCGGTAGCTACGGTGCCGGCAATTACGGCATGTGTGGGCGCGCCTATGGCCCGCGATTTTTATTCTTGTGGCCGAACTCGCGCATCTCGGTAATGGGCGGCGAGCAGGCGGCCTCGGTGCTGGCCACCGTCAAGCGCGACAATATCGAAGCAGGCGGCGCGCAATGGACTCCCACCGAGGAAGAAGAATTCAAAGCGCCGCTGCGTGACCAGTTTGAGCGCGAGGGCAATCCTTATTACGCGACCGCG
Source organism: Pseudolabrys sp. (assembly GCA_043734185.1). Classification (GTDB taxonomy): domain Bacteria; phylum Pseudomonadota; class Alphaproteobacteria; order Rhizobiales; family Xanthobacteraceae; genus Pseudolabrys. The sequence continues at coordinate 11,252 of JAYTFS010000052.1, read as the reverse complement.
CGGCTATGGGACGACGGCATCATCGCGCCATCCGAAACGCGGCGTGTGCTAGCTTTGGCTTTTTCGGCTGCGCTTAATGCACCGGTGCCGGAAACGAAGTTCGGCGTGTTCAGGATGTAACAATGGCCGATCAAAGCTACAAATCCTCACTCATTGTCGGTTCGGGCGCGGGGCTCTCCGCCTCGCTCGCGCGAGTCTTTGCCAAAGCCGGCCTGAGCGTGGCCTTGGCCGCGCGTTCGACCGAAAAACTTGGGTCATTGGCAAAGGAGACTAATGCCAAGACCTATGCCTGTGACGCCAGCGACCGCGCCCAGGTCGAGAAGTTATTCGCGGCCTTGGATACGGCGGGCGTGCCCGAAGTCGTCGTCTATAATCCGAGCTATCGCACGCGCGGGCCGTTGATCGACCTCGACCCGGCCGAGGTTGAAAAGGCGATCGCGGTCTCGGCTTTTGGCGGCTTTCTGGTTGCGCAGGCCGCGGTGCGGCGCATGTTGCCGCGCGCCCAGGGCGCAATCCTGTTCACGGGCGCATCTGCAAGTGTGAGGGGCTACGCGCAGTCGGCGCCCTTCGCCATGGCGAAATTCGCGCTACGTGGCCTCGCGCAGAGCATGGCACGTGAATTATCGCCGCAGGGCATTCATGTCTGCCATTTCGTCATCGACGGCGGCATCATGAGCGCGCGCCGGCCCTCCGATCCCGCCAAACCCGACGCCTTGCTCGATCCCGACGCCATTGCAGCCAGTTACCTGCACGTTCTGCAGCAACCGCGCAGCGCATGGACGCAGGAGTTTGAACTACGACCCTGGACAGAAAATTTCTGATTGGGTTCACCGCCCAGCCAGCGAAAACACCACGTCCCAGTTCACGAATTGCTGTGCCGGTCCGACGCGCAAGCGGCCGGTGTCGTGCAAATAGGCCGAGCCGAGCATCAAGGCCGCGCCGACAATCACACCGAAAATGAAGCGCATGGAAAACTCCCTTTAAACAGCACAAGGCCCGTACGCATTTAGACCAATTCTAATGTTGTTGCGAAGGCTTGCCTTGCCGGCGCCGCAGTGACAGTGATTTACCGGCGTATTTCCGTACACAAACTTTAGCAGGGCTTTCGATGAAGCGCCGAATAGTCGCCATTGCATTCGTCGCGGTGTTGTTGCCGCTCGCCGCCATCGCGCAATCGGCTGCACCGGCACCAGCAGCGCCGCCGGCCGCGGCCGCCACGCCGAAGGTTTACATCCCCGGTCTCGAGCAGTTCATGAATGTGATCCTCATTGAGCACAATAAATTGTGGTTTGCCGCCAAAGCGCGCAACTGGGAGCTGGCGGCCTACGAACTCGGTGAGATCAAGGAAGTGATGGGCGATGTACAGGACATCGTGCCGGTGTTCAAAAATCTTCCGCTCAAGGATATGCTCGACGCCGTCATCACCAAGGAAATCGTCGATCTGGAGAAGGCGATCGAGGCCAAGAACTTGAAGAAATTCACCGCCGGTTACGACAAGCTCAATGCAGCCTGCAATGCCTGCCATCAAGGCACCGAGAATGGCTTTGTCGTCATCCAGCGGCCGAGCAGCCCAGCCTTCACCAACCAGGACTACCGGGCCACAAGAAATGACAAATCCTAGCGATCTCAAGCAACTGGCGCCTACCGGCAAACTGCGCGGCGGCATCGTGGTTTCGCCGGCCGCGTCTGCGTTTTTCGCCATCAAGGATGGCAAGGGCGAGGTGACGGGTGTCACAGTGGACCTCATGCGTGCTTTTGCCGAAGCCTTGAAATTGCCGCTGGAACTTCAGGTCTTTGAAAATTCCGGCCAGGTCACAGACGCGGTTGCAACAGCGGCGTGCGATGTCGCCTTTATGCCACGCGACGCCACACGGGAGATGAAAGTCGATTTCGGTCCGGCCTATTACTTCATATCGAGCACCTATCTGGTGCCGGCAGGATCGGCGATCCAGAGCATCGACGAGGTTAATCGGCCGGGCATGCGCATTGTTGGCATTTCCAACACCACAACGGTGCGCAGTGCGGCCCGTACCGCACCGAACGCGTCGGTTCAGGAAGTCCCGAGCGTCGACCTGATGACCGAAATGGCGTCGAAGGGGCAGGGCGATGCCTTTGCGCTGTCGCATGACTCGTTTTCTGGCTTGCTGCCGAAGCTGCCGGGCGCGCGCGTGCTGCCGGGTCATTTTCAGCAAACCGGAATCTCGGTGGCGGTGCCGAAGGGCCGGCCCGCGGCGCTCAAAATTGTCAGCGGCCTGCTGGAAGGCGTAAAGAAATCCGGCGTGGTGCGGCGCGCGCTCGATCGCGCGGGTTTTAAAGACGCTGAGGTTGCCCTTGCCTCAGGCGGTTGAGGCCCCAGGCCGCCAGATAAAGCAGTGCGGCGCCGGCCAAGGCCCAACACACAACAGGCACCCATTGCAGCGCGGCCCGCAATTCGGGATCGTTGTTCAGGCCCGTTGCTACGATCGCCATGCGCACCAACGTTGTGATTGCCAGCGCCGAGAACAGCAAGCCCGACATGCGGCCTTCGGCGCCGTTTTCGCCGATGGCAAAGGCTACCGTGAAGGCGCTCATCAAGATCGCGCCCCACGCGCAGCCGGCGGCGAATTGCGCCGCGATTAGCCATTCTAGGCCTTGCGCGGCATGCGCGCCCAATATCGCTAGCGCGCCGATCAAAGCGGCGGCGCCCATTACCGCATAGCCACCGATCCGCCGGGTGATGACGCTGGCGGGAAACATTGCAATGTTGAAGCCGATCCAGAATACCGGCATCAGCCATTCGAGATCCGCTTGTTTGGCAAAGCGGAGGAATAAAGGCGCGCTTTCTAGCACAAAATGGACCTGGTAGCCGAGTGCCAGCACGATCATGCCGAGCGCGAACACGATGGCGGGTGTGGTCTGCGTTCCGAACGAGCGCACCGGCTTTGCTTTTGCGGCGGGCTGCGGAGCTTCCGACAGCCGCCGTTCCGCCGAGATCATGCCGAGTGTGGTCAGCACCAGTGCAATGCTCGCGACGGCGAAGGGCACCCGCGGATCGACATTGCGCAGTGTCACCGCGAGATAGGGCGCCAATGCGCCGGCAATTCCGTAGCCGAGCATCGCGAGGCTGGTGAGAAGAGGGATCGCGGGCTTTGCGGCATATTTGCCGAGCAGCATCAGCGGCGGCGCGCGCAAAGCAGATGAGGTGATCGTCCAAACGACCGTCACCGCGATCAGTACCGGCGCGCCCCATGACGCGACAAAAGGCAGCGCGATAAACGCGGCGCAGGACAGTGCGGTCGACAACGCTACGAATTTACCGAGCCGGCCCAGCACGCGGGTCATTTTGTCGGCGGCTACACCAGTGGCAAAATCACAGACCGTAAAGATCGCCTGGTCGAGCATCAGCAGCAGGATCACCGCGCTGGGGGCAATCCCGGCACTGGCGGCGAGCTTGGGGAGATAGATCGCGTAAATCGTCCAGCACAGCGTGAAAAACAGCTGCAGGAACGCGAGGTACCAGGCAAAGAGATTTGAAGCCGCCGGCATGGGATCTATTTTATATGGTCACGACCACATTCCCAATGGTGCCCTTTTCTACCGCTTCGTGCGCAGCAACGATATCCTCTAAGCCAAACATCGGCTGTGCCACGCGATTGAGTAATTTGCCTTGTTCGAGCGTGCGGTTGATGCCGGCGATCGTGCGGGCGCGTTCAGCTTCGTCCAGTTCATAAACTATGAAAAACTGCAGCCGGATCGAATTGAACAGGCAAAATGACGCCGGCAACGTCGTCTCCGCGGCGCCAGTGCCGTAGATGATCACGCTGCCCTTTGGTCGCAAAACGGCCGGCAATAGCTTGGCGTTGGCGGCGATGTCCATCTCGATCACAGCATCGACGCCACGCTTGCTAGTGATCTCCATCACCCGTTCGCCGACATTGTCGTGCTTATAGTCGATTGTGTGGTCGGCGCCGGCCTCTTGCGCGGCCTTCGCTTTTTCGGGCGAGGAGACGGTCGTAAGTACAGTAGCGCCTTGCGCCTTGGCAAACTGGATGGCGTATTGGCTCACCGCGCCTGCACCACCTGCAATAAGCAGGGTCATAGCTTTGGACGCATTGGCGAGTGCGACGGCGTGATAGGCGGTCATGGCTGGAATGCCGAGGCACGCACCAGCCTCGAAGCTGGTTTGCTCCGGCAGTTTCACCGCCAGTGCCGCAGGCACCGCGATGTATTCCGCCGCGGTGCCGAATGGCCGCTTCCATTGTCCATTCCAGACCCAGACGCGCTCGCCAATGCGCGACTTGGGCATGCCGTCGCCAACCTGATCGATGATACCGGCACCGTCGCTCTGCGGAACCAGTTGGGGCCAGGCGATCTTGCGGCTACCTTGGCGGGCTTTGACGTCGGAAGGGTTTACGCCGGACGTCGCGAGCTTGACCCGTACCTCGCCAGGCCCCGCTTTCGGCGTTTCGACCTCACCGACGCGCAAAACGTCGCGCGCGGAACCGTTTTTTTCATAAAATGCCGCACGCATGAGTGCTTCCCGTGGTGGACGGGGCACATTAGCACGGCCGGCGACGATGGCAGCTTGTGGGTCAGCCGGTCAGCCGGGTCCATTCGGATCGGGCACGGACCGTCAGGTGTTCCCATTGAACGCTGACGGCATCCCAGTTGACCAGCGGCCGTTGCGCGCTTGCGGGCGCATTCACGGCATCGAGCGCATTGTGTGAGTCGTAAATGTAGGCGCCGCCGATGGTTAGACCGACGCCGAGAATAATTCCAAGCAAGAGCCGCATGATGAACCTCCACATTCTCTGCAACTGAACGCTGCGCTTGCGGGGAGAGTTCCCACGGTGCTGCGGCGGCATGTCGGCACTATTGTGACGCCGGCAGGGCGGTCCTGAGGGGTGCGTTCAAGGCGTTGGGAGTAACCACAACCAGTATTCTAACATATTGAAACGATTGAAGTTCAGGCCTAAAAAACTTCGCCCGCGACCGAAATTAACTGCTATATTGGTGCCATGAGTAGACAGTCAGCAAAGACCGCCAAGCGGTCCGCCAAGCCCGTACGGCGTCCAGTCAAAAAAGGCGTCAAAGCGGTAGCCAAGAGTGCCCGCAGCGCGGACAAGACGGCATCCAAATCGGCACGCAATCCGGTCGGGAAATCGACTCAGACCAAGTCGAGCCATAGCGCGATGGCAGCCTCTATGGCCGCGTCCCGCGCTGCGTCTAAGACCATGCAGAAGATGATCCGCACCGCCAGCCCGCCCATGCAGCCGGTGGCAGCGCACGAAATCGTCCTTAAAAGCCACAAGTACCAGATCGGTGAGATGGTCTATTACACCTCGCCGACTTTCGGCCGTGCCGCCGCCACCGGCAGCTATACGGTGGTCAAGCTGCTGCCGTCCGAGGGCGACGACTACCAGTATCGGATCAAGAGTTCCGGCGAGGCTTTCGAGCGGGTGGCCAAGGAAAGCCAGCTCGAAAAGATCTGAGCCGGGAATATTTTCCGGTCGGCCGCCGCGAATTCCCCTCCGCCATCGACTATAATGTGCAGGACGGCGGCTAGACGCTAAGCCGCAGGGAGGAACCGCATGCCGACCTACATCACACAAGGGCGTTACACCCGGGACGCCATCAAGGGCATGATCATCAAGCCGGAGGATCGCGCCGACCAGGTCGGGCGGTTGCTGTCGAAAGTGGGCGGCAAGCTCATTGGCTACTATCTCACCTTCGGCGAGTACGATTTTCTCTCGATCGCCGAAGCGCCCAGTGAAACCCAAATGGCCGCGGTCCTGCTGGCAGCGGGAAGCGGCGGCGGTGTCACCGATCTCAAGACGACGGTGGCAATGAGTTCGACGGAAGCCAAAGGCGCCTTCGCTGCAGCCAGCGATCTGGCGCCAAGTTTTAAATCAGCCGGCGGTACCTGAAACCAGGCCGGACACAAAAGTTGGAGCATTCATGTTCAAGTTTTTGCGCTTAGCCGTATTCGCCGTGCTACCGGGATTACTTTCGTTGCCGGCCTCGGCGGCGGACCTGTATCCAAGCCACGGTGTCAAATTGATCGTTCCGTTCGGAGCGGGCGGCCCGGCGGACGTCTACGCGCGCGTGCTGGCGCAGCATCTCTCCGAGGTCACAAAGCAATCCTTCGTGGTTGAGAACCGTCCGGGCGCTGGCGCGATCGTTGGCACCGACGCGGTCGCGAAGTCCACACCTGATGGTTACACCTTGCTAGTCATGTCGAACACCCACACTACCAATGAGTCGCTGATCCCCAACAAGCCTTACGAATTGATGCGCGATTTCGTGCCGGTGGCGACGATCAATTATTCCGACTTGCTGATGGTGGTGCACCCATCGGTGGAGGCGAAATCGGTAAAGGAATTCATCGCGCTGGCGAAAAAGGACGCGGGCAAGCTCAATTATGCTTCGTCGGGTCCGGGCACGCCCTACCACATGGCCGGCGAACTGTTCAAAGCCATGAGCGCCACCGATATCGCCCATATCCCGCACAAGGCTTCCGGCGATGCGCGTAACAGCGTGCTGTCGGGCAATGTGCAGATGATGTTCGACGCCGTCACCACGATGTCCGAGCTTGCCAAAGGCGGCCAGGTACGCGCACTCGCCACCACCGGCCTGACGCGTAATCCGCTGACGCCCGATCTGCCGACCGTCGCGGAAACGGTTCCCGGCTATGAGGCGACGATCTGGCTTGGTGTTATGGCGCCGAAAGATACGCCGAAAGAAGTCATTACTTTCCTCAACACCACGATCAACAAAGTGATCGAGCTTCCTGCGGTGAAGGAAACATGGCTCAAGCAAGGCGCCATTCCGCTGGTGAAGACGCCGCCCGAATTCGACGCCTATTTGCGCAAGGACATCGAGAAATGGGCGCAGGTGGTTAAGGTCTCGGGCGCGAAAGTTCAATAACCGGAGATATATGAACATCGATCGCGCGCTCAACGGACTGCTCAGGCTGGCGATTGTCGCTGCGGTCTTCGGAGCGGGCGCGCTCGCGGTAATAACCGTGCTTGACCGTATGGCTCTCGATCAGAGGGCAGCCGAACGGCGCGCGCTGCTGCAGCGCAGTGCCGAACTCAACGCGAGTGCGGTCGCGCCGGGGTCGATGTTATCCTGCCTGAATGGTGGTGCCGGTGAGGCGATCGAGAACGCCTGCGAAAAATCGGTTTTCGCCGACCCGCAAAGTGCAGCCAGCGCCGTTGCGTATACGGCTGCGCGGTTGTCGCTGATCGCGGATGTATCCGCTTTCGCACAAGGCCGCGATGCGGACATCCTCGAAGTGTTTGCGCCCATGCGGCGGGCGCTGGAGTTGGACCGTTACGGTCTTGCCGCCCATGTGCTCACTATCCGCGATGGTTGCACCGCGGAGCGCTGCCCGGCCTTCGCCTGGCTGCGCGAAACCGCGGTGCTCAGGGCCAATTTGCAGGGACAGTCTTTTAATACTTACGTCTCGCGTTACTCGGTTGCCTGGAACAAGCCGGATGCCGAGAATCAGGCACCTGTCGCCAGCGTTCCGGCGGTGGGACCGGCCCCGATCGCCAGTTTGCCCGGGCAGTCGGTGCCAACCGGCCAACCGGTGTCGGCCAAATACGATTTCCCGTCGGCCGCCTCGATCCCGCCGGTCAGCATCATGAATGCCGAACCTCCGCTTCCGAAAGCAGCAACGGATGCGCAGGCCGCCCAGCCAAAAGCCGAAGGCGATACCGCCGTGCCAGTGCCGCCGAAACGTCCACAGGCCCAAGCGGCACCCCCGCCGGCGCGCTAGGATGCCCGCCAGTTAGAGCCGGGGCCCCATGTTTAAATCCGTCCTGATCGCCAATCGTGGCGAGATTGCCTGCCGCATTGCCCGCACCGCCAAGCGCATGGGCCTGCGCACGATTGCGGTCTACTCGGAGGCTGACGCGAAAGCATTACATCTGCGTCTTTGCGACGAAGCGCACGCCATCGGACCGGCGGCTGCGGCGCAAAGTTATCTTGCTATCGATAAAATAATCGCCGTAGCCAAAACGTCGGGCGCGGAATGTATCCATCCTGGCTACGGATTTTTGTCCGAGAACGCCGCCTTTGCGCAAGCCTGCATTGATGCGGGGATCGCATTCGTAGGCCCGCCGCCTTCGGCGATGCGCGCTATGGGGCTGAAGGATCGTGCCAAGACGCTGATGGAGAAGGCGGGCGTGCCGGTGGTGCCGGGCTTTCACGGCGACATGCAGGAGCCGAAGTTCCTCAAACAGAAAGCCTACGAGATCGGCTATCCGGTGCTGATCAAGGCGGTCGCCGGCGGCGGCGGCAAGGGCATGCGACGGATCGATCGTCATGCCGATTTCGACGCGGGCCTCGCTGCCGCCGTGCGCGAAGCCAAGGCAGCCTTTGGGGACGAGAAGGTGCTGATCGAGAAATACGTCTCAAGTCCTCGTCACATCGAAATGCAGATTTTCGCCGACAGCCACGGCAACGTCATTCACCTCAATGAACGCGATTGTTCGCTGCAACGCCGTCATCAGAAGGTGATCGAAGAGGCGCCTGCGCCCGGCATGAGCGCCGAACTGCGCGCCGCCATGGGCGCGGCAGCGGTCGCAGCTGCGAAGGCCGTCGGGTACGTCGGCGCAGGCACCGTCGAGTTTATCGCCGACGGCACCGGCGGGCTCAAAGCTGGCGGTTTTTGGTTCATGGAAATGAACACGAGACTTCAGGTCGAACATCCCGTTACTGAAGTGATAACAAGTCTCGATCTGGTGGAATGGCAGTTCGGCATCGCGGCGGGTGAGAAACTTTCGCTCACGCAATCGCAGGTGCCACTTAACGGTCACGCCGTGGAGGCGCGGCTTTACGCCGAAGATCCCGAGCGCGGCTTTTTGCCATCGACCGGAAAATTGATAGCGCTGCAATTCCCAACGGCGGAAGGGCTACGGATCGATACTGGGGTGGAAGCCGGCGACGAGGTGACGCCGTTCTACGATCCGATGATCGCCAAGCTGATTGCGCATGGCAAAGATCGAAACCAGGCGCTCGATCGCCTAGCAGGCGCACTCGACAAGACTGTCGTCGTCGGTCCACGCAGCAACGCCGGATTTCTGGCGGCACTCTCCCGCGCGGCTTCATTCCGCGCCGGCGATTTCGACACGGGCTTTATCGATCGCAATCTGGAAAGCCTCGGTGCTGCCCGCCAAGGCCTTGACCGCGCCGCCGCAGCGCTCGGCGCCCAGGAATTACTGGCGCGAGAAGGCGTCCGTATCGCTTCGTCGACGGAGCGCGAACCGGACGCGCCCGCCTCACCCTGGGATGCCGCGGATGGGTTCCAATTCGCCGGCGCGCGCCGGCTGGGGCTCGCTATCCTCGCGGACGGCGAAAACGTCGTGGCGGAAATTGTTCATGAAAGCGGCGGGCCGGTGGTCACTATTGACGGCATCGCGCCAGCCCGTGACGCGGTGGCAATCACGGCGGCCGATGCCGTCTATGTGCTGCGCCTTGGTCGCCAGACAAAGGTGAGTTTGCGTGATCTCGCGCTTGACGAGGCTGGGGATAGCAGCGCCGGCGGGGTTGTGCGCGCGCCGATGCATGGCAAGGTACTGTGTATACTGGTGGAGAAGGGCAACCGCGTTACGCGCGGCCAACGTCTTGCCATTATCGAGGCCATGAAGATGGAACACACGCTGGTAGCCCCGATGGATGGGACTGTCGCCGAGATCGCAGTCGCTCAGGACGCGCAGGTCGGCGAAGGCGCCAAAGTGATGGTCATTGCGCCGCAAGAATAGATCTGGAATTCGAGTATGCCGCTTCATCTCATCAAACTTTGCGTCGGCTGCGACTCGGTTGCCGACCTTGAAGATTGGATCAAACAGAAACTCAAAGAGAAGAAAAAGCGCGGCCAAAAGCCCGAGCATATTCACACGACTCGAATGGTCCCGAAGCGAGCGGATGAACTCACCGATGGCGGGTCGCTGTACTGGGTGGTGCGCGGGCAAATCATGTGCCGCGAATGCATTCTCGACATCCGGCCGTTCACCGACAAGGACGGCATTGGCCGCTGCCGCGTCGTTCTCGACGGCAAATGTGTGTTGGTCGAGCCGCGCCCGCGTTCGGCATTCCAGGGCTGGCGTTATCTTGAGGTCAAGGAAGCGCCGCGCGATCTGTCGCGCGCAGCGCCGGGTGCCGCGAAAATGCCGGAGCAGATGCGGCGTGAATTGCGCGAGTTGGGTTTGCTCTAGACGGCGATATTATCGATCAACCGCGTCTTGCCGATCGTGGCGGCCACCAGCAGCCGGATCGGTCCATCCTTCACCGACGCGATCGGCGCCAGCGTCAGCGCGTCCCGGGCTTCCAGATAATTCACCACGAATTCGGCGCGCATGATGTCGAGGCGGCCTTCTTCCAGCACCATCTCGATCGGTTCGCCGGCTTTGATACGCGTCGCGCAGGCCTTCAGCGTTCGGTACAGCACCGGCGCATGATTGTGCTCCAGCTCCGACAAATAAACGTTGCGCGACGACAGCGCGAGGCCGTCCTTTTCGCGCAGTGTGGGTACCCCGATTACCTTCAGCGGCAGATTGAGATCTTTTGCCATCTGAGTGACGACGCGTAGCTGCTGGTAGTCCTTCTGACCGAACATGGCGAAGTCGGGAGCGACTTGGGTGAACAGTTTGGCCACCACGGTAGCAACGCCGCCAAAGAAGTGCGGGCGGAACTTGTCTTCCAGCCCGGCCAGAGCCGCGCCCTCAGGCGCGATGCGGGTGGCAAAGCCTTCCGGATACATCACCGCGGCCGATGGCGCCCATACCAGATCGACCTTGGCTTCCGTCAGCACCTTGATGTCGGTTTCAAAGCGGCGCGGATAGCTGCTGAAATCTTCATGCGGCGCGAATTGGGTTGGGTTAACGAAGATCGATACGGCTACACGCCGCGCGCGCTTTTGTGCTTCGCGCACCAGCGCCAGATGCCCGCGATGCAAGGCGCCCATGGTCGGCACTAGCGCGACCTGTTGACCGGAGTTCCGGTACGGTTCCATGGCTAGGCGGAGCGCAGAAACTGTGCGGGCGATGGCGGGGCGTTTTGCCATAATTGAGGGACCTGGTGGCTGGCTTGTCCGATAACCGTCGTAAATCCGCGCTAGGACGTAGCAAAGCATGGTGAAGGCGACCACGCGGATTAATGGTTAAACAGCGATAAACTTGACTAAACTACCGTAATTAATCGAGAATTGGCGCATCAAAGGACGCGTCATGTTGGTCCAGTCGATCCAAGAGAGTCCCCAGTCTGCG
>JAYTFS010000051.1:0-3949 GCA_043734185.1 Pseudolabrys sp. | reverse complement strand
GCAATCCGATTTACTTACACTGAGCAAGCGCCTGGTTTCATGAGGCCCCATGTCCGTCGACGCCGCCACCGTCCGCCGCATCGCGCATCTCGCCCGCATCGCCGTGGCCGAGGATGAAGTCGAGCATCTCAAGGACGAGATCAACGGCATGCTCGCTTTCGTCGAGAAGCTTTCGGAAGTAAATGTCGATGGCGTCGAACCCATGACCTCGGTGACGCCGATGGTCATGAAGAAGCGCCGCGACGTCGTGACCGACGGCAACGACGCCGAGGCGGTGCTCAAGAACGCGCCGCAGTCTGACGATGGTTTCTATCTCGTGCCGAAGGTGATCGAGTAAATGTGCATCGCCTGCGAGATGGGTTTCTGGGACATGGTGGAGGCGCTGCCGCCGGAGACGCGCGAACGGATTTTGCGCGAGGAGGCCGCGCGGTTTGGCTGCGACGTGCCAGAATCCGACACGCCATCAAAGCTGGACGAGCAAAAATCGTGAGTGAACTGACTTCGCTCACTTTGGCTGCGGCGCGCGACGGACTGGCCAAGAAATCTTTCTCTGCCGTGGAGCTAGCCGACGCGCATCTGCTCGCCATGGAAAAGGCGCGCGCGCTCAATGCCTATGTGTTGGAGACGCCCGAGCGAGCCTCCGCGATGGCGAAAGCCAGTGACGCGCGCATCGCCGCCGGCAAAGCAGGACCACTGGAAGGCATTCCGATCGCGGTGAAGGATCTGTTCGCGACCGAAGGCGTGCGCACCACGGCCTGTTCGCATATTCTCGATAATTTCGTGCCGACTTATGAGTCCACCGTCACGGCTCATTTATGGCGTGACGGCGCGGTGCTTCTCGGCAAGACCAATAATGACGAATTCGCCATGGGCTCGTCGAACGAGACCTCGCATTTCGGTCCGGTGACCTCACCGTGGCGGCGCAAGGGATCGAATACACCGCTGGTGCCGGGCGGCTCGTCCGGCGGCTCGGCCGCAGCGGTTGCCGCGCATCTATGTCTTGGTGCCACCGGCACCGACACCGGTGGCTCGATAAGACAGCCCGCCGCGTTTACCGGCACGGTCGGTATCAAGCCGACCTATGGCCGCTGCTCGCGCTGGGGCATCGTCGCCTTTGCGTCCTCGCTCGATCAGGCCGGCCCGTTTGCGCGCACCGTGCGCGACACCGCGATCCTGCTGCGCTCCATGGCCGGCAATGATCCGAAGGATACAACCTGCGCGGATGTGCCAGTGCCGGATTACGAAGCCGCGCTCGGCAAATCGCTTAAAGGTCTGCGCATCGGAATTCCAAAGGAATACCGGGTCGACGGCATGCACGCCGACATCGACAAGCTCTGGCAGCAGGGCAGGGATTGGCTCAAAGCAGCGGGCGCCGAATTGGTCGAGGTCTCGCTGCCGCATACCAAATATGCGCTGCCTACTTATTACATCGTGGCGCCGGCCGAAGCCTCATCCAATCTCGCGCGGTACGACGGCGTACGCTATGGCCTGCGCGTGACAGGCAACGACATCACCGGCATGTACGAGAATACGCGTAACGAAGGCTTCGGCAAAGAAGTGCGCCGGCGCATCATGATCGGAACCTATGTGCTCTCGGCGGGGTACTATGACGCCTATTATGTGCGCGCGCAGAAGGTGCGCACGCTGATCAAACAGGATTTCGAGGAGGCGTTCAAAAGCGGCGTACACGCCATGCTGACGCCGGCAACGCCATCTGCGGCATTCGGCATTGGCGAGAAGGCCGATGCCGATCCGGTCGAGATGTATTTAAACGACGTCTTCACGGTGACGGTGAACATGGCGGGCTTGCCAGCTATCGCCGTGCCGGCCGGACTGGATGCGCATGGCCTGCCGCTCGGCTTGCAGTTGATCGGCCGGCCGTTCGACGAGGAGACGCTGTTCTCCGCTGCGCATGTGATCGAGCAGGCGGCTGGGCATTTCGCACCCAAGCACTGGTGGTAGGTTATTTGTCGGTCGTCGTAACCGGCGGCAGGTCGTCGTCATTCTCGATGGTTTTCTTGCCGCCGAGTTCGCCGCCGCTGAAAACGAAAATGACAATCGCGACCACGACAATTCCGCCGATGATCATTCCGAAGAAGCGGTTGTCTGTGTTCATGACTGTATCCAAACGCCCGCTGCGTGATTGAGGTTCCCGGAGCATGCGGACTCCGGGCCGCGATGTCTGCGAAAAAAATCCATAAATTACATGCAGAATTCGGGCCATTTCACAGGCGCCGGGGTCCTAGCCCGTAGCGAACGCGGTTGGCAATGTCGGGAAAGGGTTGGACTTGCAATCCCGCGCCGCCATAATCGCGGCGGGGCAGGAGGCAATTGTGGGCGAGAATGGAACGCGAGAGACCGTCCGCAGGCTTTACGACGCCTACGCGGCGCGGGACTTCGAACAAGTCACCGCAGCTCTGCACGACGATATCGACTGAATGATCTACAGCCCGGTCTCGGTATTTCCTTCGCCGGTCACCGCCAGGGCCGCGCCGCGGTGCTGCAGGCGATGGGCTCCATCGCCGAGCAGTATCAGCTGGAAAGCTACAAGAACGAAATCGTCATCGTGGACGGCGACCGCGCCGCGGTGATGTCGGATGAGAGTTTCACGCAACGCGCCACCAAGCGAATCTTGCGTTTCCGCATTGCCAATTTCCTGCGCTTCCAGGACGGCAAGCTGATCGAATTCCGCGAATTCGTGAACAGCTTCGACGTGGTCGAGCAGGCGCTCGGGCGCGAACTAGCGCTTTAAGGTCTTAACCCGGCTCCATCCCGCGCTTCTTGTAGGCTTCGGCAGCGCTTGGCGAGGTGGTGAATTTCACCAGTGCCTTGGCCGCTTCCGGCTGTTTCGCGTTAGCGGCAATCCCGCTGGAGAAGATGGTCATCTTCTGGGTGTCGCTCGGCAGCGGACCGACATAGTCGACGCCCGGATATTGCGACATTTCGCTCACCTGCTGGATGCCGATCTCGACTTCGCCGCTGGCCGTGATGGTGCCAACGAGGACACCGGTCGGCGTCTGTTTGAGTTTCGGCTTGATCTGATCGGCAATTCCCATGCGATCAAACAGGCCGAGGACATAATTGCCGCTCGGCCCGGTGGAGTATCCGATCGACTGGGCCGCCAGCAAAGTTTTCTTCAGGGCTTCGGGCGTGCTGATGTCGGGCTTAGGCGCGCCCGCCTTGACGCCGATGCCGACGCCGGATTTTGCAAGGTCAACGCGGCTGCCGGGGACAAGCGTGCCGGTGGCGATAAAGGCGTCGATCTCCGGGCTCGCCATGATCAACACGTCGAAGAACTCGCCGGCGGCGATGCGCTTCTTGGCGTCGAGCGTTCCGGTGTAGTTGATCTTGACGGTGTGCCCGGTTGCCTTCTCGAATTGCGGGATCAATTCACCGTATGACTTTTCGGTGGCTTGCGTCGACAGAACGATGATTTAGGCGGCCTTGGCCATCGTTCCCATGCCCGACAGCCATAGCGCAGCCGCAATGATTCCTTGGACCTTCATGGTAGTCTCCCCAGGCGCGTTTTTATTGCCCCAAGTCTAGTCTGGCGGCCCCCGCCGCGTTAGATACTCGCGCCATGAATATGCAGAACAAGCCCGACAGGCTCATCAAGGGTGCGACCGGCGACTGGGAGGTCGTCATCGGCATGGAAGTCCATGCCCAGGTCACCTCGAAATCGAAGCTGTTCTCCGGCGCCTCGACCGAATTCGGCGGTGCACCCAACCATCATGTCTCGCTCGTCGATGCGGCGATGCCGGGCATGCTGCCGGTGATCAACGATGAATGCGTGCGCCAGGCGATCCGCACGGGCTTGGGGCTTCAAGCCAAAATCAATCTCAAGTCGGTATTCGACCGGAAGAACTATTTCTATCCCGATCTGCCGCAGGGCTATCAGATCAGCCAGTACAAATCGCCGGTGGTGGGCGAGGGCGAAGTGGTGGTCGAT
>JAYTFS010000050.1:0-7377 GCA_043734185.1 Pseudolabrys sp. | reverse complement strand
TCATGAACTCCTTGGCGATGGCGCGGAACGCGTCCGCGTTCATCAGCACGCTGATGCCAACGATGGCAAAAAACGGACCAATCAGCTTGGCGAGAAATATTGAGGTCGGCATGTCAGCCTCCGGCGCGAAATTGCGCGTTTGCTCGGGAAACCGGCTTGTGGGGCAGACCAAGTCCCTGTCCCTTCGCCGGCATGACCCGGATCAGGTTCAAAGGGTTTTTCTCAGCCCGATCCGGGCACCCCTCGGAACAGCACTTAATGTAGGCCGAAGGCGGGGGGTGTCAATGTGGGGGACGACAAAAGCTTTGCGCATGATCTTATCCGAAAACCGGTTCCCACTTTTCGGGATCATGCGCTACATCTTCGGCAGTTCGCTCACGGCCACTTTTGCAGTGCCGTCGGCTTCCGCAATCACCCGCAAGGTGTTGGAGTCGAATTCGATTCCGGTCAGGCGCAAGTCCTGCACGGTGGCCTCGACTTTGACGCCGTTGACGTTCTGCTGGAAGTCGTTGAGCGCCGCCGCGATTTTGGTCCGGGCGTCGGCGGCGAAGGGCTTGAGATCGATTACCGCCTTGTCGGCGAGCCCTTTTTGCAGGTGCGGCACGGCGGCGCGCGCCGCGACGCCGAGCAGGCCGAAGGCGGCTTCGGATTCAACCGCCATCGTCAGATCGGTGAGGCGGAGAATCTGATTCTTCTGGTCAAGCGCGGGCTTGCCCCAGATGTGAACGGTGGCTTCGGCGCCGAGACCGAACCAGCTTTTGCGCTCGCGCGCCTTGACCAGCAGCGAGATCAGCAGCCGGTCGCCGGCAGCGGCGAGGCTCGCGCCGCGCACTTCGACTTCGACCGCCGCGCTGCCGTCTTCCGGAAAACGTTTGCCCTTGAGCTGGGCTTCCAGAACTTTGTTGAGGTCGGTGAACGGTAGGTCTATCGGCACGCCGATGGCAAGCCGGCCATTGTCCATCGGCGGCACCAGTTCGAGCCGAGCCGGAAACGGGCAGACCGGCTGCGTCTGTGTAGGCACGATGCGCGTTTCGACCTGCACGCCGACCGTCAGCGTGACGTTGCGGGCATCGACTTGCGGCTGCGCGGCGGCGGCGCGCACCGGGCGCATCTCCAGCCACAGGCTCGGCAGGCCGGTCTTGCCGCCGCCGAGCGGGATGGCGCGGCACATCTTGGTCCATTGCTCGCGCGCGGTGCGCTCGATCATCGGGTCGTTGCGCAGCCGCGCCTGCAGGCTGGCCATCTGCGCGTTGACCTCGCGGTCGATCAAAGGCTTGGCCTCGCTCGCCATGTTGATCTTCACGCCGGCGAGCGTGAGCGCGCTGTCGCCGAGCGCGACCTGGGCGGTGAGGTTGGGCTCCAGGCGCCAATTCGCGGTCAGCGCCGGTTTGGAATGCACGGTGACCTGGCCGCGCAGCTCGGCGCGCTGGTCGAGCACCTTGCTGGTGAGATTGCCGACGGCCTTGCCGATACTGCTGTCGAGCAGGCCGGTGATGCCGCCGGTGAGATTGCCGGCGGCGCCGGCGATTTGTCCGGTTATTTTCAGGCTGCCGTTGATGGGCGTGGTGATGATCAATTCGTTAGGCGTTCCGCTCACTGCCATGGTGCCGCGCGCGACGGTGATGCCGATATCGGCCTTGGATAGCAGGCTTGAGACGGGATTGTCGTTCTTGCCGACCAGATCGCGCGGGGCTGCGGCGTCCATGCTCGCCCGTATGGCAGTGAGCGCAACCGCGACCGGCGCGATCACATATGACGCACGGGTGACCGGCTGCAGCGCCGGCAGCGCGGGCAGGCTCGCCACCGCGCGCTTGGCCTCGTTATTTTCGACTGGAAAAAAGTGGTCGAGCGTCCACAAGGTCGCGGCGAAAAAAATGGCGACGATGCAGACCGCGCCGAGGGCCAGCCGGAAATTGCGCGAGCCGGCGAACAGGCGCAGCGGCGCCGTAGCCGCGTAGATCACATTATCGAGCATTCCGCCCATGCGAGCCCCGCCCGATTCCCCAGAATGGGAATCTTAGGTGGCGGCGGCGCCCGGCGCCAGCCCCGGACGAGTCAGGCCGGAATGCGGTGCGTTTCGAAGGCGCTGAATTTCTTCAGCGCTCCGAAAAGCTCATCGGTGTCGAATGTACGAAATTGGGTTCGAGGCCGAGTGCGAGTTCCACGACGTCCCGCATCAAGGGCTCATCGTCGACATGAAGAATGCGATACGGCCTCACATCGGCTCCATCGGTTGCACGCGCTGCGCCACCTGATGGATTGGCTGCTACAAATATTAATTTCTGTTGTGAATGGCGCTACGTATGACTGCGTACGCGCCCATCATGCCGAAATAATGCATAGCGCCGCGCATTCGCGTCAGCGCTGCGATCCCATGCGATGCAACTTCAGCGCCGCATAAATTGTGTCGTTGGCCGGCGTCGCGACTTGATACTGCTTGCCGAGCTTGCACACTTGGCCCGCGAGCCAATCGAGTTCCAATCGGTTGCCACGGTCGAGATCGTTCGCCATCGAGGCCTTCATTGTCGGCGTGGTGTTCTTGTCCGCAAACGTCATGCGCTCATCGGCAAAGTTCTCGTCGAGTGCGACACCCTTGGCGCGGCCGACGGCCAAGGTCTCGCGCATAATATTTTTGAATAAAGCCCGCGTGTCCGGATCGGCCAGGATCGGTCCCATCGGCATACGCGTGACGGCGGTCGCGCCGGAAGTGGCCGACAGAAAAATAAATTTTTGCCAGCGGTCGCGCTCGATATTCGCGGACGCCGTGATGCTGATCCCCGCGGCCTTGGCGGCATCGACGAAAGCTTGCAGCGGTGCATCGGGCCGGCCGTCGCTGGTTCCGCAGGTAATCGACTGGAACGGGCTGGTCTGCTTGATCACGCCGGGGCTGGCGATCACGCTGACGACATAGGTGACGCCGCCGATGGTGTGCTCGGCGCCCAGGATCGGCGCAATGCGCTCAACGCTGTCGACGCCGTTCTGCAAGGTAATGACGCGGGTGTTGGCGCCGACCAGTGGCCGCGTCGCTTCGGCGGATTTCTCGGTATCCCACAGCTTGACCGCAAACAGCACAATATCGACCGGGCCGACGGTTGCCGGATCGTCGGTGACGTTCGGCTTCGGCAGATGCAGGTCGCCGTGCGCACTCTCGATTTTCAGTCCGTTCTTTTTGATGGCCGCGAGATGGGCGCCGCGCGCGATGAAAAACACGTCGTGGCCGCCCGCCGCCATGCGCGCGCCGAAATAACCGCCGACCGCGCCCGCCGCCATGCACGCAATTCGCATCGCCTCGCTCCTCCAAAAAGGGAGCAAGCTATAGCCCTCAAATAAGCCGCCAATCAAAGCCTATTCTAAGCCCTTGTAATCGATGGGACTTGCCGCCACACCCTGAGTCAGATTTGATTGGCATCACCAGGAGCCGACCCATGTTCATTCGCCTTTACGCCTGCGCTTTCTTCTTGGCTTTGCTCGCGATGCCGATGCCGCAGGCTTTCGCGCAAAGAACCACCTTCCAAAGTCTACAAGCTGGCGGCGATCAGCCGGGAGTGATCCCCGACGCCGCCGATGAAGAGCTTTCGCCGGAGTTGGCGCGGCAGGTGGTGTCCTATCGCACCAACGAAACGCCCGGCACGGTCATCGTTCATACCTCCGAGCGCTTTCTCTATGTGATCCAGCCCGGCGGCCGCGCGCTGCGTTACGGCATCGGTGTCGGCCGCGACGGCTTCCAATGGCAGGGGCTGCTGCGCATCAGCCGCAAGCAGGAATGGCCGGATTGGACGCCGCCGCCTGAAATGATCGAGCGCCAGCCTTACCTGCCGCGCTTCATGGCCGGCGGCCCCGGCAATCCACTGGGCGCTCGCGCGCTTTACCTCGGCAACACCGTCTATCGCATTCACGGCACCAACGCGCCGCAGACCATCGGCACCGCGGTGTCGTCGGGTTGTTTCCGTCTGGTCAATCCCGATGTCATCGATCTCTACGATCGCATTCCGGTCGGCACCAAAGTCGTCGTCCGCCAGCAGCCGGAGCTTTAGACCGTGGCCAAGCGCGCGCGCAAGAAATCGATCGCTTCGGATTGGTTCGTGATGAATTTCCGATCCGGTCTCCTGATCGGCTGCGCAATCGCGGTTGCAGTCGCCGCCGCGGCTTTCGCCTATGACCGCTATGACACCAAAACCTTCAAGCGGACGATCCGCCGGGACGCCGTCTATTGCGGCGTCAACACCGGACTGCCCGGTTTCTCGAACATGGATGACAAGGGCGTTTGGTCTGGCTTCGACGTCGATTTCTGCCGCGCCATCGCGGCGGCGATTTTCGACGATCCGGCCAAGGTCAAATTCATTCCGCTCGACGCCAAGGAACGCTTCGTCGAATTGCAGAAGCGCAAGGTCGACGTGCTGGCGCGCAACTCGACCTGGACCATGTCGCGCGAAACCGACTACGCGCTGCATTTCGCCGGCGTGTCCTATTACGACGGCCAGGGCTTCATGGTCCCCAAGTCGCGCAAGATCGATTCCGCGCTGGAACTGACCGGCAGCAAAGTCTGCGTGCAGTCCGACACCACGACCGAGCTCAATCTCGAGGATTATTTCGGCACCAACAATATCAAGTATCAGGATTTCAAATTCGCCAAGGTGGATGAGGTGTTCGGCGCCTATCAGTCCGGTCGGTGCGACACCTTGACCGCCGACGTGTCGCAACTTTACGCGCTGCGCCAGAATCTGGCGAAGCCAGCCGACCACACGATTCTGCCGGAAGTCATTTCGAAAGAACCGCTGGCGCCGGTGGTGCGGCAGAAGGACGATGACTGGCTGTTGATCGTGAAGTGGACGCTGTTTGCCATGCTCAACGCCGAAGAGCTTGGCATCAACTCGCAGAATATCGACGCCGCGCTCAAGTCCAAGAAACCCGACGTCATGCGCTTTGTCGGCACCGCCGACGAATATGGCGAGGGCCTGGGCCTCACCAAGGACTGGGCGGTGCGAATCATCCGCCGCGTTGGAAACTACGGTGAGGTCTATACGCGCAACATCGGCACCGGCTCGAAGCTCGGCATCCCGCGCGGCCTCAATCAGCTGTGGAATGCCGGCGGTATTCTCTACGCGCCGCCGATCCGGTAGAGAGCCCCATTGCGGCGCGTGCCCGCGCACCCATAGTATTGCCGCGCATGACGCTACTGGCACCGGTGATCGTTGATGTGCGCCCGTCCGGCCCGGAAACGGCGGGCAGTCTCGCGCGATGGTTGCGCGGTATTGGCGTCCGGCAAGTCCGCCTCGCCTGCGGCCTCGTGATGTTCACTTATATCTTCTCGCATTTTTTTAATCACGCGCTCGGCAACATTTCCTACGCGACCATGGAATGGTGGCTCACCCTCCATGTCTGGTGGTGGCGAATTCCGATCGTGAACGCCACGCTCTACGCCGCCGCGTTCACGCATTTTTCGCTGGGCCTGTGGGCGCTCTATCAGCGCCGGCATTTTCGATATGCGGCCATCGAGATAACGCAGCTCGTGCTGGGTCTGAGCATTCCCCTTTGGCTTGCCAGTCATTTTGGAGCTGTGCGGCTGAGCGGCGTTTTGTTTGACCGGCTACCACCGATCTATGCGAACACTTTGTTCGCCTATTGGGGTCCGCGGCCGCATATGATCTTCGTGCAGTTCGCGCTTATCACCATCGCGTGGGTGCATGCCTGCATCGGGCTTTATTTCTGGCTGCGGCTCAAGCCGTTTTTCAAATGGGCGGCGCCCTATCTTCTGGCCATTGCGGTGTTGATGCCCCCGCTGGCGATGGTCGGCGCCCACCATGGCGCCCGCGAGGTCCTCCAGCTCCGGTCCAATCCGGAATGGCGCAATAAACTTCCAGGTATCATTCCCCCGGCGCAGCGCACGTATATCGACGATATCACGCTGTGGTATTTTCCGATCGGCTACGGCGCGGCGATCCTGCTGGTTTTTGCCGCGCGCGGCGTACGGACGTTGCGCGAGCGCGCGCGAGGCTCATTTACGGTGTCGTACCCGGATCGGCAGGTGCGCGTGCCGAAGGGCATGAGCGTTCTGGAAGCGAGCCTGCGCTTCAAGGTGCCGCATGCCAGCGTCTGTGGCGGGCGCGCGCGCTGCTCGACCTGCCGCGTTCGCGTCGTCAGCGATCGCGGCGGATTGCCGCCGCCGTCGGGGCGCGAAGCCTTCGTGCTGGCGCGCGTCGGCGTCAGTAAAAACCCCGCCATCCGGCTGGCCTGTCAGTTGCGCCCGGATACCGATGTGGCCGTCATTCCGTTGCTGTCGGCCAATATCGGCGCCGGTTTTGTCCGCAATCGGCAGCGCGTCCATATCGGCGAAGAGCGTTACATCGTCAGCTTGTTTGTCGATATGCGAGGCTCAACCATGCTCGCCGAGGCGCGGCTGCCGTTCGACATCATATTCCTGATCAACCGGTTCCTCGGCGCGGCGTCGCAGGCGGTGCTCGACGCTGGAGGCCAACCCAACCAGTTCGTTGGTGACGGCATGCTCGCTTTGTTCGGGTTAGATGTCGATAAAGCGACGGCGTCGCGGCAGGCGATGCGCGCGGCTGCGAATATCGCCGCCAACGTGGAACATATGAATTACCAGTTTGTCAACGAACTGCGCGATCCGATCCAGTTTGGCATCGGCATTCACGGCGGTGACGTGATCATCGGCGACATCGGATTTCGCGATCATACGGTGTTCACGGCGCTCGGCGATCCCGTTAATGTCGCCGCACGGCTGCAAGATTTGACGAAGAGCCTGAATTGCCAGGTCGTAATTTCGGAAGAGACTTTTAAAACTTCAGGCATTGCCGCCGACAGGCTGCCGCTGACGCAAGTGGCGATCCGCGGCCGCGAAGAGTCGATGCAGGTGCGCACCGCGACGGATGCGACCGTGCTGGCCGGCTTGCTTGATCCGCAAGCCGAGGCACCGGCGGCCTAGCTTTAAGCCCGCGGCCCCGTACCCGGATCGGAAATGGTCCCCGAAGCGACCAGCCGGTGCCAGATGAACAGCACGACCAGCGCGCCGACCGTCGCCGCGATGAATCCGGCGCCCTGATCGGGCCGGTACCAGCCGATGTTCTGGCCGATGAACGTCGCGAGAAACGCTCCGGCGATGCCGAGCACGATGGTCAGAATAAAGCCGGATGGATTGTTCGGGCCGGGCGCCAGGAAGCGCGCGATGATGCCGGCGACCCCGCCGACGATAATGATCCAGATCATGTTTGAGTCTCCACGGTAAGCGATGAGGCCGCGTATCAGCCGAGGCGTGATGCTTCCTGTTCGGTCGGCAGGCGGCCGTTCGGCGTGAGCTGGTTGATCAGTTCCGGCAGATTCTGGCTGAGGGCTGCGAGCAATTCGGCGCTCGACATTCCG
>JAYTFS010000049.1:0-5983 GCA_043734185.1 Pseudolabrys sp. | reverse complement strand
TTCGGCGACGATCTTGGGCAGATCGCGCATTTCCTTGATGTCCTTGCCGTCGAACTTGACGACGACATCGCCCGGCTCGATGCCGGCGGGCTTGGCCGGACCTTTGTCGTCAATGCCGGCGATCAACGCGCCACGCGCCGGCTTGATGCTCAGGCTTTCGGCGATTTCGTCGCTGACCTGCTGGATGCGCACGCCGAGCCAGCCGCGCCGCACTTCCTTGAACTCGCGCAGTTGATCAATCACCGCCACCGCGGATTTCGACGGCACCGCAAAGCCGATGCCGATCGAGCCGCCGGACGGCGAGATGATCGCGGTATTCACGCCGATCACTTCGCCGTTGAGGTTGAACAGCGGGCCGCCGGAATTGCCGCGATTGATGGCGGCGTCGGTCTGGATGTAATTGTCGTAGGGACCGGACTGGATGTCGCGGTTGCGCGCCGACACGATGCCGGCGGTCACCGTGCCGCCCAGGCTGAACGGATTGCCGATCGCGATGACCCATTCGCCGAGCCGCAATTTATCGCTGTCGCCGAACTTCACCGCCTTCAGTGGCGCAAGCGGCTTGACCTTGAGCAAAGCGAGGTCGGTTTTGGTATCGCGGCCGAGCACTTCAGCTTTCAACGTGCTGCCGTCATTGAGGATGACGCTGACTTCATCGGCATCGGCGATGACGTGGTTGTTGGTAACCACGAGCCCGGAAGAATCGATGATAAAGCCGGAGCCGAGCGAGTTGACGCGGCGCGGCGTGGACTCGCCGCCCTGCCGGCCTGGACCACCTTGACCACCCTGCCCGCCTTGGCCGCCCTGACCGGGGCCGCCGGGTCCGCCCGGTCCGCGCCGGTTCTTGAAGAACTCCTCGAAGAATTCCTCGAACGGCGAACCCGGCGGCAAATTCGGCATGGCGCCGCCGCTGTTGATGTCCACGGTCTGCTTGGTCGAGATATTGACGACCGCGTCGATCACAGCTTCCGCCACGTCGGCAATGCCGTCCGGGCCACGCGCGGCAGCCTGCCCCGTCAACAGGGACCAAGCGATTGCGGCGGCGGTGAAAATGGCGATGCCGGTACGCGCCAGCGGCGACTTCAGCGAAGTGAAAAGTGCGCCCATGGGCGTCAATTCTCCTGGGATTTATGTCAGCCGCGACAGTGCCGGTGTCTTAAAGGCTAATCAAGGGCATCGCCAATCAACACCATGAGAGCCCGATTCGGCAGCAAAAACGATATCTAGCTTCGCACCAGCCACACCAGCCCCAGGCCGATGACGGCCGAGCCGATGCCGATCGCACGCAAGGTGGTTTCCGGCGTCTCCAGCACGCTCGTCATGGCCCGCTTGGCCTGTTCCGGAAAGGCCGCGAACACCAGGCCCTCGATCACGAAGACCAGCCCGACCGCAGCCAGAAAATCCGACATGCGACCGCGCTCTCGCTCTTTACTTGGCGGCCGGCGGCGCAGCCACCGGCTTGCCCGACGGATCGTTGAAGTAGCGGAAGAAGTTAGTATCGGGCTTGAGCAGCAGTCGCGTGTCGTTGCTCTTGAGGGCGGACTCGTAGGCCTGCATCGAACGGTAGAAGGCGAAGAAGTCCGGATCCTTGTTGAACGCATCGGCAAAAATCTGGTTTCGGGTGGCGTCACCCTCGCCGCGGATCTGTTCGGATTGCGATGTCGCCTCGGCGACCAGCACGGTCACCTCGCGGTCGGCGCGCGAGCGGATTTCCTGCCCGCGCTGGGCGCCTTGCGCGCGGAATTCTGCCGCTTCCCGCTGCCGCTCGGTCTGCATGCGCTGATAGACCGCCTGGCTGTTCTGCTCGGGCAGGTCGGCGCGCCGGATACGCACGTCGACCACTTCGATGCCGTAGGACTTGGCCTCGTTATCGACCAGTTCGCGAATGCGCGACATTAGCGCGGCGCGTTGATCGCGCACCACATGGATGAAGGTCGCCTCGCCGAGCATACGGCGCAGCGCCGAGTTCAACAGAATGGCGAGCTGCGAATTGGCGCCCTGAATGGAGCCGAGCGTCTGGTAGAAGCGTAGCGGATCCTTGATGCGGTAGCGCGCGAAAGCATCGACCACCAACCGCTTCTGGTCGGAGGCGATCACTTCCTGGGCCGGCGCTTCTAGATCGAGGATGCGCTTGTCGATATAGACCACCGTATCGATGAACGGCGCCTTCACATGCAGGCCGGCCGTGGTGATCGGGGGCTGCGGATTGCCAAGGCGGAGCACCAGCGCCTGCTGCGTCTGATAGATGGTGAACAGCGAGCTGTAGGCCAGGATCAGCACGGCGATGACCAGAACGGCGAAGACGCCGCCGATGAAATTTAACTTCATGGCCGTGCTCCTGTAGAAGGAGCTCGTGGGGTCGGGGACTTGCTGAGTTCACCGAGCGGCAAATACGGGACGACGCCGGTACCATCGCGGCCGCCTGAATCCATGATGATCTTGTCGGCGCCGCCGAGCACGCGTTCCATCGTCTCCAGATACATGCGTTGACGGGTGACGTCCGGCGCCTTCTGATACTGCTCGTAGATTTTCAGGAAGCGTGAGGTCTGGCCGGTCGCTTCGGCGACCGTCTGCTGGCGATAGGCTTCGGCGGCTTGCGTGATCTGCGCCACACGGCCGCGCGCTTCCGGAACGACGCGGTTCGCATAAGTCTGGCCTTCGTTGACCGCGCGCTCGAGATCGGCGCGCGCCGCCTGCACGTCGCGGTTGGAATCGATCACTTGCGTCGGCGGATCGACCTTCTGCATCTGCACCTGTTGCACGAAAATGCCAGCGCCGTAGGTATCAAGCGTCTTCTGCATCAGGTCCTGTACGGCGGTCTCGATGGTCTGGCGCGCGCCGGTGAGGATCGGCTGAATCTCCGAGCGGCCCACGACTTCGCGCATGGCGCTTTCGGCCACCGCCTTCACGGTGCCTTCCGGATTCTGGATGTTGAACAGATAGTCGCCGACGCCGGTCGGCTTGACCTTCCACAGCACCGAGAAGTCGACATCGACGATATTCTCGTCGCCCGTCAGCATCAGGCTTTCTTCCGGCACGTCGCGGGTGGCGGAGCCGCGGCGGATGTCGTCGACAACCCGCATGCCGATGTCGATCTTGTTGACGCGCAGCGCCTTGGGCGTCAGCACAGTCTCAATGGGATAAGGCAGGTGGTAATTCAGTCCGGGCTGCACCTCGCGAACGTCCTTGCCGAAACGTAGGACCACGCCAAGTTCGTCCGGTCCGACCTGGAATATGCCGGAGAAACCCCACAGCAGGACAGCCGCCAGCCCCAGGATCGCGAAACCCTTGCTGCCGAGATTGCCGCCCGGCAGCACGCTGCGCAGTTTGTCCTGGCCGCGGCGAAGCATCTCTTCCAAATCAGGCGGAGTGGGACCCGACGATTGCGGTCCGCCGCCACCCCAAGGGCCCTTGCCGCCCGAGCCGGACCCCCACGGTCCGCCTCCGCCGCCGCCCTGATTGCTCCATGGCATGAAATACTCTCCCAGCGCCGGGACTTATGTCGCCCAGCAAGCCTATATCGGGACGGGTTATAGGGGACGCAAGGCGGCGTTACAACGCGCGTTAATGCGGCGTTTATTGCCTTAAGTATGTCACCACCGTGAAATTGGCGTCGTCGTCCGGCCCAGCCTTATGCACGGCATAGGAGACTTTTTGCCAAAGCTTGGGATCGATCGGCGGAAACAGCGCGTCGCCTTCAGGCGAAGCATGCACATGCGTGATTTCAAGCCGGTCGGCCTGCGGCATCATGGCGGCGAACACGTCGCTGCCGCCGATGATCATGATCTCGTCCACGCCGCGCCGTTCGGCGTCGCGTTGCGCATAACCGAGCGCGGCATCGAGGCTGGTCGCAAGCACGGTGCCCGGCGCCACCAAACCGAGATCGCTGGTCAGCACGATGCTGGTGCGGTCTTTGAGCGGCTTGCCGATCGAGACATAAGTCTTGCGTCCCATGATGACCGGCTTACCGATGGTCAGTTCGCGGAAATGCTTGAGGTCGGATTTCAGATGCCAGGGCAGTTGGCCGTTGCGGCCGATGACATTGTTCTCGCCGATCGCTGCGACCAGCACGATCTTCATATTCCCGCTGCGCGGATCGTTCACACCGCCACCGCAGCTTTGATGTGCGGATGCGGCTCGTAATTCTCCAGCGTGAAATCCTCGTAGCGAAATCCAAAAATATCCTTCACCGCCGAGTTGAGCCGCATCACCGGCACCCGCTTGGGCGCGCGCGACAACTGCAGCCGCGCCTGCTCCAGGTGATTGAGATACAGATGCGCGTCACCAAACGTGTGAACGAACTCGCCGGCTTTGTAGCCGGTCACCTGCGCTACCATCATCGTGAGCAGCGCATAGGACGCGATGTTGAACGGCACGCCGAGAAACACATCGGCCGAGCGCTGGTAGAGCTGGCACGACAGCCTGCCGTCCGCGACATAGAACTGAAACAGGCAGTGGCATGGCGGCAGCGCCATCTTGTCGACGTCGGCCGGATTCCATGCAGTGACGATGAGGCGGCGCGAATCTGGATTGCGTTTGATCATGTCAACGACATGCGTCATCTGATCGATGGTCTTGCCGTCTTTCGCCGGCCACGAGCGCCATTGCTGGCCATAGACCGGCCCGAGGTCGCCGCGCTCGTCGGCCCATTCGTCCCAGATGCGCACGCCGTGCTCGTTGAGATATTTGATGTTGGTGTCGCCAGCCAGAAACCACAAAAGCTCATACACGATGGATTTCAGGTGCAGCTTCTTGGTGGTGAGCATCGGAAAGCCGTCGTCGAGCGAAAACCGCATCTGATGGCCGAATACCGACAACGTGCCGGTGCCGGTGCGGTCGTGCTTTTCCGCGCCGTGCTTGAGCACGCGTTCCATCAGGCCGAGGTATTGATGCATCTTTGGACCTTCTTCCGACTCGGGGAAGATGGGGAAGTTTAGCCCGCCCGGCAACCGCGCGGCAGGCGTTTATCCGCGCTATTTGCTACTGTGGGCGCCATGCAAGGGGGAACACCATGACCATCGTCTTCGATCACTTTCTGCTCGCCCGCGTGTTGCTCACGCTGACGACGGCCGGCTGGGCCTTCGCCACTATTCTCGCCGATTTCAACAAGACCCATGCCACCAATCCGAAATGGACGGGCCATGCGCGCTTCCATGTGGTCTGGCAGATCAACAGCTATATCGGCTTCGGGCTGATGGCGCTGGCGTTGATCTGGTGCCCCGGTCCGCTCGCCACCGAGCGGCTCTATATGGCCGCGGCCATGAGCGTGATTGCCTATGGCGGGTTCTTCGCGGCGCTGTTCGCGATGCCGGTCTATGGCGGCAAAATCACCGACACCAACGGCTACAAGCCGTTTCCGGCGCCGGTGCCGCTAATCGCGAAGAAATGGGACGTCAACATCACCGTCTTCTGCGTCCAGGTGGTGCTGCTGGCCGCCGGCACGCTGGCGATCTGCTGGCGATAAAAAAGCCGCGCCCGGCTTTATGCAGGGCGCGGCGATTTTGATCGGCTTTTCTTGGTTTTAGTTTTCCGATTCCACAAAGACTTCGTCGCGCCGCTTGCGCATCATCGGCAGCATCGCGAGCACCAGCATGAGCGTCGCGACCAGGATCAACCCGCACGAGATCGGCCGGGTCAGGAACACGGTCGGGTCGCCGCGCGCGATCAGCATGGCGCGCCGCAGATTCTCCTCCATCAGCGGTCCGAGCACGAAGGCGAGCACCAGCGGCGCCGGCTCGAAGTCATGCTTGACCAGCCAATAGCCGAACAGGCCGAAGATCGCCGCGATCACGACGTCGGTTGGAGAGTTGTTGATCGAGTAGATGCCGATGCAGCAGAACACGATGATCGAGGGATACAGCAGGCGGTAAGGCACCCGCAGCAGGCTCACCCAGATGCCGACCAGCGGCAGGTTGATGACGATCAGCATCAAATTGCCGAGCCACATCGAGGCGATCATGCCCCAGAACAGTTCGGGCTGCTT
>JAYTFS010000048.1:0-1651 GCA_043734185.1 Pseudolabrys sp. | reverse complement strand
GTCGATATGATCGACTGGATCGAGCTGATCCCGTTCAACGAGACCCGCAACTACGTGCAGCGGGTGATTGAAAATGTGGTGATCTACCGCGCCCAGCACGGCACGGTCGCGGCGCACCCGCTGGCGCGGTGGCAGGGATGATCGGCGCGGATTTGCAGGAGGCGGCGGCCCGGCTGCTGGACGACCTGCGCGCCCACGGCATCAAGCTCGCCACCGCCGAAAGCTGCACCGGCGGCCTGATCGCCGCCGCGCTGACCGAAATCGCCGGGTCGTCGGACGTGGTGGACCGGGGTTTTGTCACGTATTCGAACGCGGCCAAGACCGACCTGCTGGGCGTCTCCGCCGCCATGATCGCCGCCCACGGCGCGGTGAGCGAGGAGGTGGCGTCCAGCATGGCCGCAGGCGCGCTGGCGCGGTCGGATGCGAGCGTCGCCGTGTCCGTGACCGGCGTGGCAGGGCCGGGCGGCGGCAGCGCCGGGAAGCCGGTGGGGACGGTCTGGTTCGGCCTGGCGGTCCAGGGCGCCCCGGTGTGGACGGAGCGGAAGGTGTTCCCTGGGGACCGATCTGCGATCCGAGGGGCCACGGTGCTGCACGCCTTCACGCTGCTGCGCCGGGCGATCGGGGCGGAGTAGCGGGCGCGACCTTTGATGGACAGCCGCCCTCCTGGGAGGCCGCTTTCGACCCATAGCCGATTCGCTGAAACGCCAGTATTGTGCTGACATACTAAATGACTCTTCGGAATTAATACGGATGCGGGGGCGTGGGTGGACTGGCG
Source organism: Pseudolabrys sp. (assembly GCA_043734185.1). Lineage (GTDB taxonomy): Bacteria > Pseudomonadota > Alphaproteobacteria > Rhizobiales > Xanthobacteraceae > Pseudolabrys. The sequence goes on along the minus strand of JAYTFS010000048.1, from coordinate 876 downwards.
GGACATTCCAGGCAACCAATGTGCGTTCGACCGCCTGCGCGGCCTTGTGCAAGAAGGCAAGGCGATCGCGTTCGTCGGCGCCGGTGCCTCGGCCGCGCTGTATCCGCTATGGGCCGAGCTGATAAGGCGTTTGGCCGATAAGGCGGTGCGCAGTGGGCGGTCGACCGACGCCGATCGCGCATCCTGGCTGCATATGTACACCGACTATCCTGACGAGGTGGTACGAAGCATTAAGACGGCGCTGGACGGTCTGTATGCCGACGGGGTGTGATTAAACAAAGGGTGTGAAAGTCCCAGAGGACTTTTGGTAACTCATTATCTTACAAGGGCTTTCGTTGGTTTTTGATCTCCTGATTTTAGCCCTCTTCGAAGGCCGGATTTTTGGGAGTGGCCAGGCCGATTGAATCGACCATCCGCTCATCCGAGAAATCGAACTCGCCGTGCAGGTTAAAATGCTTCCAGGTCACGGCCGAGCCGTTGCGCATGGCTTCAATCAGCTCCGATCTGCGCTCCTCGTTCTTTTCGGCGGCCAGTTCGCGTGAGAGATAGAGGTAGTTCCAGCATGTGATCGCGTTCTTGATCAGCCGCCGGCAGCCTTCGGCAATCTCCTGATCTTCCTTCTCGCTCTGGACGAATTCCTGATTGTGGCCGAAGGAGATCGCCTTGGAGAACTTGTTTGAGCCCTCGACCTTGTTGAGCTGTCTTTCGATCGCCTGCCTGTATTCGAGATCATCACAATATTTCAGGATGAAAAGGGTCTTGGGGATTTTCCCGAATTCCTTCAAGGCCTGGTACAGCGGGTGCTGCCTGGAATAGGCGTTCAGGCGCTTGAAAAGCTGCGAGGCGGTCGTAACCTTGAGCCGGATGGTCGCGATG
>JAYTFS010000047.1:0-2969 GCA_043734185.1 Pseudolabrys sp. | reverse complement strand
GGCTGAAGCCATGGACAACACATCGATTTTCACCTGGATGGCCTGGACCTGGCCGACCATGCTGTTTTTCGTTTTCATATTTGGCAGCATCGCGGCCATGGGCGTTTGGGAATATTACTCCCCGGGCGGCAGCCCGCGCCACGGCGTATTGGGTCTCGATACCACGCGGGGCGACCGGCTGTTCATCACGCTGCTGGGCGGCTGCTTCATCTTCCTCGCCTGGTTAGGGTTTTACGGAACGCCATTATGGGGAGCGCTGGTCATCGCCCTACTATGGGCCGTGTTTGTGTTTCGCTGGGTTTGACACGAAATTCATCCCATTTTGCGCAGATAGTCCTCGCACAGGCCCAGGCTTCCCACCGTGTACGGAGCACCCAGAGATTTCGCGAGATCGGTGTCGGCATGCGATCCGATCCAGGCGACGAGCAATAATCTCCGCAACATGATGAAGGTCGGTATTTCTGCGGCGTCCGCCGCCGCGAGCGGCAGAACCTTGCGATAACCGCGCAGCCACGCCTCGATTAGTGCCGGCGCCTGCGGCTCATGCTCGTGAAAGGAAACCGGCGTGGCCGCGTCATACATGTGCCAGCCAAAACCGCTGTCATCGAAATCCAGCACCTTCACTTGGCCGCCGTCGATCAGCAGATTGGCGAGGCGCAGATCGCCATGGATCAGACCAAATCGCTCCGCCCCATTTCCGAATTCGCGCAGCCGGCGGCCGATCAATGCGACAGTGCGTCCGAACAGCCGGGCCTTTGCGGCATCGACACCGATGCCGTGCCGCCATCTGCCCCAATGCGGCGCGTCATCGCCGAGACTCGTTGCGAAGTCCCATGTGTGCCGTTCAAACCACGCGGGTCTCTTCCACTCGCGCGTGAAGCGCTGCATGCGGGCCGTGAGTTCGCCCAGAATCTCGAAGGGACCGTCAAGATGTTCGGTTATCGCCGGAGTTGTTCCGCCCTCCCAGTCTGAAACCACGATGTGGCGCGGGCCGGGCAGGCGCGGATGCGCCACCGCCTGTATGAGTTCTCCATCCATGCCGGCGATGGGCCGCGGCGTTGTCGTCACGCCGGCATTGCGCAGGGCAATAAGCCAAGCAAGCTCGGAGGCGATCGCCGCCCTCGAGTGATAGCCATAGCGGTGAACGCGGAGCGCCCATTTCCGCCCGTCGGCTGCCTCCACCTTGTAAGTGGCATTCTCCGACAGATTGATAAGTTGCATGCCAACGCCGGCCGGCAGGTCATAGCGCTCAAGCGCCGAAACAGCCAAATCGCGCAGAATGTCACGCTGGTCCGCGGGCTCTGATTTCCGCATGTTTCGGGCCGTCATTCAGCGATCCTCCTTCGGGGATTGTCCTGCCAGAACCTGCAGGCGCCGGGCAAGCCCAGCGCTCGTTGCGGCTTGTGCAGAAAATAGCGGCGTCAGATGTCGCAAACCGGGTTATTATGGTCGCTTACTGATTCTGCTTAGGATGGTTTCCGTTTTGTTAAGCCGCTTTCACCAAATTGGTATGGCGCGCCAATCCGGAATTAATTGAAGAAGTTTTTTCGCGCGTCGTTAACTTGAGGGTTGCGAATCCTTGATAATCTGTTCACAATTGCGTCCGGGCCGGCCGTAATTATCCTTTCTCTGGGAGACTACGGATGAGTCTTAAGGACCAAGACAAACTGGCTCTCGTTGCGCTTAACCGCTTCGGTTTGGGCAGCAGGTCAGGATCGCTAGGGGCGGTCAGAGCCGATGCGAAGGCCGCACTTCTAGCCGAAGTGAACACGCTAGGGATCGCGCATATCGTCAAGGGCACACTGCCGACATATGAGGGAGCCTGCCGCGCAGTCGACCGCGACTTCTTGATCCAGGACGAAATCAACCAGGCCGAACTTGCCGCCCGCATAAAGAAACACATGGAGCCGGATATTGGCTTCGTGGAGCGGCTGGTGCTATTCTTCTCAAATCATTTTTCGATGTCGATCGACAAGGACTCGGCCATCCGCGCCACGATCGGCCAGCTCGAGCGCGACGTCATTCGTAAGAATGTGCTCGGCTCTTTCAAGGACATGCTGCTCGGCGTGATGAAGCATCCGGCCATGCTGCGTTACCTCGACAATTGCGATTCGATAGGGCCAAGATCCAAGGCCGGCAAGGCGTGGGGGGCAGGGCTCAATCACAATCTTGCCCGTGAAATTCTTGAGCTGCATACTCTCGGCGTATCCGGGGGGTACACCGAAACCGACATCGATCATCTTGCGGCGGCCCTTACTGGCTGGTCTTACGTTCGCGGCTGGGAGGCCGATGGCCACTACAACGGCGGCAACCGGTTCAACCGCGGCCGTTTCCTGTTCCGCGCCGAGTGGCACGAGCCGGGCCCCAAAGGACTTCTCGGCAGGGTGTTTTCTCAAACTGGCGTCGATCAAGCCGTTGCGATGCTCGCCATGCTGGCCGTGCATCCCTCGACGGCGCAGTTCCTCGCCTTCAAGCTGGTGCGCCATTTCATCACCGATGAACCAACGCCGGCGATGGTCGATGCCATTGCCAACGTCTTCCACTCCACCAAGGGCGATCTCAAGGCGGTTGCCAAGGCGCTCATCAACTTGCCCGAAGCGTGGACGCTGCCGCTCACCAAGCTGCGCACGCCCTATGAGCTGCAGATCGCCATGATGCGCGCCATGAACCGGACCTACACGGCACCGACGCGCTGGGTTTTCTACTCGACGCTCGATGCGCTGTATAACTATCCCTGGCTGCATCCCGCTCCCGACGGTTATTCGGACGAGTCGGGTTATTGGATGAGTCCCGACGCCATGCGGATACGGCTAGAAACCGCGCAAATGGGGGCATCCACGATGCTCGACATCGCGCTGTTCGACAGGACGCCGGCCGACCTCGCGCACACTATGTTCGGCTCGGCTATGGCCGATGCTTCCTCCGCCGCCGTTTCCGGCACTGTGGTTAAGCGCGACGGCCTCGCCACT
>JAYTFS010000046.1:0-3878 GCA_043734185.1 Pseudolabrys sp. | reverse complement strand
GCTGTGAAGAACATCGCGCGCGCGGTCGGCGTGTTCGGGCTCACCGCCGGGGATATCGCGGCAATTCCGGATTCCGCTATTCCCTCGCGTTCGGATCACACAAGGTCGACAAGCACCCAGCACGAACAGGAAATTCATTTCTGTCAGACCGGTGATGGCGTGCAACTTGCCTACGCACGAATGGGCCAAGGCCCTCCGCTGGTCAAAACCGGCCACTGGATGACCCACATCGAGTTTGACTTCGAAAGTCCGATCTGGCGGCATTTCTACCGGGAATTATCGCGCGATCACGCCTTTTTCCGCTACGACGCCCGGGGCAACGGGCTGTCGGATCGCGATGTCCCTGACGTCACACTTGAAAGGTTTGTGGGCGATCTCGAAGCGGTTGTCGATGCCGCGGGCATCGATCGATTCGCACTGCTTGGCATCTCGCAAGGTTGCGCCGTTTCGATCGCTTACGCCGTTCGGCATCCCGAGCGTGTTTCGCATCTGGTCCTGCTCGGAGGCTATGCCGTCGGCTGGAAGAAACGAGCCAGAACCGAAGCCGCGAAGGAAGCCGGAGAAGCGATGCTCACGCTGATGCGCCTTGGATGGGGCCAGGAAAATCCGGCGTTCAGGCAAATGTTCACCACTCAGTTCATTCCGGGCGCCAGCAAGGAGCAGGCCGACTGGTTCAACGAGTTGCAACGAATTTCGAGCTCGCCCGGCGACGCGGCGCGCAATCTGCTGGCGAATGGCGAGGTCGACGTCAGTTTACTGCTGTCGCAGGTCAAGGTGCCGACGCTGGTGATGCATGCCCGTCATGATGCCAGGGTGCCGTTTGAATCGGGCCGGCGGCTGGCGGCGGGCATCCCGGGCGCGCGCTTCGTTCCGCTTGAGAGCCGCAACCATGTGATGCTGGAAGGCGAACCGGCGCTTGCGCACTTCCTTGAGGAGTTGTGGTCGTTTCTTGGTGACGATGTCAGGCACTAGTCGGGCAGCTTCCGCCATTGCCCCGTAGCAGTCATCACGCATGTTGGTCTTATTTGGAAGAAACAGACAACAGCGCCCAGTTAAATCCCCCAGGGCGCGAAGGTTTGCCGGGCTCTTCGGGCCATTGCAATATGTTCCATTTGAGGGACGGAGACCACCAAAGCGTCGTGGTGTGATAAAGCTTGTTCTGCCAATAATAATCCTTCCTGATTTTATAGGCCCAAAACATACCTGCTGGAACGCAAGCGAGCCCATAGGCAACGACGACGTATTCTATTTCGCTGTATTTCGAGGGAAGATCGTACGTGCTGATTTTTCCTGTTTGGCCGACGCGAAGTGGCCATAGATCGGCGATCAGTTTCTTCTCTGCTGCATCCGCATCATCGAGATGGGGACCAAGACCGCCGAACCAGTCATAGGCTCCCTGAGCATCGGACCTGATCCGGCAGTTAAGCTGATTTTGTTCTATCGCAATCATCCGGTTGGAAAGATTGGTATTCCACGCCATCACATCATACGTGAAAACGGTTCCGGCATTTGGACAACCAAAATTTGTGACGGGAGCAAACGCGGCGGGAATCGGAATGAAGAACGCGCTCTGGCTGTGGAAGCCGGGCACAATCGCCTGCAAGCCGGCGAATATCAGTGACAGCGATATCAGTGCTTTCATTCGGCATCATTTCCAAGACGGAGTTTCGATATTGAAACCGTTTTTGGAGAGCAGCCAAATGATTACCGAGTCCTTCGTAAAGATATTGAGAATCCGAAGCGGACGATTGCGGGTTCCGTGATCATTCGCCCTCGGCGAAGCCGGCCTGAACGACTTCCTCGCGCTTTCGCCGCAGGTGCGTGTGCAGGATATGGGCGAGCCCGCGGGCGTCGCGCCGCTGCAGCGCATTCAGTATCCCCTCGTGCTCCTGTATGGCGAGCGCCCAATGCTCCGGCGACATCGGTGTGATGAACCGTGCCCGCCTTATCCGCGCGGCTATCGACTCGTAGAAGCCGGCCAGCACGGCGTTGTCGGCCGCGCGAACAATGGCCTCGTGGATCAACCGGTTGCAGCGATAATACGACAGCAGATCCTGCGCGCGATAATGTTCGACCATGTTGGCCTGCAGATCGCCGATTTCGCGCAGTTGCTCATCGGAAATGCGGGGGCACGCCAGTTCGCCGGCCGCGGCCTCCAGCGCCTCGCAGACTTCAAACAGTTCGTTGACGTCCTTTTGCGTGAGTTTCGCGGCGCGCGATCCGCGATTGGGCAGCAACACCACAAGCCCTTCGGCGGCGAGCACCTTGAGCGCCTCACGCAACGGGGTCCGCGATATCGCAAAGGACGCGCACAGCTCGCGTTCGGGAATTCGCGCACCCGGCGCGATTTCGCCCTCCGTCAAGACGTGCCTGAGGCGGGAAACCACCTCATCGTGCATCATATCGAGGTCTCCTTGGGAACTCGTGGACCCATTTTGAATGCAAAAATGATCTGAACCAAGCGAATTCGCACAGAATTATGTTGCTTAACACATGTTTTGCATTCAAAAATGCCTCGAAGGCCGGACTGAGCTTCCACCCTGAGGGGGTCTGTCAACAAAATGAATGAAAACGCCACGCCCGACACAAGCCTGCTTTACGAGGTGCACGACGGCATCGGCCGGATCATCTTCAACCGGCCGCAGGCGAGAAATTCGCTGACTTTCGGCATGTATGAGCGGCTGGCCGCAATCTGCGAGGCCGCCGCCAGCGATCGCAGCCTCAAGGTGCTGATCCTCACCGGCGCGGGCGACAAGGCCTTCGCGGCCGGCACCGACATCAACCAGTTTCGCGCATTCAGCACCCCGCAGGACGCCATCGGCTACGAGGTCAGGATCGATCGCGTGCTGACCACGCTCGAACAATGCCGGGTGCCGACCATTGCGGCGATCAGCGGCGCTTGCACCGGCGGCGGCGCCGCGATCGCCGCATGCTGCGACCTTCGCATCGGCACCAAGACCGCGAAGTTCGGATTTCCAATTGCGCGCACGCTCGGCAATTGTTTGTCGGCGGCCAATATCGGCCGGCTCTCGGCCCTGATCGGGGCAACGCGGGTCAAGGAGATCATTTTCACCGCACGCCTGATCGAAGCCGAGGAAGCCGCCAGCATCGCCTTGCTGCACGAAGTCGTGGAGGATCTGCCCGCCCTCGAACGGCGGGCCGATGAACTGGCGCGGCTTGTCGGGAGCCATGCGCCTTTGACGCTGCGTGCCACCAAGCAGGCGTTGCTGCGCGCGCAGCCGAAGCCGGCCGAAGACGAGGACTTGATCCTGATGTGCTATCAAAGCCGGGATTTCCGTGAAGGCATGGATGCCTTCCTGAACAAACGCCAGCCGCAATGGACCGGCGAATAAACACCAAGAACAACAAGATTGCGGGGAGAAACCATGGGCCCTCTGAACGGATTGAAGGTTGTCGACCTGACGCACGTCATGGCAGGCCCGACCTGCACGCTGATGCTCGCCGACATGGGCGCCGAGGTCATCAAGATCGAGAAGATTCCGGCCGGCGACGACACCCGTTACATGGTTCCTCCCAAAATCGGCGACGTGGCGGCTTCATTCCTGATGATGAACCGCAACAAGAAGGGCATCGCGCTCGACCTGAAGACACCGGGCGGCGCGAAGGTGTTGCGGCGGCTGATCGAATCGGCGGACGTGCTGGTTGAAAACTTCGGCCCCGGCGTGATGGACCGGCTCGGTTTCGGTTACGCCGTCATCAGCAAGGCGCACCCTGCCCTGATCTACTGCTCGCTGTCCGGCTTTGGCCGCACCGGCCCCTACAAGCATCGCCGCGGCTTCGATCTGGTGGCGCAGGCCATGAGCGGCATCATGAGTTTCACCGGGGAGCGGCCCGACGGGCCGCCGGTCAAATGCGGC
>JAYTFS010000045.1:0-13561 GCA_043734185.1 Pseudolabrys sp. | reverse complement strand
AAACTGCTGCGCGACGCGATTGCGCAGTCCGACAAAGGCGGGCGTCCGGTCATGGTGCTGGATTCAGCGAAGGCTGCGTCTGTCACCGGACCCGCGGCGATCGACGGCATTGGGCCGACCGATGATTGGCGGGGCTATTGGAAGAAGTCCGAGGACGCCAAACGTCAGGCTGCGAGCTGGGCCAATGGCCATTAAAGCCAATGCCCTCGCGTCCGCGTAAAGCCGCGAGCTTTGTCGAGCGGCACGGCCTGTGGACCGCCGAGCAGGCGCGCCTGGCGGCACAAGTCGAGCGCGACATCAAAAAACACAAGCTTGAAGTCGTGCGGTTTTCATTCGCCGACCAGCATGGCGTGTTGCGTGGCAAAACGCTGCTGGCCTCGGAAGTGGCCGCGGCCATGCGCGCCGGCGTCACGATGACCACGACGCTTTTGGCCAAGGATACCTCGCACCGCACGGTCTATCCGGTGTTCACTCCCGGCGGCGGCTTCAACCGGGCCGAGATGCAGGGCGGTGGCGATTTCGTCATGGTCGCCGATCCAGCGACCTTCCGCGTGCTGCCATGGGCGAAAAATACCGGCTGGCTGCTGTGCGACATCTATTTCGGCAACGGCAAGCCGGTGCTCTTTTCGACGCGCGCGCGCTGCCGCGACGCGCTGGAAACGCTCGGCAAAGCCGGTTTCGATTTTCTCGCCGGGCTGGAAGTGGAATTCCATCTGTTCAAGCTAGAGAATCCGCGGCTGGCCCCGGCCGACGCGACCTGGCCGCCGCAAGCGCCGGAGATCAGCCTGATCACGCAGGGTTATCAATATCTCACCGAGTCGCGCTTCGACATGATGGATCCGGCGATCGAGATCCTGCGCCGCGATATCGAGGCGCTCGGCCTGCCACTGCGTTCGGTGGAAATAGAACTCGGCCCTAGCCAGGTTGAGTTTACTTTCCGTCCGCAAATGGGCCTCGCCGCTGCGGACGCCATGATTCTGTTCCGCTCGGCCGCGAAACAGATCGCGCGACGCAACGGCTATCTCGCAAGCTTCATGTGCCGTCCTGGCCTGCCGAATATGATGTCGAGCGGCTGGCATTTGCATCAATCGCTGATCGAGAAGAAATCGAAGCGCAATGCCTTCGTCGTCGATCATCCCGAAGTTTTGTCCACCATCGGTAAATATTATCTCGGGGGGCTTTTGGCGCATGCGCGCGCCGCCGCCGCTTTCACTACGCCGACGATCAACGGCTACAAGCGTTACAAGGCTTATTCGCTGGCGCCCGACCGCGCCATCTGGGCGCGCGACAATCGCGGCGTGATGATGCGCGTGCTGGGCCAGCCGGGCGATGCCGTGACCCACCTTGAAAACCGCGTGGGCGAGCCGGCCGCCAATCCGTATCTCTATATCGCGTCGCAAATTTATTCGGGCCTCGATGGCATCGCGCGCCGGCTCGATCCGGGCCCCTCGGCGGATACGCCTTATGAAGCTGCAGCGGCCTTGCTGCCGAAAGACCTCGGCGAGGCGTTGACCGCATTGCGCGCCGATGAAACATTCCGCGCAGGGTTCGGTTCTGCCTTCATCGACTATTACGCCCACATCAAGGATGCCGAGCTCGAGCGATTCAAAAAGGAATCGCGCGAGCAGCCGGAAGTCACGCCCTGGGAACAGAACGAATATCTGGATCTATTCTGATGCCATACGCCATCACACCCGACAAAGTACGGCTGCATTACGAAGAGACCGGCCAAGGAACGCCGGTCCTGTTCGTGCATGAATTTTCCGGCGATCACCGCAGCTGGGAAGCGCAGATGCGCGAACTTGGCAAGCGCTACCGCTGCATTGCCTATGCCGCGCGCGGCTATACGCCGTCCGACGTACCGGCCGACAAGAACGCCTATACCTATCAGCACGTGATGCGCGATTGCATCGCCGTGCTCGATCATCTCAATGTCGATCGCGCTCACGTCGTTGGGCTGTCGATGGGCGGCTATACGGCTCTGCAAGTCGCGCTCAACCACCCAGCGCGCGTGCGTTCGATGGTGCTGGCGGGCACGGGCTCGGGCTCGGAACGCTGGTTTAGCGAGCAATTCCACAAAAATTCGCAAGACGTGGCGCTGGTGTTCGAGCGCGAAGGCTCGGCCGCGGTGGCCAGGACTTATGGCAATGGTCCGAGCCGGGTGCCTTTTGCGAACAAGGATCCTCGCGGCTTTGCCGAATTCACCAAGCATCTGGCCGAGCACGATGCGCAAGGCTCGGCTAATACCTCGCGCGGCTTTCAAGGCGGGCGGCCCTCGCTCTATGACTTCGAGAGCGGCATCCGCGCCCTGAAAATTCCGACGTTGATCGTGGTCGGCGACGAGGACGACCGCTGCATCGAGCCAAGCTTGTTTCTTAAACAGGCTATCGCCGCTTCGGGCCTGATCATGTTTCCCAAAACAGGTCACCTCGTAAACCTCGAGGAACCGGATCTGTTCAATCAGGTGGTTGGGGAGTTCCTGGCCCGCGTCGATGGCGGGCGCTGGCCGGACCGCGACCCAAGGTCGATTTCTCCGCGCCCGTGACGGAACTTTAGACGCGCGCGCGCGATTAAAGGGGCGATATTCCGCCAGCGCGCCAGGAGCCGCCGATGCTGAAATGGGCCTTTATCTTTCTGCTGATCGCCATCGTCGCCGGCATATTCGGCTTCAGCGACGTGGAGGCCGCATCGGCCACCATCGCGCAGTGGCTATTCGGCATTTTCCTGGTGCTGTTTGTCGGCGCAGTGGCGATCGGCTTGGCGCTTGGCTCAAAGCTGACGTCATGACGAACAACTAGACGTCCACGCTCGCCGACAGCGCATTCTGTTCGATGAAGAGGCGGCGCGGCTCGACCAATTCACCCATCAGTGCGGTGAAGATGTTGTCAGCTTCCTCACCCTCCTTTACCTGCAGCAGCGAGCGTGCATTGACGTCGAGCGTGGTCTCCCACAATTGCTCGGGATTCATCTCGCCCAGCCCTTTGTAGCGCTGCATCGAGACGCCCTTGCGGCCGGCATTGGTTAGTGCCTCGAACAGGCCGACCGGGCCGTGAATGGCAACTTCCTCATCCTTACGTCGCAGCACGGCCGGGGGTGTCGGACGTGGGAAGGTCTGTTGCAGCGCTGGCGCGAATTCGTCGAGTTTACGGGCGTCGGCGGAGCCGAGCAGCGCCTGATCGATGATTGCGACTTCTTTCACGCCGCGGATAGTGCGCTCGAAATGAAAGCCTTCTTCGTCGAAGATGCCTGTCCAGCCGCGTTCGGTGTCATCCGCTAATGCGTCCATGCGTTTGGCGATATAAGTGGCCGCCGCAGCAGCGGCTTTGGGATCGCCCGTCACTTCCGACCGGAGCACGCCGGCAATTGACGCTTGCTCGACCACCTTGCGGTTGTAGCGGCTGTGCAAGCCACCCAACAAACCGCGGATGGTGCGCGAGTCTTCCACCAGCTTAAGCAGGTCAGCGCCGGCGAGTTCTTCGCCGGTAGAAAGCCGTAGCACCGCGTCCTCAATACCAGTTGCGATCAGAAAATCCTCCAGCGCGCGCTCGTCCTTGAGATATTGCTCGGACTTGCCGCGGTTGACCTTATAGAGCGGCGGCTGGGCGATATAGATGTGGCCGCGCTTGATCAGTTCCTCCATCTGCCGGAAGAAGAACGTCAGCAGCAGCGTGCGAATATGGCTGCCGTCGACGTCGGCGTCCGTCATGATGATGATCTTGTGGTAGCGCAACTTGTCCGCGTTGAATTCGTCGCGGCCGATGCCGGTGCCGAGCGCGGTGATCAGAGTGCCGATCTCCTGGCTGCCCAGCATCTTGTCGAAGCGTGCGCGCTCGACGTTCAAAATCTTGCCGCGCAGCGGCAAGACGGCCTGGAATTCACGATTGCGGCCCTGCTTGGCGGAGCCGCCGGCCGAGTCGCCCTCGACGATGAACAGTTCGGATTTGGCCGGGTCGCGTTCCTGGCAGTCGGCAAGCTTGCCCGGCAAAGACGAGATGTCGAGCGCGCCTTTGCGGCGGGTCAGATCGCGCGCCTTGCGCGCGGCTTCACGCGCGGCTGCGGCTTCCACCACCTTGCCGACGATGACGCGGGCTTCCTGCGGATGAATCTCGAACCAGTCCTGCAAAGCCTGGTTGATCACGTTTTCGACCACCGGGCGGACTTCCGAGGACACCAGCTTGTCCTTGGTCTGGGAGGAGAACTTCGGATCCGGCACCTTCACAGACAGCACCGCGGTCAAGCCTTCGCGGCAATCGTCGCCGGTGAGCGTCACCTTTTCCTTGCGCGGGGTGCCGACGGTCTCGGCATATTGCGTGATCTGGCGCGTCAGCGCGCCGCGAAAGCCGGCGAGATGGGTGCCGCCGTCGCGTTGCGGGATGTTATTGGTGAAGCACAGCACGCTCTCATGATAGGCGTCGTTCCACCACAGCGCGCATTCCACCGTGATGCCTTCGCGCTCGGCCTTGATCATGATCGGCTTGGGGATTAGCGGCGCCTTGTTGCGGTCGAGATACTTGACGAACTCGACGACGCCGCCTTCGTATTTCATCTCTTCGCGCTTCTCGACCGCGTGGCGCATGTCGGAGAGCACGATATTGATGCCGGAATTGAGGAACGCCAGTTCGCGCAGGCGATGTTCGATCGTGGCAAAATCGAACTCGACCATGGTGAAAGTTTTGGCGCTCGGGAAGAACGTCACTTGCGTTCCGCGCTTGCCGCCGCTGTCGCCGACAACTTTCAGCGGCGCCACCGCGACGCCGTCGGCGAATTCGATGAAATGTTCTTTGCCGTCGCGCCAGATCGTGAGCTTGAGCCAGCTCGACAGCGCGTTTACGACCGAGACGCCAACGCCGTGCAGTCCGCCGGACACCTTGTAGGAGTTCTGGTCGAATTTGCCGCCAGCATGCAGCTGAGTCATGATGACTTCGGCCGCCGAAATACCTTCGCCGGCGTGAATCCCGGTCGGGATGCCGCGGCCGTTGTCGATCACGGTGACCGAACCGTCGGGATTGAGTGTCGTCACCACCTCGGTGGCGTGGCCGGCGAGCGCCTCGTCGATGGCGTTGTCCACCACCTCGTAGACCATATGGTGGAGACCGGAACCGTCGTCCGTGTCGCCGATATACATGCCCGGGCGCTTGCGCACTGCGTCGAGGCCTTTGAGGACTTTGATCGATTCCGCGCCGTAGTCGGATTCGAGAGTACGGGCTGGTTCTGCCATTGAAGGCGCCTTTAAAACGGACGAAAAAATGAGTCGGATTTGTCGATTTGTCTGACACGAAATATGGGCGTCGTACAGGGTAAAGTCACGGCAATTAATATGCTGATTTTAAAGAGTTTTTTAAAGAGGCGGCGCGCCAAAAACGGGTGCGTTTTTTGTCGCCTTTGGCGGCGAATCGCACCTCGAAAAGGAGCAAAACAGGGCGCGGCTTTTTAGTGGATCTGATGTTCGCTCAACGTCAGATTCCGCAGGTGACGGAAGCCGGGTTCATAGTCAGGAACCGGCCGCCCGAACGCGCTCAGCGCGGCTGTCAGGATTTCGATGCGATCCAGATCCCTGCACATGTTGTCGATGGCACGGCGCAGTTCGCGTCGCACTCGCTCTATAGCCGGTTCGGTTTTCATCACCGTTTCCTCCGCTGAACTTGGGTGTCAGCTTCGCTATTGCGTCTAGGGTAAAGACATTGGGCGTGTGATGGTTCCTGAACTCGGTCCGCATGTCAGTTCTCTATTAACGGAACATGTGCAACAGGTTTCGGTGGAACTTTACGCGGCGGGTTCCACGGTACCGTTACGCACCACGAATACTTTCGCGCGCCCGATAATGTCACCAAACGCCACCGGATCGGCGCCGGTCATCCACACTTGCGCGTCGAGCGCCGACAGCGCGTCGTACAACGCGGTGCGCCGCGCGGGATCGAGATGGGCGACCACTTCGTCGAGCAGCAGCAATGGCGCAAAGCCAGTCATCTCCTTGATCAGCCGCGCATGCGCCAGCACCAGCCGGATCAGCAGCGCCTTCTGCTCGCCGGTCGAAGCGGCGGCGGCGGGGATGCCTTTGCTCGCATGCGTGACGATGAAATCGGAGCGATGCGGGCCGTCGAGCGTGCGCCCGGCGGCGGCATCGCGGGCGCGGTTCTCCTTCAGCAATGTGCGGTAGCGGTCCTCGATCTCGCGCGCGCTCTGGCTCGGCAGAAGTTTTTCCATCCAGCCATCAAGTGCGATCTCGGCATAGGGAAATTCCGGCGCGGAATCGCGGCTCGCTGCCAGCGCGCCCGACAGGCGATTGACGGTCTCCGCGCGTGCTGCCGCCACTGCGACCGCGACTTCCGCAGTCTCGTGCTCGACGGCATCGAGCCAGTGCGGATCGCTCTGGCCTTCCTCCAGCAAGCGATTGCGCGAACGCAAGGAGCGCTCCAATGCCGAGACGCGGCTGGAATGCTGGGCGTCGACCGCCAGGACCAGGCGGTCGAGGAAGCGGCGACGTTCCGAAGCAGGCCCGTTGAACAACGGGTCCATAGCGGGCGTCAGCCACACCACGCGCAAATGGTCGGCGAAGGCCGCCGCCGAGCCGACACTTTCGCGGTCGACGCGGCACTTGCGCGTGGGCGCGGGTTCCTCTGCCGTGGACGGATCGATGCCGGTGCCGAGCGTGCTCAAGCCCAGCATGCCTTCGATCTCGGCCGAGACCGCCCAGGCGCCATCGCCTTCGGCAAATGCCAACTCGTCCACGGTGGCGCGGCGCAAGCCGCGGCCCGGTGCCAAGAGCGAGATCGCCTCGATCAGATTGGTCTTGCCGGCGCCATTGGCCCCGGTCAGCACTATCGGCCCGGCAGCGTCGATTGCGACTTGCGCGGCATGATAGCTGCGGAAATTGGTCAGCGCCAGTCTGCGGATGAAGGCGGCGGTCATGTGCGAGCTTTACCACCCGCACCGGAGTTACGAAACGTCACACCCGCATCGGCATTAGCACATAGAGCGCGCCCTTGGCGTCCTTGTCCTGGATCAACGTGGGCGAGCCGGGGTCGGCAAGCTTGAGCACTGCGACTTCGCCCTCGATCTGCGCGGCGATGTCGAGCAAATAGCGCGAGTTGAAGCCGATATCGAGCGGTTCGGAATCGTACTCGACCTCGATTTCTTCCGTGGCGCTGCCCGAGTCGGGGTTGGTCACCGACAGCACCAGCTTGCCGCCGGAAATCGACAGCTTGACCGCGCGGCCGCGCTCGCTTGAGACGGTCGAGACGCGGTCGACGGCGGCTTCGAAATCCTTCTTGTCGACTACCAGGCTCTTGTCGTTGTTGGCTGGGATCACGCGCCCGTAGTCGGGGAAGGTGCCGTCGATCAGCTTCGATGTGAGCACCGCATTGCCGATGGTGAAGCGAATTTTGCCGGCCGACAGTTCGATCGCGACTTCGCCTTCGCCCGTTTCGATCAGGCGTTGCACTTCGGCGACGGTTTTGCGCGGCACGATGATGCCGGGCATGCCGGCGGCACCCTGTGGCAGCGGTAGCTCGACCTGCGCCAGCCGATGGCCGTCGGTCGCTACGGCGCGCAGCGTGCCGGTCTTGGCCGTTCCTGCCGTGTGCAGGTAGATGCCGTTGAGATAGTAGCGGGTCTCTTCGGTCGAAATCGCGAATTGGGTCTTGTCGATCAGCCGCTTGAGATCGCGGGCGGCGACCTTGAAGGAATGGGTCATCTCGCCGGCGGCCAGATCCGGAAAATCGCTTTCCGGCAAGGTCTGCAGTGTGAAGCGCGAGCGCCCGGCGCGGATCGCGAGCACGGCGCGGTCGCCGGAGCCTTCGATGACGATTTGCGCGCCTTCCGGCAGCTTGCGCACGATTTCGTAGAACATGTGCGCCGGTACGGTGGTGGCGCCACCCGGCTGTACCTCGGCTGCGATGCTGTCGGTCATTTCCAGATCGAGGTCGGTTGCCTTCAGGCTCAGCTTGCCCTTGTCGGCCTTGATCAGCACGTTGGCCAGAATTGGGATCGTATTGCGCCGTTCGACCACGCGATGGACGTGGCCCAGCGATTTCAGCAGTTCTGCGCGCTCGACAGTAACTTTCATGGGAAACCCGCTTCGGCGCCTTTGAACAGGCCTGCAATCAAGGCAAAACTCATCAAATCAAGACGCCAAGCCGGCCACTCGCGGAATGCGGGGCCGGGGAGCAAAGGTGACAAGAGCGGGCGAAATGCGCAAGGGCGCCGTTTTGCTCCCCGCTCATATCCCCAGGGCGTCCACAGGGTGGGGACGGCTTATTCCTGCAATTGGCGCTTGAGGATCTCGATTTCCTCGGCCAGTGCCATGTCGTTGCCGACCAGGCCCTCGATCTTGCGCACCGCATGCAGCACGGTGGTGTGGTCGCGGCCGCCGAAGCGCCGGCCGATTTCCGGCAGCGAGCGCAATGTCAGCGTCTTGGCCAGATACATCGCCACCTGGCGCGGCCGCACGACATTGGCGGTGCGGCGCGAAGACAACAAGTCGGACCGGCTGACATTGTACTGGCGGGCCACTACGCGCTGGATGTCCTCGATCTTGACCCGCTTTGGCTCTTGCGGGCGGATCAGGTCGCGCACTTCACGTTCGGCCATTTCCAAGGTGACGGCATGACCGGTCAGCTTGTTATGGGCGAGCAGGCGATTGAGGGCGCCTTCGAGGTCGCGGCCATTATGAGTGACGGTCTTGGCGATATAGGCCAGTACCGGCAGTGGCACATCGAAGCTCGGATGATGCGAGCGCGCGGCCTGAACGCGGGCTTTCAAGATTTCGAAGCGCAATTCCTCGCCGAGCGAGCCCATTTCCACCACCAGGCCGCCGGCGAGCCGCGAACGGACGCGGTCATCGAGGCTTTCCAGTTCGGATGGCGGGCGATCAGAGGCGATCACGACCTGGCGGCCGGCATCGATCAAGGCGTTGAGTGTGTGGCAGAACTCGGCCTGGGTCGATTTTCCCTGCAGAAACTGCAAATCGTCGATCACCAACACGCCGATGCCGCGCAGCGCCTCCTTGAAGGCCAGGGCGGTTTGCGTGCGCAACGCCGAGACGAAGCCGTACATGAACTTCTCGGCGGTGAGATACAAAACCTTGCGCTCGCCGGCGGCATTTCCCGACCAGGTAATGGCCTGCAGCAAATGAGTCTTGCCCAAGCCGACGCCGGCATGGATGTAGAGCGGATTGAACATCACCGGGTCGGTGCGCCGCGCGGCCGACACTTGCTTGGCGGCGGCATGAGCCAGCGTATTGGAGCGGCCGACCACGAAGCTCTCGAAGGTCAGGCGGGCGTCCAGCGGGGAGCCGCCCAGTGCTTCATGCACGCCGGGGTCTCCGACCGACATCGGCCGGCCGTTGCTGTTGTTATTGAAGCGGTTGCCGCCGTCATTGCCGCCGATTGCGACGTCGGCCTTGAGCTTGGGCGCCACCGCCGACCGCAGAACCGCCGACCGCACGATCAACTCGATGCGGCCGACTTTATTGTCTTCGACCTGCCAGCAGGCGAGCACGCGTTCGGCATAATGCGACTGGATCCAGCTCTTGAGGAAGCGGGTCGGCACCGAAAGCCGTACGGTACCGTCTTCGATCCCTTCCAGGTCGACGCGGGCAAACCAGCTCGTATAGACATCGTCGCCCACTTCGGCGCGCAATCGCCCGCGTACCCGTGTCCAGCCATCCTGATCCGCGCTCGCCATTTTCTTTTTCTCTATCCGCTTAACTTATTGACCGAACTCGGGTGGGGTGGCCTAGCAGCGGGATACCGCCTGTGGGCCGACGCAGGACGCAACAACACTCGTTTCGATGATGTCGGGAGGCAGTTGGTCCGCTGGGGCACTCAAGGCCGGCGGTGCGACATCGACTCGGGTCGAGGAAAGTTGCGCCTTCATCCTATGGGCGGCGGCGCCGTACCCCGAATTCCTGTCGTGAACGTCATGCGGAAGGCATGACGCAAAGGAAGAACAAGGCATGAAACCGGGAGCGACAAGCGCGGGCGGCTGGCCGTCGAGGGACAAAGATCCGCAAGGACCGATGCGCATCCGATTAAACTGGCGCTAGCCGCTGTCACTCTTTCCGGTTCCATCATTGTATCCCCCCAAAAAGTAGCTAGTGATCGTGCTCGGTGGTCTATTGGCTTCCGAATCTCGGCAGTCCGGAATTATTTTGGCTGATCGGTCGGGTTGATTTCCTATGAGCGGGCAAACGACGACCGTTCTCACCCCTCATGAGCGTGAAATAGAACCTTGTTTCTGGTCGCGGCCGGAGAACTCCGAACCCATTTATAAAAAATCACATGCAGTGAAGTTGAGCAACGACAATCGCGCGAGCAATGTCATCGTTTGACGCGGAATACCAGTCATTGCGACGGTATCGTTGTGAATGTTTTGTTACCAACGTATTGAAGAGTCGCTAGGAATTTCCACGCTGCGAATTAAATTCGAGTGGTACAAAATATTAGAGATTTTTCTCGCGTGCCGACCCAAAAATATGCCGTCTGCACTGCGATTCCGGGGTCCCATGGCGTGCTTTAAGGGTAAGTCGTTATTACAACGAAAATATTCGTGATCAAAAATCAAGGGTAACTGTCGTCAAGAAATTCCCGTGGCTCTAGGGCTTCGCGGCCAACGCTGCAAATTGTCGAGCAAAAGCGTTGCGGGCAAAATTATCTGACGGTGTGATGACAGTCAGACAAAATTCGGCACCAAAAGCGCCGCTTCAACGGCATGATGCGGCCGCTCCGCGGCTAAATCAACTGAATCGATGCAAAATTTACGCCGCGCGCTCGCTGAGGCAGCACAATCGTGCTGGCTTACTTGCCAAGCTTGGCGATGCGATGGGCGAGACGCGAAACTTTCCGGCTGGCGTTCTTCTTATGGACGACGTTACGCTGTGCTGCGCGCATGATCACCGGCTCGGCAGCGTTGAACGCGGCCATGGCAACCTTTGCATCGCCACTGGCGATCGCTTCTTCGACTTTTCGTACCGAATTGCGCAGCAGAGTGCGCCGCGCTTTGTTGACTTCGGTCTTGCGCGCGATCTTGCGCGTGGCTTTGCGGGCAGAACTGGTATTGGCCATGCAGCCTCTCGTTGGCGACTGGCGCTTCTCGGCGGAAAATCCGCGAAAGCGCCGTTCTTTGAAAGAAAATGCGGTAGCGATAAAGCTCGCTGCCACGGCGAGGCTTATAGTAAGGCCCCAGGCGGGCGTCAACGCCCGCAAACGGCGTAGTTAAGCCACCCGTTTGGCCCGCACGGCGTCATGTCCGCCGAACACAGCGGCGCGATCGGCGGCCGAAAACGCTGCCAGCGGCGGCTTCGTCCGCGCCAGCGCCGGGTCGCCATGGATATGGCCGAGCAAGGCCTTTACGCCGCTCACCAGGGGCCTGCCATCGAACAGCTTGCGGATTGCTACAGCGGCATCGAGCGCCGTCTTGTCGCCGTCGCGCCAGGCGCGCGCGCACAGATCGGCGTTGAGATTGGCGGTGGCCGAGATGCAGCCGGCGAATGCGCCCTCGCGGGCCTCGATCAGGGCCGCTTCGGTCGATGGGAACACCGCAAAGTCCTTCGAGATCGCTGCTGCACTGCGCGCATAGGCCATGTCGCCGGAAGAATCTTTCAGTCCCACAATGCGGGACGGGAATGCGTCGAGCAGTCGCTTGAGCAAGGCGACATGCCATGGCAGGCCGGACATTGCCGGGAAGTGATAGAGGTAGATCGGGATCGGCTTTTGCGCCGTCGCGTTCACAAGAGTGTCGATATAGGCGAACAGCCCGTCATCGGGCACGCCTTTGTAGTAGAACGGCGGCAGCACCAGCGCGCCGGCAAAGCCGAGTTCCGCGGCATGACGGGTGAGAGCGACGGCATCCGACATCGCGGCGGCGCCGGTTCCCACCATTAGGCGATTGAGCGGCAAGCCTTCGGCCTTATAGGCGTCCATGACGCCCTTGCGCTCGTCGAGCGAGAACGATGTCGCTTCGCCGGTGGTGCCGAGCACGTTGAGGCCGTCGCAGCCGTTATCAAGCAGATAGCGGGCGAGCTTGACCGCGCGCTTGAGGTCGGGCGCGCCGTCTTCAACGATTGGCGTGGCGATGGCGGCGATGACGCCGGACAGGGGCTTGCTCAACGATCTTCTCCGTTTGATGGATCGACTAGAGTGCGTTGCACGCGTTACCCGCTGACATTATAGGCGGCAAGCGCCGCCATGTTGACCAACTGATTATCTTTTGCGCCGAGTTGCACGATCTGCACTGGCCGGTCGAGACCGACCAGTAGCGGACCGATCACGGTAGCGCCGCCGAGTTCCTGCAACATTTTGGTCGAGATCGAAGCCGAGTGGAACGCCGGCATGATGAGCACGTTGGCAGGCCCCGACAGCCGGCAGAACGGATAGGGCGCGGCCAATTCGGGATTGAGCGCCACATCGGCAGCCATTTCGCCGTCATATTCGAAATCGACCCGCTTGCCGTCGAGAATCTTCACCGCATCGATCACTTTCGCCGAACGCTCGCCTGGCGGATGGCCGAAGGTGGAAAACGCCAGCATCGCCACTCGCGGCTCATAGCCAAGCCTGCGGGCGACACCGGCGGCTTCAATGGCGATCTCGGCGAGTTCCTCGGCGTTCGGCATCTCGGTGACCGCGGTGTCGGCCACCACGATGGTGCGGGCGCGCGTGATGACCAACGACACGCCGATCACCCGGTGCCCCGGCTTGGGGTCGATGACGTGGCGCACGTCCTCGAGCGCGACCGAGAAATTGCGCGTCACGCCCGTCACCATGGCGTCGGCATCGCCGAGAGCGACCATGCAGGCGGCGAAGTGATTACGGTCGGTGTTCACCAGCCGCTGGCAGTCACGCAACAGATAGCCGTGTCGCTGGAGCCGCTCATACAAATGGTTGAGGTAGACGGTGTTGCGCTTCGATACACGCGCGTTGATGATTTCAATGCCATCGCCGAGTTCGATGCCAGCCTCGCTTGCCGCGGTGCGCACGCGGTCCTCGCGGCCGACCAGCAGCGCCGTCCCCAGACCTTGGTGGACGAAGCTCGCAGCGGCGCGGATCACCTGTTCCTCTTCGCCCTCCGCGAACGCCACTCGCTTGGGCGAGCGGCGCAGCTTGGAATAGACCTGCACCAGCGCGCCGGCGATTGGATCGCGCCGCGCATTCAACTGATGGCGGTAGGCATCCATGTCGGTGATCGGCTTGCGGGCAACGCCAGTGTCCATGGCGGCTTGAGCCACCGCCGGCGGCACATGCGAGATCAGCCGCGGGTCGAACGGCACCGGAATGATGTATTCGGGTCCATATTTCGGCCGCGCGCCGTACAGAGCGGCGACTTCGTCGGGCACGTCCTCGCGGGCCAGGGCGGCTAATGCGCGTGCGGCGGCAATCTTCATTTCCATGTTGATGGTGGTGGCGCGGACATCGAGTGCGCCGCGGAAAATAAATGGGAAGCCGAGGACGTTATTGACCTGGTTGGGGTAATCCGACCGGCCCGTCGCCATGATGGCGTCGTCGCGCACTTCGGCGACTTCCTCGGCGGTGATTTCCGGATCCGGATTTGCCATGGCGAAAATAAT
>JAYTFS010000044.1:0-9666 GCA_043734185.1 Pseudolabrys sp. | reverse complement strand
TTTTGTCCGAGCGCCTGGCCGACATCGCGCGCCAATAATTTGTCGCCGAGTTGCGTAGCGATCTCGCCATAGGTCAGCGTCTTGCCGGGCGGGATCTTGCGCGTGATCGCATAGACCTTGGCGTTGAACTCCGGTGTCTTGGCATCGTCGATGACGATGTCGGTCAGATCGCGCGGCTCACCGCGCAACAGCGCCGCGATGCCGTCGATCGCGGCCTGAACCTCGGGCGGCGGCGGCATTTCCTGCGCGTCGGGGAAACGCTGCCGCATGCGCGTGCGCGTCCTGGCTTCATTGGCGTGCGGCAACTGCACGCCGATCAGCCCGCGCGGGTTCCAAGCGATGCCGACGGCGCCGATGGCGGTTCCAAACAATGTGAAGTTTTGATCCGGCATGATGCAGCCAATATAGCACCAGCCGTCAGTCCGCGCCGCCCGATTCCTGGTCGGCCTTCATGGCGATGCGCAGCGGCTTCGGGATTGGCTTGGCTTTGCCGCCGGAGACGAAGGCGACCTGGACGTGCGCCTCGACCAGCACCTCGTCGCCCCGCATCACCTTCTGATGCAGCATGATGGAGGCGCCCTTCACCTCTTCCGGCAAGGTGACGATGTCCAGCACGTCGTCCATGTGCGCGGGTTTGCGGAAAGCGATGTCCATGTGGCGCACGACGAAGGCAAAGCCCGGCGCTTCGGCCGCCGCCTGTTCGAACATGGCGCGGTGATCGGCGCCGAGCAGCCTCAGGTAATTGGTGCGGCCGCGTTCCATGAAGCGCAGATAGCTCGCGTGATAGACCACGCCGGAAAAATCGGTGTCTTCATAATAGACGCGCACCGGCTGGGTGTGGCGTCCGTCGCCAAGGGTGCCGTCAATGGCGTTCATTGGCGCGCCAACGGCAACACATGGTCGCGCGTGAGCGGCGCGAGGTGCAGATCGGGCAACGCGCGCGGATCGACCCAGACCATTTCATCGATCTCGGCCTGCGGCTTGATCACGCCCTCGACATCCACCGCGTAGACGGCAGCGCGCACCTGGAAGCCCGGCTCATTTGCCGCCTGGCAATCGAACACGCCAAGTGGACGGGCGCTATCTTGTCGCACGCGGCAGCCCAGTTCCTCGACAATCTCGCGCGACAATGCCGCGACATCGGTTTCGCCGGCGTCACGCTTGCCGCCGGGCTGCATGAAGGCCGCCGTGCCACGCTTGCGCACCAGCAGGACGCGGCCCTCGCCGTCGCGGATCAAGGCCGCGACCACGCTGATGATCCGCTCGCTCACTCTTCGTCTCCCGGAAACAATCCGAACTGCGATGGATCGCGCGCCGGCTCCACGAGCCCCAGATGCTTGAACGCGGCGCCGGTCAACAGCCGCCCGCGCGGCGTGCGCTGCAGGAAGCCCTTCTGGATCAAAAACGGCTCGATGATGTCTTCGATGGCGTCGCGCGGCTCCGATAATCCTGCGGCAATGGTGTCGACGCCGACCGGGCCGCCGCCGTAATTGAGCGCAATGGTGGTGAGATAGCGCCGGTCCATGGCGTCGAGCCCGCTGCCGTCGACTTCCAACTCGCCGAGCGCCGAGTCCGCAATCTTGCGGTCGATTGCCTTGTTGCCGTCGACATGGGCGAAATCGCGCACGCGCCGCAACAGGCGCCCGGCGATGCGCGGCGTGCCACGCGCGCGCCGCGCGATCTCGTTGGCGCCATCCGGTGTGATGCCGATGCCAAGCACGCGCGCGCCGCGGTTGACGATCAGCTCGAGTTCCTCGACCGAATAGAAATTCAGCCGCACCGGAATGCCGAAGCGGTCGCGCAGCGGATTGGTCAGCAGCCCTGCTCGCGTCGTGGCGCCGACCAGAGTGAACGGCGACAAATCGATTTTCACCGAGCGCGCTGCCGGCCCTTCGCCGATGATGAGGTCGAGCTGAAAATCCTCCATCGCCGGATAAAGAATTTCTTCCACCGCGGGATTGAGGCGATGAATTTCATCGATGAACAGCACATCGCGCGGCTCGAGATTGGTGAGCAGCGCCGCGAGATCGCCAGCCTTGGCGATCACCGGGCCGGAGGTGGCGCGGAAATTGACGCCCAGCTCGCGCGCCACGATCTGCGCCAGCGTGGTTTTGCCCAGACCCGGAGGCCCGACGAAAAGCACATGATCGAGCGCTTCCTGGCGCCCGCGCGCGGCTTCGATAAATACCGCCAGATTGGCGCGCGCTTTTTCCTGGCCGATGAATTCCGACAAACGCTGCGGACGCAACGAGGCATCGACGTCGTCGTCGCGTTTCTCAGCGGCAATCAGGCGGCGGGGCGTGGTCAATCCATCCCTCTTCGGTATTTGTTCGGCAGCAATTCACCGATCGTGGTCACCGTAGGCTTGCCTCCATCGATGACAATGACACGCGCCTCAGCATCGTAGTCGTGGATCAATTCGCGGCAGGTCCCGCACGGCGACACCACGGCGATATCGCCAGGCTCGCCTGGTTTTGGATGCCGGACGGCGACGATGGTCTCGATGCCCTTGTCGCCATTTTCCGTCAGCGCCCGGCCAATGGCAACGGCTTCAGCGCAGACCGCGCCGCGCCCGACATAAGCATCGAGATTGACGCCGGTGACGATACAGCCGTCCCGCGTGCGCATGGCAGCCCCGACCTCCTGCCAGTCGTCGCGATAGCGCTCCTTGATGGCTTTGGTCGCGGCGGCGATCAATTCCTTGTCCTTATCGGTTAGCGTCGTCATTCACGCACACTCGTCACCTTGCCAGCTCCTTCAAGCCTTGCCGGATCAGCGTCGCAGTATCGGCGCCCTCACCTGCGCTGCGCGACGCGGCTGCAATCGCCGCGGCGGCCTGCGGCTGGCCGTAGCCGAGATTGACCAGCGCGGACACGGCGTCCATCACCGGCCGTGGCGCACGCTTCTCGTCGAGCGCGCCGGCCAGATGCACCGCCGCCGGATCGACATTGGCAAAGGCCGGCACTTTATCCTTGAGCTCGCTCACGATGCGCTCGGCCACCTTGGCGCCGACGCCGGGCGAACGCTGCACCGTTGCCTTGTCGCGCATGGCGACGGCCGACGCCAGTTCCGGCGTCGTGAGCGTGCCGAGCACCGACAGCGCCACCTTGGCGCCGACGCCCTGAACCGTCTGCAACAGGCGGAACCATTCGCGCTCGCTGTCGCTGGCAAAACCGAACAGCTTGATCTGGTCCTCGCGCACATAAGTTTCGATCGACAGAGTTGCGGCCTCGCCCGCCGCCGGCAGCGCCTGCATGGTGCGCGCCGAGCAGTGCACCTGATAGCCGACACCGTTGACGTCGAGCAAAATGTAATCTTCACCGTAGCTGTCGACGATGCCTTTGAGTTTGCCAATCATGACGCGGCCGCTTTCATGACCAAACTCGTGCGATGATGCGCGTGGCAGATCGCAATCGCCAGGGCGTCGGCGGCGTCCTCGGACTGCGGATCGGCTTTCGGCAGCAGCACGCCGATCATCATGCGGATCTGGGTTTTCTCGGCGTGACCGGAGCCAACGATGGATTTCTTCACGAGGTTGGGCGCGTATTCCGCGACCGCCAGTCCTGCGCGCGCCGGCACCAGCATGGCGATGCCGCGCGCCTGGCCGAGCTTGAGGGTGGCCGCCGCGTTGGAATTGACGAAAGTGTGTTCCACCGCCGCCTCGTGTGGCGAATATTTCTCGATCACCGCGATCAGCCCGTCATGGATCGCCACCAGCCGAACCCCGAGCGCTGCCCGCTCGCTGGTTTCCACCGTGCCGCAGGCGACATAGATCAGCCGGTTGCCATCGGATTCGATCAGGCCCCAGCCGGTGCGGCGGAGACCCGGATCGATGCCGAGAATGCGAATCGATTGCCGGACCATAGTCCGTTGATAGCCCCGCGCCCGTGCCCCGCCTAGCGCCCCAAGGGTTTGCCCATGATGAAAATCATGCGGGCCTTTCGGGGAACCCGCGCATGGCCACCATGCCCGATACAATCGAAACAAGCTGGGAAACCGCGGCCTTATTGAACTAGGATTGCCGCGCCATGCCGGGTTCGTCCTCCCCCCAACGCCGAAAGCGCCGGGCCGTCATCATTGGTGGCTCGATGTCCGGGCTGTTTTCCGCCGCGTTCCTACGCCAGATCGGCTGGGACGTGAATGTCTATGAGCGATCGAGCGTCGAACTGGTCGGGCGCGGCGCCGGCATTACCGGCCATCCGGAATTGCTGCAAGCGCTGGAGGAAAGCGGCGCCGGCACCAAGGACCTCGGGGTCGAAGTCCCAAAGCGCATCGCCATCGATCGCGACGGCCGCGTCACCGACGAGCGTCCACTGCGCCAGATCCTCACCTCCTGGGACCGGCTGCAACAAATTCTGCGCGGCACAATCGAGCCGGCGCACTACCATCTCGGCCGCGCCTTCGAGCGGGTCGAGCAAAACGGCAGCGGCGTGCAAGTACATTTCGCCGACGGCAAAATCGAGCACGCCGAAATCCTGGTCGGTGGCGACGGCATACGGTCGAGTGTGCGTGCGCAAATGGCGCCCGAGGTACAGCCGGTCTATGCTGGCTATTACATCTGGCGCGGCGCGCCGAATGAAGCCGATCTCGCGCCGGAAACCCTGGCCAGCATTTATCCACTATTCACTTTCTATCTGCCGAAGGCGCAGCAGGTAATCACCTATCCGATCTCCGGCTTCAACAACGACCTCAAGCCCGGCAAGCGCCGCTTTAACTTCATCTGGTACCGGGTCGCCGACGCCGCCCAAATGCGCGAGATGTGCGTGGACGAGAACGGCAAGCAGCACGACTATTCGGTGCCGCCGCCACTGATCCGCAAAGACTTGATTGCCGGGATGCACAAGGACGCGCGCGACACCCTGCCGCCGGCGCTGCTCGACGCACTGATGAAGATCAAGCAACCCTTCATCACGCCGATCTACGACTTCACGTCCCCCAGTATTGTCTATGGCCGCGTCGCCATGGTCGGCGATGCCGCCGCCAATGCGCGTCCGCATATGGGCTTCGGCATGGCCAAGGCCGGCGGCGATGCCCAGGCGCTGGCCCGCGCGCTGCGTGACCACTGCGACGTCGATGCCGCGCTCAAAGCCTACAATGTCGAGCGCCAGCCGATCGGCAATACCATCGTGATGCATGGTCGCAAGCTCGGCACTCATCTCGGTGTGAATCTCAAGACCGAGGAAGACCGCCGGATGCACGCGCTGTTGCAAAACGACGGCGCCATGCTGGATTGGATCGCAGTGCCAAATTTTCTTGACGCTTATAAATGACTGATCTGCCGAAACCGGATTATGCGTTCAACATGCGCATCGTCGGCCACAGTGATCAGGGTGGACGGCCCGACGGCGTGCAAGTCATGGTGCATCGGGGTTATGCCTATGTCGGGCACATGTTCTCGAAGGGTTTTTCCGTCATCGACGTGCGCGATGCAAAAAAACCGCGCGCAGTCGAATATATCGCTGCGCCGCCCAATACCTGGAACATCCATCTGCAAGTCCACGACGACCTGCTCTTGGTGATCAATGCCAAGGACATGTTCGCGGCGGCGGAATTCGCCGACGAGCGCGCTTATTACAGCGGGGCTCTTGGCAAGATCGTCGGCACCGCAGAGGCCAAACGTAAGCGAGACTGGACCGCGGGGCTTGCGGTCTACGACATTTCCAAGCCGCATGCGCCACGCCGTATCGGTTTCATGAGCGTGCAAGGCGGCGGCATTCACCGCGTCTGGTACACCGGCGGCAAATGGGCCTACGCCTCTGTGCTGCTCGACGGCTTTACCGACTACATCATCATGACCATCGACATGAGCGACCCGGTTAACCCGCGCGAAGCCGGCCGCTGGTGGATACCCGGCATGAACCTGGCCGCCGGCGAGATGCCGTCATGGGAGCCTGCGCGCCGCTATGGCTTGCACCACCCGATCATCCACGGCGACACGGCTTACGCCGCCTGGCGCGACGCCGGCATGGTGGTGCTCGATGTCGCCGATCGCTCAAAGCCGAAACTGATCGTGCATTGGAACTGGTCGCCGCCGTTCGGCGGCGGAACGCATAATTGCCTGCCGTTGCCCGACCGCGACCTGTTGGTGGTGTTGGACGAAGCCGTGCTCGACCATCACGAGGACGGGCTCAAACTCATCTGGATCTTCGACAATCGCGCGCCCGCAAACCCGGTAAGCATTTCGACGTGTCCCACGCCGGCGGAAGCTGATTACAAATCCAAGGGCGGTCATTTCGGCCCGCACAATATCCACGAAAATCGGCCGGGCGGTTTTGTCAGTTCGACTTTGATTTTCGCAACCTATCAGAACGCCGGCTTGCGCGTGTTCGATATCGGTAATCAGTTCGCGCCGAAGGAAGTTGGCGCGCTGGTGCCGCCGCAACCTTCGCGCCTCGCCGACACGCGCCCCAACCGTGCGCGCGTCATTCAATCGGCCGATGTATTTGTGGATGCGGCGGGCTTGATCTATGCCACCGACTACAATGCCGGCCTTTACATCGTCGAATTCGACGGCTGAGCCCTTACGCGCTCATCTTCTGCACGAGGGCGTCCGACACTTCGAAATTGGCATAGACGTTCTGCACGTCGTCATTTTCGTCGAGCAGTTCAATTAAATTGAGCATCTTCTCCGCCGTAGCGTCGTCGAGCGCGACGGTATTTTGCGGCTTCCACAGCATCGCCGATTTGCGTGGCTCGCCAAATTTCGCTTCCAAGGCCTTCGCCACTTCGCGCAAGTTTTCCGGCGTCGTGAATATTGCATGGCCGTCGTCGTTCGACGTCACGTCGTCAGCGCCGGCCTCAATCGCCGCATCCAACATGGCATCGGCGCTCGCCGCCTTGCCGTCGAACTCGACCACGCCAACATGATTGAACATGAACGACACCGCGCCGGTGGTGGCGAGATTGCCGCCGTTTTTCGTGAAAGTAGCGCGCACCTCGCCGGCGGTGCGGTTGTGGTTGTCGGTTAGCGCCTCGACGATCACCGCGACGCCGCCCGGCCCGTAACCCTCGTAGCGGATTTCGTCATAGCTTTCCGCGTCGTTGCCGGACGCCTTCTTGATGGCGCGCTCGATATTGTCCTTCGGCATGTTTTCGGCGCGCGCCGCGAGGATCGCCGCGCGCAGCCGCGGATTGAACGCCGGATCGGGCAGTCCCAGCTTTGCCGCGACAGTAATTTCCCGCGCGAGCTTGCCGAACACCTTGGAGCGGACTTTGTCCTGCTTGCCCTTGCGGTGCATGATGTTCTTGAACTGGGAATGACCGGCCATAATACTTAGTCTCGCAATGAGGGAATGACGGCGCTTCTATAGGCCGAATGCGCGCAAAAATAAATATCGGAGATTAATTGGCTGCTACAGCCACGTTGCGCAAAATGGTGTCGATCCGCTCGCCGACCTTGGCCACATTGCGGTGCACGCGCGACTTGTAACGGGTGACCGCGTCGCGATCGACCATGAAAAATTTCTTTTCTGGATAAGTGCGCCCGAAAATATCGATCAGCATGCTGCGGAACTTGCCCGAGGCAATGTCGGGCATCTGCGCCGAGGGCTGCTCGGCATAGGCGACCAGCTCGGCCGAGGTGAGCGCGCACAACAGCGGATGCAGCCGCGACGAATAGACCTGTTTGTGGCGCTGGATGATCTGAATGGCGCGGTCGAGCGCGTGGTCGGCGCCGATTTCGTCGCTGACTTCCAGCGGCTCGTCCTGCGACGGCTTGTTCATCGGAAACTGGTCAATCATCCAATCGCCGAGATGGACGACGTTCTTGCGCCCACGCCCATACATCAGCACGTCGTCCTCGGTGCGCGCGAACCAGGTGTCGAGCCGCTCGACCAGCCGGTCGAGCGCGGCGCGCGGGATCAATTCGCGGTATTGCGTGCCGAAAATTCCGATCGCGGCCTTGCCGCGGCCGACAATGTCGAGCACGTCGTCGCCGAGCAGGGGCTGGAACAGGCTGTTGCCGGTACCGAGCACCACGAGGTCGTATTTTTCGCGCGCCTCATGCAGCGTGCGGAAGGTCAAGTGATGCACTTCCGCCTCGCCCGGCAGCAGCGCATTGATCATGTGGTAGCCGAGCCGGTCGCCGAAATTGTTGTCGTCGTTGCACGACACCACGGCGACGCTGCACGCCGTCACCGGCTTGAGCCGGTCGGTCGGCGTGAGCCGCATCAGCGACTGCGTCTCGTCGATCGGCGCGGTGCATTCGATGCGAAAGCCGTAGCGGTCGAACAGCACCGCAAGATCGTAGAAGCTCAGATGGTTGGCAAAGCCAAGGCCGGCGCGGTCGCAGCCTTTGGTGAGGTCGGTCGGGCTGTAGCTGAGCACTACGTCCTGCTTGCAGAAACGCAGATGCGTGAAGAAGTTCTCGACGTCGGCGACCTGCTCGAGCGCGCCGAGCATGACAATGATGTCGGATTGCGCCGCGGCTTGGGTCGGAAAATCGCCGCCCGCCAGGTTGCACGCCGCCCCGCCGTCGCAGCGCACGCGGTCGCGGCCTTGATAGCTGCAGCCATTGGGCAGCGCCTGTTCCAGCGCAAAGCCGCTGCTCAGATCGAGCACGCGGGAACCTGCCGGGATGAACTGGGCAGCGAGTTCCGCCCGCGCGCCATGCGCAAGAACGCCCGCGGCAAGGGCGGTCGGCGTCTCGAGTGCGAGATTGGAATTGACGTGGAAATTCATGTTCCGCCGTGCCGAGGTCGCGATGCCGTACTCAGCACGAAGCGGCGAATCACCTTGACCTACCGAATCACTGCGGCGAGTCGCAGTCAACAATTCGTTTGAAAATTTTAGTTCCAGAAATCCGGCTGCGCCTGTTCCAGGATTCCACCAAGCCGCACGGCGCCGACCTTAATCGCCAGGCCGCTCGTGTCGTCGGTCTCGACCGCCAGCGCGCACAGCGTGGCCGGGCCATTGGCCGGTTCGAATTTCGAGCCCGGCAGCTTGCGCAGAAAACGGTTGAGCGGCTCGTCCTTGTTCATGCCGATGCAGGAGTCGAAATCACCCGTCATGCCGACATCCGACACGAAAGCCGTGCGCCCCGGCATGATGCGGTGGTCGGACGTCTGCACATGGGTATGCGTGCCGACGACGAGGCTGGCGCGGCCGTCGCAGAAAAACCCCATGCTCTGCTTTTCGCTGGTGGCCTCGCAATGCATGTCGACGATGATGGCGTCGGCGCCGGACTTGAGCGGACAGGCCTCTAACTCGCGGTCGATGGCCGCGAAAGGATCGTCCATCGCATCCATGAAGATGCGCCCCATGGCATTGATCACCAACGCGCGCTTTCCATTCTTGGTCTCGACCAGCGCAGCGCCGCGCCCCGGCGTGCCTTTGGGATAATTGATGGGCCGCACCAGCCGCGGCGCGCGCTCGATGAACACCAGCGCCTCGCGCTGGTCCCAGGCGTGATTGCCGAGCGTGATGGCGTCGGCGCCGGCGTCGATTAATTCATTGTAGATCGCCTCGGTGATGCCGAAACCGCCGGCGGCGTTCTCGCCATTGATTACGACGAGGTCGAGCTTCCAGTCCTTGATCAGCCCGTGGAGACGTTCGTTGACGATCGTGCGTCCGGAACGTCCGACAATGTCGCCGATGAAAAGAATGCGCATAAGATCACGCCCTGAAGTCGATCGTCTCGCGCTCCGTTAGCACGAGATCGAGGCGCTC
>JAYTFS010000043.1:0-2588 GCA_043734185.1 Pseudolabrys sp. | reverse complement strand
ATGATCAGCCAGATCGTCTCGACCTTCTCCAAGAAGCCGGTGTTCGGCTATCTCGGCATGGCCTATGCCATGGTTTCGATCGGCGCCATCGGCTTCGTGGTGTGGGCGCATCACATGTACACGGTCGGCATGTCGACCGGCGCGCAGGCCTATTTCATTGCCGCCACCATGGTGATCGCGGTGCCGACCGGCGTGAAGATTTTCTCCTGGATCGCCACGATGTGGGGCGGCTCGATCGAATTCCGCACGCCGATGCTGTGGGCGATCGGTTTCATCTTCCTGTTCACCGTCGGCGGCGTGACCGGCGTGGTGCTGTCGAACGCCGGCGTCGACCGCGTGCTGCACGACACCTATTACGTCATCGCGCACTTCCATTATGTGCTCTCACTCGGCGCCGTGTTCGCGATTTTTGCCGGCTGGTACTACTGGTTCCCGAAGATCACGGGCTACATGTACAACGAGACCATCGGCAAGGCGCACTTCTGGATCACCTTCATCGGCGTCAACGTCATCTTTTTCCCGCAGCATTTCTTGGGCCTCGCCGGCATGCCGCGCCGCACCGTCGACTATCCGGACGCCTATCACGGCTGGAACCAGGTTTCGTCCTACGGCTCCTACATCGCCGGTGTCGGCGTGCTGGTGTTCTTCTTCGGCATGGCGGAAGCCTTCATGAAAAAGCGCGTGGCCGGCAACAATCCGTGGGGCGTCGGCGCCACGACGCTGGAATGGACCCTGTCATCGCCGCCGCCGTTCCATCAGTTTGAGACGCTGCCGCTAATAAAGTAAGGCTGCCGTAGATGTCGCTCATCAGCGAAGGCGCAGAACTCCGCAGTCCGGCATTGGCGCAGCCGAGCCTTGTTCAGCCAAGCCTTGCGACCGTCGGCGACTACATTGCGCTGATGAAGCCGCGGGTGATGTCGCTGGTGGTGTTCACCGCGCTGGTCGGCATGGCGGTTGCGCCCGGTAGCCTGCATCCGGTAACCGGTTTCACCGCGCTGCTCTGCATTGCGGTCGGCGCGGGCGCCTCGGGCGCGCTCAACATGTGGTACGACGCTGATATCGACGCGCTGATGACGCGCACGTCGCGCCGCCCGGTGCCGATGGGCCGTTTGCAGCCCGGCGAGGCACTCGCTTTTGGCATGACGCTCGCCTCGTTCGCGGTGGTGGTGCTTGGCCTGCTGGTCAATGTGCTGGCCGCGGCGCTGCTGGCTTTCACGATTTTCTTTTATGTGGCCGTCTACACCATGTGGCTCAAGCGCTCGACGCCGCAGAACATCGTGATCGGCGGCGCGGCCGGCGCCTTTCCGCCGATGATCGGGTGGGCTGCGGCAAGCGGATCGCTGTCGCTGGAGCCGGTGCTGCTGTTTGCCATCATCTTCATGTGGACGCCGCCGCATTTCTGGGCGCTGGCGCTCTACCGCACCGAAGATTACGCGCGCGCCGGCATTCCGATGCTGCCGGTCGTCGCCGGTGATGCCTCAACGCGGCGGCACATCCTGTTCTACACGCTCGTTCTGGTGCCGCTCGGCATCGCGCCCTGGCCGCTCGGCTTTGCTGGCGCGCTGTACGGGGCCGTGGCAATCGTCGCCGGCGCCATCATGGTTCTGCTTGCCGCGCAGGTGTTGCGCGAGCGCCGCCCGGCCGACCGCGCCAGTCACCGTCTTTTCGCCTTTTCGATTCTGTATCTTTTTCTCCTGTTCGCAACGCTGCTGGTCGAGCGCGGGTGGGGCGGGCTGATCGCCCGGTTGGCGGCGTGAGAATCATGACCGAAGGGCATAAAGACGGCATCGTTCTCACCGAGGCGCAAAAGCGCGCCCGGCGTTCACGCTCTATCGCCATCGCGCTGTCGCTCGCGGCGCTGGTCATATTGTTTTACGCCATGACCCTCGTGAAGGGCCCCGGCATCATGGTGCGCCCGATATGAGCACCCTCCGCAAAGACAAACGCAGGCTTGGGCGCGACCTTGTGGTCGCCTCGTGTTGCGGTGTGTTCGTCGCGTCGATGGTGGGTGCGGCCTATGCATCGGTGCCGCTCTATAATTGGTTCTGCAAGACCACCGGCTTTGGCGGCACGCCGCAGATGGCGAGCCAAGCTCCCACGCATGTGCTCGGCCGCGAACTCAGCATTCGCTTCGACTCCAATGTCATGCCCGGCCTGCCGTGGAAATTCGAACCCGAGCAGAACGAAATCAAGGTTCGCATCGGCGACGTCGTGACCGTCAACTACAAGGTCGTCAACGAAACCGCGCGCGAGATTTCGGCGCAGGCGTCCTACAACGTCACGCCGCCGCAGGTCGGGTCCTATTTCAACAAGATCAATTGCTTCTGTTTCACCGAGCAGACGCTAAAGGCCGGCGAAACACGCGAGATGGCGGTGGTGTTCTACGTCGATCCGTCGATCGACAAGGATCGCGACCAGAATGATCTCAATACCATCACGCTGTCCTACACTTTCTACCGGCTGCCCGAGCCGCAGCGGCCGGTGGCGCAGACGCCGGATAAAAATTCGAGCAAGCTCTAAACGGAGACGACGATTATGGCCGACGCTCACGCCAAGCATCACGACTACCACCTGGTCGATCCGAGCCC